>DASRBA010000123.1:0-14687 GCA_035637895.1 Myxococcaceae bacterium
CCGCCTGCGCTCACACGTCTGGACAACAAAAAGCCCCCCGAGGGTTCTCCTCGGAGGGCTTCATTGTGGAGCTAATCGGGATCGAACCGATGACCTCTTGAATGCCATTCAAGCGCTCTCCCAGCTGAGCTATAGCCCCGGCACCGGGTGCGGTCTGGGGAACCGCCCGGAAACGCTCGGACTTCTACCGCTTCTTCATCTTGGACGCCAGCGCCTGGGAGGGCCGGGCGGCCTTTTTCTGCCGCAGCCGCTCTGCCGCCTCGTCCCCCTCCTTGAGGATGTCGGTGATCTCCGACGCCTGCTTCTGGATCTTCTTCTCCACGTCGATCATCTTCTGCATCGCGGTCGCCAGCTGGGGTGGGAGTTGGAGCCGGCCCCGCAGCACCTGGTTCCACACCGCCTCGCCGAAGTCGCGCAGCGCCACGTCGCGGTCCCGGCTGAGGAACGACGCCTCCAGCTTCAGCTGCGCCATCTTCGCGTTCTGCTCCACCGCCGTTCGCAGGTCGGAGAGCTGCTCCTTGGCCTCGTCCCAGGCCTGAGCGATCTGCTGCATCAACGCGGGGTCCTTTGGCGGCGGCGGAGCAGTGGGCACGCGCCCTCCGTAGCCCGCGACTTCCCGGCCTGTCAACGAACCTTCCCGCCCCCTCCCCTCACCATCCGGGCCGCGAAGTACCCCCCGCCCGGTGCCCGGTGCGGCAGCACCCGCAGCGCCTCCCCATCCAGCCGCCACTCCGGGTGACTCCCCAGGAACCCCTCCACCACCTCCTCGTTCTCCTCCCGCAGCAGCGAGCACGTCGCGTACACCAGCACCTCCGCCGCCTTCCCCCGCCCCGCCGCGTCCTCCAAAATCTCCCGCTGCTTCCGGTTCAGCTCCTTCACCCGCTCCGCCGTCAGCCGCCACTTCATCTCCGGCTCCCGCGCCAGCACGCCCGTCCCGCTGCACGGCGCGTCCACCAGGATCACCTCCGCCTCCTCGCACCGCGCCGGCACGCTGAACGACACGTTCCCCACCCCGAGCTCCCGCGCCCGCCGCTTCGCTTCCTGCAGCCGCCTCGCCGACGCGTCCCCCGCCATCACCTCCGCCGCCCGGTCCGCCAGCGCCAGCGTCTTCCCTCCCGCCCCCGCGCACACGTCCGCCACCTTCCGCCCGCGCACGTCCCCGCACCACTCCACGATCCGCTGGCTCCCCAGGTCCTGCACCTGCAGCCGCCCCGCGCGCATCGGCCCGCTCTCGAACACCGCGTGCGACGACACCCGCAACGCGTCCGGCGCGTCCCCCACCACCTCCACCGCGATCCCCTCCGCCTCCAGCGCCCGCCGCACCTCCTCCCGCGTCCCCGGCGGCCGCGCGCGCAGGAGGATCGCCGGCTCCCGGTTCAGCGCCGCCATCAGCGGCTCCAGCTCCTCCTCCGGGACCTCCCGAGCCAGCCGCTCCGCCAACCACCGCGGGAACGAGTGGCGGATCGCCGCCCGCTCCACCGCGCTCGCCGGCTCCGCCTCCTTCTCCGGCGCCGCCCGCAGCATCGCCTCCACCTCCGCGTCCTTCACCGATCGCGGACGCACCGGCCCGGGCAAGCCCACCTCCACCATCACCCGCTCCACCGGCGCGCTGGTCCGGAGGAACCTCCACAGCGCGTACCGGACGATCGCCTCGTCCTCCACCAGCCCTCGCCGCCGCCCGCGCCGCCGCGCCTGGAGGTCCAGCCACCGCATGTGCCGCGAGAGCTCCCGGGTGGCGAACGCCGCGAACCTCCGCTCCTGCCCGCCCAGCTTCGCCCCCCGCTCCGCCAGCGCCTCGCTCAGCGCCTGCTTCAACGGCTTCCCCTCCAGCACCGCCACGTGCGCGGCCACCGCCGCGGCCGCCGCGCGCCGCGAGGGCCTCCCCACCGGCTCCTCTCCCGGCTCACCCACGCGATCCACCGCTCCGGAAGAAGCGCTGGCCCGCGCGCGCGACCTCGGGCACCGTGCGGCCCGCTGCACCTTCAGGAGGTCTGTCCATGTGGCGCGCCCTGGCCCTTCTCGCGATGGCGCTGGTGGGGCTGGTCCAGCTCCTCCCCGGCGCCGTCGCCCTTGTACCGTCCCTCAGCCGCCGCTTCTACGGCGTGGCCCTGGACGACGTCACGATGGCGCTGCTCACCCGGCACCGCGCGGGGCTGCTGGCGCTGGTGGGGCTGCTGCTCTTCGCCGCGATCCCCTTCCCCCCGCTCCGCGCGGCGGCGATCGCGGTGGCGCTCGCCAGCAAGCTCACCTACGTCGCGCTCTTCGCGATCGGCCCGGCGCCCACCGCGGAGGCGGCGCGGGTCGCCCGGGTGGACATGCTCACCGCGCCACTGTTGCTGGCCGCCGCGGCCGCGCTGTGGTTGGGCGGCGGCGGGATCTGACGAGCGCTGAAGGTTCCCGCTACGTCGCCGCCGGGGCGCCGCTCACCGACGCGGGCGCACTGCCGCCAGGCATGATCTGTCCGAACACGCGGCTCGGGGGGCGGAGGATCGACGACGCCGCCACAATCAGCACGAACACGAACGGCAGCGCCCACTTGTCCGGGCCGTCACCGGTCATCATGTGCGAGACGCCCGCGCCGATCAGGTCGATCACGATCCCCGCGTACGCCCACTCCTTCACCCGCGTCAGGCCGGGCGCGAGGATCACGATGGTGCCGAGGATCTTCCAAGCCCCCAGCATCGGCGCGACGTAGTTCGGATAGCCCAGGTGCTTCATGATCTCCTGGGCGGTCGGCCAGTTGAGGAAGTCCATCACTCCGCCCCACCCCATCAGGACCGCGGTGAGCGCGGTGGCGATCCAGTACCCGACGACCTTGCCCTTCATCTTGGTGTCCCCTTGGAATGTGAGCGCGGCAGGAAAGCCCGCGCGCACGGTCGCACATGCGGCCCCGCGCTCCAAGCTTCTGTCACCGGGTGCTCGTCCACCCAGGACCCCCGGTCGCCCAGGCGTCGATCCACCGTTTCAGGTCCGTTCCTCCGTCATTGCTCGCGACGGGCGCCGTGTAGCCCCCGTCCGCGAGCCGCGTCCCGTAACCCGGCCACATCACGTGCGTCGTCCCGGCGAGCACGTAGTACTTGCCGTTGGCCGTGCCGTCGTACGCCTGCTCGAGCACCCCCAGGTCCGCGTTGTAAGCACCCGTCGGCGGTGACACGAAGTCGTTCACCCCGGCCGCGCCGTAGAAATACCAGCTGATGACGTTGTCGTGGTCATACGCCAGCAACCCCAGCCGCGACGTCGGATACGTCGCCAGCAGGTGGTTGATCAGCTGCGGCATCCCCGCGTCGCAGTCCGGGCACCCAGCCGGGAGCTCCGAATTCCACGCGGTGGTGAACTCACCCCAGTGGTACGTCGGCAGGAACGGCGCCGAATCAGCGAGCAGCGCCACGTCCGCCCCCGCGAACTCCCGCCGGGTGCGCTCGAAGCTCAACGTGGCGCCGTAGCCGCCCGCGCTGGAGCCGCTCAGCCACACGCGCCGCGCGCCCGGCAGCGTGAGGTGCAGCTTGCGTAGGAAGAGCGCGGTGTTCATCGCCCCCGCGAAGTGGACCGTGTAGTACGAGACCGGGTCGAACGCGCCGTAGCGGTACGGGTACGTCTGCTCCGACCGCCCGGCGTGGAGGTCGCCGGTGCAGTACGGGACGAAGACGAACGTCGCGTCGCGGAACGGGTTCGACGGGTCGGTGCGGTCCAGCGCGCGGATGGTCTTGATCTGCGCCAGCTCGCCGGGGAGCGCGCCGCCGCCGTCGCGCGGGAACGGGTCCGATTCGGTGACGTGGACCGCGGTGGGCTGGGTCCCGCCCGCCCCGTTGTAGAGGCAGATCCCGGAGCCGTAGTTGCACACCGGCCCGTACTGCACGAGCGACGGCACGCACGTCCCGGTGTTCCAGCACGCGCCGCCGCCCTGCATGAAGATGAAGAGGTCCTGCCCCGCGTCGGCCACGTTGATCGCGAACCCCGTCGTCGAGCCGCTCGCGCACTGCGAACCCTCCACCGGGATCCACGTCCACTGCCCCACGGGCGCCACCACCGGACCGCCCGCGTCCAGCCCGTCGCCGGCGTCCTCCCCCGCGTCGTCGCCGGGCGGCGGTGGATTCCCCGGATCGGTGCACGCGTAGGCCCACAGCGCGACGGCCAGGGGGAGGCACCACAGGAATGGCGAAGAGCGAGCTGGCATCTTCCGGATCAAGCCACAGCGAGACCCGAAACAGAACACCGGCCGCGTGATACGACCGCGCCGTGACCTTCGACGTCGTGATCCGGGACGGGCTGGTGTTCGACGGCACGGGCGCCCCGCCGAAGCGGTGCGACGTGGGCGTGCGCGGGACGGAGATCGCCGCCCTCAGCGAGGCGCCGCTCCCGGCCGAGCCGGGCACGCGCGTGGTGGACGCCGGGGGGCGCTGGGTCACGCCGGGCTTCATCGACCTCCACACCCACTACGACGCCGAGGTGGAGCTGGCGCCGTCGCTCTCCGAATCCGTCCGGCACGGCGTGACCTCGGTGATGGTGGGGAGCTGCTCGCTCTCCCTGGGGCTGGGGACGCCGGAGGACCTGGCGGACATGTTCTGCCGCGTCGAGGGGATCCCCTACGACGTGGTGCGCGATCTGCTGGAGCGCTCCAAGACGTGGGACACCCTCCCCGGCTACCTCGACCACCTGGCGCGGCTCCCGCTGGGGCCGCACATCTCATCGCTCGCCGGCCACTCGGCGATCCGCGCCCACGTGATGGGGCTGGCGCGCAGCCTGGAGCGCACCGCCGTCCCCACCTCGGATGAGCTGGCGCGGATGGAGCGGATCCTCGAGGAGGCGCTGGACGCCGGGTACTTCGGCGTCTCCATCCAGACGCTGCCCTGGGACAAGATGGGCGGTGGCCGCCCGTTCCGCAGCCGCCCGCTCCCGTCCGCCTTCGCGCGCTGGAGCGAATACCGGCGCCTGACGCGGATCGCCCGCCGCCGCGACCGGATCTTCCAGGGCGTCCCCAACATCACGACCAAGGTCAACGTCGTCAACTTCCTCTTGGAGAGCGCGGGGATCCTCCGCAAGCCGCTCAAGACGACGATCATCTCGATGATGGACGTGCGGGTGAACCGGGGCTTGTACAAGCTCTCGCAGTTCCTCTCCCGCACCGTCAACCGCCTCCTCAACGGCAACTTCCGGTGGCAGGCGCTGCCGGAGATCTTCGACCTCTGGGCGGACGGGATCGACCTGGTGGTGTTCGAAGAGTTCGGCGCGGGCGTGGCGGCGCTGCACCTGCAGGACGCGGCGGCGCGGCGCGAGCTGTTCGAGGACCCGAAGTACCGCCGGTGGTTCAAGAGGCAGTGGCGGAGCAAGCTGCTCCCCAAGGTCTTCCACCGCGACTTCAACCAGTCGCGCATCCTCCGCTGCCCGGACGAGTCGGTGGTGGGGAAGTCGTTCGCGCAGGTGGCTCGGGAGACCGGGCGCGACGGGGTGGACGTGTTCCTGGACCTGGTGGCGCGCTTCGGCACGGCGCTGCGCTGGTACACGGTGATGGCCAACGACCGGCGCGAGGCGCTGGAGGACATCGTCAGCCACCCGGACGTGCTGATCGGCTTCTCCGACGCCGGCGCGCACCTGCGCAACATGGCGCACTACAACTTCCCGCTGCGGATGTTGCGGTTGGTGCGCGAGGCGGAGCGGCGCGGCGCCCCGCTGATGCCGCCGGAGCGCGCGGTGTATCGGCTGACGGGGGAGATCGCCGGGTGGTTCGGCATGGACGCGGGGACGATCGAGGTGGGAAAGCGGGCGGACGTGGTGGTGCTGGATCCGGAGCGGCTGGCGGCGGACCTGGACAGCCCGGAGGAGCGGCCGATGGAGAACTTCGGCGGCTTCGTGCGGCTGGTGTCGCCGGACTCGGGCGCGGTGCGGGCGGTGTTGATCAACGGGAAGCCGGCGGTGTGGGACGGGGCGATGTCGCCGGCGCTCGGGCGAGAGCGCGGGTTCGGCACGGTGCTGCGCGCGCGGGGGTGACGGCGGATGGACACCGGGAAGATTCGACTCACCAAGGAGAAGGAGACGTACCTCGCCACCCTGTACGGGAAGGCGCTGGACGCCAGGGCCCCACGACCGATCCTCGGCGACCACTTCGCCGCCGAGGCGGTCGACCGCATCGACCACGACTTCCGGAAGCTGAAGCTCCCGCGCGGGGGTGCGATCTCGCTCCCCATCCGCGCCCTCCACCTCGACGGGTGGACGCGGGCGTTCCTCGGCAAGCACCCGGAGTCGACGGTGCTCCACCTGGGCTGCGGGCTGGACACCCGGGTCTTCCGGATCGACCCGGGGCCGGAGGTGCGCTGGTTCGACGTCGACTTCCCCGACGTGATCGCCCTGCGGGAGAAGCTGTACCCGGAGCGCGCCGGATATCAGCGCATCGGTACCTCGGTGACCGACCTCGCCTGGCTGGACGCGGTGCCCGGGGACAAGCCGGTGATGGTGATCGGCGAGGGCCTGTTCATGTATCTGCCGGAACCGGACGGGCTGGCGCTGCTCCGGCGGATCGCGGAGAAGTTCCCCAGCGGGGAGCTCATCTTCGACGCCTACAGCCGCTCCATGATCCGCCTCGTCTCACGGCTGGCGGCGGTGCGCGGCGCGAAGGTGGAGCTGGTCTGGGGCGTCGCCGATCCGCACGACCTGGAGCGAGCGGTCCCGCGGCTGAGGCTGGCCGAGGACGTCCCGTTCCTCACCATGCCGGAGCTGATGTCGCGCATGGCGAAGTCGCGGGTCCAACAGGTGCTCAACCGGTGGTTCGCGCGGCGGGCGTTCGTCCGGAAGCTCGTCCGTCACCTGCGATACGAATTCGGCTGATCCCGATGTCACGACGCCTTCGCCTTCCGCCGCATCCGCCAGCGCGTGAACAGGCCGCCGGCCACCGCCCCGATGGCGAAGATGCCCAGGCCCGCCCCCAGCGCCACCCTCAGGATCCGGTGGCCCATGGACGGGATGGGGAGCCGCGGCTGGGCGCCCGTGGCGGCCGACACCAGGATGTAGCCGCGGGACTTCCCGGAGTCCGTGTCGGTGGTGCTCATCGCCTTGAAGAGGTCCTCGGCCTTCGCCCAGTACGGCGGGTAGCGGAAGCGGGCCACGTCCATCACCAGGAACCGGTCCGTGCCCTCGTGGTACGCGGCCACCGGCGACCAGTGCGCGCCGAAGTCCTGCCCCAGGTCGCCGCGCCAGAAGTCGACCAGCACGAAGTCGTCCGGGCGGCCGGCGTTCGCCGCCGCCTCGCGCCGGAACTCCTCCAGCGAGGACGCGCTCGCGAACACCGGCTTCGCCGCGACGCCGTTCCCTCCCAGCAGGTGCGCCAGCTGCTCCACCGTCAGGCCGCCGTTGGACACGGTCTCCGGAGTGGCGGCCTTGCGGACCTCGTCGTTGAAGACGTTGTCCTCGGTGAAGGCGCGGAAGGGCTTCCACTCCTTCACCTCCGGCGCCGCGACGGGCATGGCGTTGAGCACCATCACCGCCGACGCCACGCCGCAGTACGAGGTGCTCCGCTGGGTGAGGAAGCGGCTGGAGAGCGCGAAGTAGTCGCGGTTGGCCTTCGACTCCAGCAGCAGCTTCTGCCCCTCCTCGCCGTCGAGGGAGATCAGCGCCGGCGGGAGCGGCTGGAGCTGACTGAGGGCGGCGGCGAGCAGCAGCGCGGGGAGCACGGCCTCACCCCTCTTGCCCGTTCATGATCGCCTCCCGCTCCTGGCGGAGCTGCTCCATGTGGTCCGCCCGGTCCCCGACCGTCAAGCCCGCGAACATCACCACCACGCTCGCCACGGTGGTGAGGAACGGGGCCTTCGCCTCGTCCCACCGCATGATCAGGAACAGGGGCGCGCAGACGCCGCTGAAGAGGAGCACCCCGAGAAACCACCCCAGCGAGACCCGATACGCGGCGACCAGCATCCAGACGTAGCCGATCAGCAAGCCCGCCGCGCTGCCGAACATCATCACCACCGCCAGCCCGTGCATCACCGTGATCATCCAGAGACCTCCCCCACCCTTTTACCACCGTCAGCGGAGCGGAGCCGCGACGAACCGCCCCAGCCCCCGGCGCAGCGCGCTCCCCGCGGCGTAGTACCCGCACATCCCGTGGACGCCGGCGCCGGGCGGGGTCGACGAGGAGCAGAGGAAGACGCGCGGGTTGGGCGTGGAGTACGGGTCGATCCGCGCCACCGGCCGCGTGAACATCTGAGACAGGTCCGCGACGCCGCCGCTGATATCACCGCCGATGTAATTGGGGTTGTTTCGCTGGAAGTCGGCCGGCGCCGTCACGTGTCGCGCCAGGACGCGGTCGCGGAAGCCGGGGGCGAAGCGCTCGATCTGGCGCTCGATGACCGGGGTGAGATCCACGGTGGACCCGTTGGGGACGTGGCAGTACGCCCAGCCGGTGTGCTTCCCCTCCGGCGCGCGGCCGCGGTCGACCTCGCTCTGCTGGCAGAGCAGCACGTACGGGCGATCCGGGTGCTCGCCGCGCCAGACGGCCGCCTCCCCGGCCGCGATCTCCTCGAAGGTGCCGCCCACGTGCACGGTGGACGCCTCCAGGCACCGCGGGTCCTTCCACGGGATGGAGCCGTCCAGCGCCCAGTCCAGCTTGAAGGCCGCCGGCCCGTGCCGGTACCGCCGCAACTTCCGCGCGTAGCCGCCCGGCAGCGCCGCGCCCGCGATCGCCGCCAGCTGCGCCGGGCTGGTGTCGAACAGGTAGACGCGCGCCGGAGGCAGCTCCGCGGCCGACGTCACCCGGGTGCCCGTCTGGATCGTCCCGCCCAGCGACCGCAGCAGGCCCGCCAGCGCGCCGGTGATGGCGCCCGATCCGCCGGCGGCCACCGGCCAGTCCTGCACGTGCCCGGTGAGCAGGAACATCATCCCCACCGCGCCGGTCAGCGCCCGGTCCAGGGGCAGGATGGCGTGCGACGCGCAGCCGGCCAGCAGGGCCCGGGCCCGCGCGCCGCGGAAGCGCTTCGCCACCGCCTCCGCCGACCGCACCCCGGTGAGCCCGAAGCGCAGCATCAGGAGCGGGTGGCTTGGGAACCCGAGCGGCGCCAGCGCGTCCTTCATGAACCCGGGCGCGTCGCGGAGGTACGGCTCCAGCAGCCGGCGGTAGGCGCGCCCGTCCACCTCCAGCCCCGCCGCCGTCTCCTCGATGGACCGCCGCAGCAGCACCGCCGGCCCGTCGTCCAGGGGATGCGCGACCGAGGCCTTCGGGTACAGCCAGCGAAGCCCGTGCTGCTCCAGCGGCAGCTCCCGGAACCACGGCGAGACCGCGCCCATGGGGTGCACCGCGGAGCAGACGTCGTGCGCGTACCCCGGCAGCGTGAGCGCGGCCGTGCGCGCGCCGCCGCCGATCTCCTCGCGCCCCTCCAGGACCAGCACCGACGCGCCCGCCTTCGCCAGCCTCACCGCGGCGGAGAGCCCGTTGGGGCCCGACCCGACCACGACCGCGTCCACCCCGCTCATGCCGCCCAGGGCTGGAGCTCGCGCAGCGGCGCGACCGCGATCTCCCCCGCCTCCATCAACCCATTCACGGCGTCGTGGATCCGGTACGACAGCGCTTTGCCGCCCAGCGGCTGCGCCTCCACGAAGATGCAGCGCAGCTCGCCCGGCTCGAACCCGCACTGCGCCTGCACCGACCGCAGCAAGGCCTCCCGGTGCAGGTGGCCGTCGCCGAAGTTCCAGCCCAGCACCAGCCCCGCCACCAGCTCCCCGTCCATGTACTCGTAGTCCTCCAGCCGCTCCACCGCGCGCGGGAGGAGCCTGGGCAGGGCGCGCCCGTGCAGGTGCATCATCCGGAACGCCATCACCCGGCTGATGATGCCCGCGGTGGTGACGGGATCATAGAAGCGCCGCAACTGGTCGGCGACCCACGGCGCGGGCTTCTTCAAGCGGTCCAGCTTGCGGTAGCTCTCCCCGCGGAACAGCCAGACCCCGTACGCCCAGTTGCCGGCGTAGTACCGCATGGAGAGCAGGAACGAGACCCGCCCCGGCGCCAGGTTCCCCAGCAGCGGCACCCCCGCCAGCGCCAGCGCCAGGAACACGCCGAGCGGCGCGGAGCCGACGTCCCACGCCCGCACCTCCGGGTGCGCCCAGAACAGCGCGAACCCGCCGTAGACCACCATGACGTTCCACTCGATGGGCACACCCATCGGCACGTTGCTGGTGATGAAGGCGTGCAGCGCGACCATCAGCGCCAGCCCGGCGATCAGCGACCATCCACCGCCGGACGCGATCAGGATCGCCGGGACCAGCAGCTCGATCGCCGTGCCGGCGTGCGCCATCGCCTCCGCCAGCCGCGAGGGCCGCAGGTCCTCCGGGTAACGGCGATACATCCACCGCCGGAACGGCCCGAAGGCGGTGAACGGGTTGTTGCTGGTCATCACGCACACCACCGCCGGGAAGTGGTGGTTCAGCTTGGAGAAGCCGGCGAAGAACCAGAGCGCCAGCTGGACCGCCTTGGCCCCGGCGATCCAGTCGCCGGCGAAGAGGAAGCACAGGATGGTGACCCAGTAGTGCTCGGCGCGGAGCGCGAGGAAGGCGGTCCGGTCCGCCAGCCCGAGGATGGGGACCACCACGGCGATCGGCAGCAGCTCGGAGTCGCCCAGCCACGGCGCCGCCAGCGCCCGCGCCACCGAGACCACGAACGCCGCGTAGAGCCCGGCGTCCAGCCACGTCCGCCGCGCGCCGCCCAGCCCCGGCAGCCCGGGGATGGGGGGGAGCTTCGTCGTCCCCGGCCGCAGGAAGTAGAGGAAGCCGCCCAGCGGCGGGAGGTAGCGCCCGGTGAGCGGGCCGCTCCCCGCGCCGAAGCCCATCCCCTCGAAGAGCATGCTCCACAGGATCGCCTTCTGGAACGCGAGCGGCTTCAGCCACCACGAGGCGATCTCCGACGGCCCGCCCAGCCCCGGCGTGAGGCGGCAGAAGAACAGCCACCCGCCGGCGTAGAGCCCCAGCTTGAGCACGTAGAACGCGTAGGCGCCGGCCGGCGCGCCGAACCCTTGCGTCGCCCACGCCTCGCACGCCGCCCGCGCCCGCTCCGGGAGCGGCAGCGTCCTCCACCGCAGCGGGTCGTACGGCGGCGCGGCGGGCTCGAGCAGGGGGAGGGTCACGGAGGGCCGCCGCCGAGCATAGAGGACACGTGGTTCAATGCGCCGTGACCGACCCGGCAACGCGGCGAAAGCTGAAACTGAAGATATACGCGCAGCAGCAGATTTCCCTGCTGCCCGCGGTCCCGCCGCTGGCGTACCTGTTCGGCGTCCTCTACCAGTACAACGACCGGGAGATCGTCGGCCTGCTCACGGTGTGGTTTCCGCGGGTCCTCCTGGCGCTGCTGATCGCGTTCCCCTACCCCCTGGTGCGCCGGATGGTGGACCGGGCGCTGGAGGCGCCGGAGGACGACGCCCCGGGAGATCGCCTCCGCCGGATCCTCGCCCTCCCCCGCCGCCTGGAGCTGGCCGCCACCGCCTGCTACCTGGTCACCTTCGCCCTCATCACCACCCCGCTCTGCGTCCTCGGCCACCGGCCGGTGGTGCTGGTGGTCCCCACCCTGCTGGTGACGCTGGTGATGGTCGCGCTGGCGCTGGTGCGGCAGACGCTCAAGGTGGAGGAGCTGCTCCGCCCGCTGGCGGTGGAGGAGCTGGAGCGCCACCCCGAGGTGCACCCGGGCGGCGCCGGCGTCGCCTGGCCGAGGCAGGTCTGGTACCTCCCGTACTTGACCTCGCTGGTGATGCTGGCCGCATTCGTCGCCCTCAGCGTGATCGTCGTCCGGCGCTTCCAGGCGTTCCTGGCGGAGGTGCTGGGCGAGCTGGAGCGGCAGGGCTACACCGCGCTGGCCGAGCAGGTGCCCCGCTGGGGGCGGCAGTTGCTGGAGGGCCTGGTCCTGCCCTCCGGGCTCAGCCTGGGCTACGTGCTGATGCTGGGCCTGCTCACCGCGCTGGCGGTGGGCCGGCGGCTGCGCTTCGGCTCGCGGGCGGTGGAGGCGTCGGTGCGCGGCCTGGCCACGGGCACCCCGGTGCTCCCCGCCTGGCCCGCCACCGACGAGCTGGGCGACCTGGCCTTCGCCACCGCGGGCGCGCTCGCCGGGCTCCGGTCCAAGGCGCTGCTCATCGCCCGGTCCGCGCACACCGTGGACCAGGTGGCGCACGACCTGTCGAAGCTGATCGAGCGCCAGATGCACGCCATGCACGCCCAGTCGGAGGCCCTGCGCCAGACGCGGCAGACGGCGGAGGAGATCCAGCGGACCGCGGGCATGGCCTCGGACCGGGCGCGGGCGGTGCTCGCCGCCGCCGACGCCGCCGAGGGGGTGGGGCGCTCCGGGCGCGACGCGGTGGAGGCCAGCCTGAGCCAGCTGGGCGACCTGTTCTGGCACACCGGCGACATGGCCGGGCGGATGAGCGAGCTGGAGGCGCGCGCCCAGCGCATCGCCCGCATCACCATGGTGGTGAAGGAGCTGGCGGACCAGTCGAACATGGTGGCCCTCAACGCCGCCATCGAGGCCACCCGCGCCGGCGAGAGCGGCAAGACCTTCGCCGTCGTGGCGCAGCAGATCCGCCGCCTCTCCGACGAGTCCACCAGCGCCACCCTCCAGGTCCAGGACGTGCTCCGCGACGTGCAGGGCGGGATCCAGGAGGCGGTGAAGCTCAGCGGCTCCGGGCGGGACCGCGCCGACAAGGGGATGGCGCTGGCCAAGGGCTACGGCGACGACCTCCGCCGGCTGATCCGGATCGTCGAGGACAACGCCGCCGCCGCGCGGCAGATCTCCGCCGCCGTCAACCAGCAGTCCGCCGGGATCGGGCAGATCTTCCAGGCGATCACCGAGCTGGGCGCCGCCATGGACCAGACCGTGGAGGCGCTCCACTCCACCGAGGCGATCACCGCCCGCGCCGAGCAAGCCGCGCGCGAGGTGGAGGGCGCCATGGCCGGATACCGCTGGGATCACGGCCCGAAAGAAGCGCCCAGGGAGTAGCGCCGCTTATGTCGGACCGGGTCCGCAGTGGGCGTTTCATGTCTCATCGGTGCTTTTCGAGTTTCGAGAGGTTCCTTTGGAGTCGCCTGGAGCTCGCGTTTCTCCCTCTCGGAGATGTGCTCCACATCAGATTTTTACCTGACCTGGTGTGAATTCGCGCTGGTAGTTTCACGCGAAATTCATGTCTCACGATGATCTGGCCGATGAGCGCGCGAACCTGGAGGCCGCCGGCAAGAACTGGGAAGCGCGGCACGTGGCGGACCTCGTCAACCTCTCCGAGCTCACGGTGAAGCGGATGGCGCGCAAGGGCGTGATCCCGGCGGTGAAGGTCGGCCGCAAGTGGGAGTTCCCGCCGGCGAAGGTCCGCGCCTGGTACGGCGGGGAGCCGTGGGAGGTGGCGCCCCGCCCGCGCCCCCGCGGTCCCGGCAAGCCGAAGTAGGCGCCGCGCGCGTCAGGGCGGGCAGCGGTTCCCGCCCGCGTTGGCCGGGTTGGCCACCGCGTCGAACACCAGCCCCTCGATGGTGATGCCCCTGGCGGACAGCTTGGCCAGGCCCTTCTTCAGGTCGTCCGGGGTCTCCAGGTAGGCGTCGGAGACCAGCCGCTCGACGCCGGCGGCGCGGGCCTGCTGCAGCACCTGCTCCGGCGAGCCCAGCGTCTCCAGCGAGAACCAGACGGAGCCGATGAACCTCGACTCCGGCTTCGACAGCCAGGCGAGCTGGTCGCCGGCGTTGGGGAGATCGCTGAACAGCAGGAAGAAGCTCTTGTCCGTCCCCAGGATCAGCGCGTAGCCGACCTCCGGGTGCGTCGCCGCCGCCACGTCGTGCAGCGCCTGGAGCGCGCCCGTCCGGAAGGAGACGAAGGTGATGCGCTTCAGCGGCTCCAGGGTCACCGCCTGTTTCAGCTGGTCGAGCTGGCGCAGCACGGCCGCCGCCAGGGCGCGGTCCTCGTCCGTCGTCCCCGCCTTGTTGGCCTTGCTCGACTTGAGCTCGACGAACAGGTGGCCGCCCGCGTGCTTGCCGAAGTACGAGGTGATCGACTCCGTCATCCCGTCCCGCTGGATGAAGCGCTCCGGGTCGATCCCCTCCTCCGCCAGCACCTGCCGCAGCTTGGCCAGGTCGGCGGCTTCGTGGGCCACGTAGACGGAGCCGTCCGGGGCGGCGTGGACGTCCAGCTCCACGCCGTCCAGCGGCCCCAGGTCCGGCGCCACCAGCAGGTCGGCCGCGGGGACCGGCTGGGACGGGATGCGGTTCACCGGGTCGTGCGGGTACACGTCGCAGGCCGCCACCTTGTGGCCGTACACCTCGACGGCGCGGCCCGCCAGCTCCTGGGCCCTGGCGCGCAGCTGGGCGCTGTCGGCGCGCGGCCCGCGCATCAGGGAGGTCCGGTTGATGTCGCTGCACGCCGCCAGGCACGCCGCCGCTCCGAGGAGCGCGGCCGTCATCGTTCGGGTCATCGGGTGTCCTCGGCTGTGGGGCGAAGACCGAGGCTACCCGGTGTGAAGCCCGCGCGGGCGGTCAGAACGTGCCGGCGATCCCGGTGGGCGTGAGCCCGACCGTGACCGGGATCTGCGCGCGCCCGGGCCGCGTCCGGAGCACCGGGAAGACGTCGGCCTTGGGGTTGGAGTCGAGCAGCAGCCAGATCCCGAACGCCGTGAGCGGGAGGCTGGCCGCGCCGGTGATCAGCCCGGCGTTGCACATCCCGGCCCGCTCCTGCAGGTCGCTGCACCCCACCGCGG
>DASRBA010000124.1:0-6546 GCA_035637895.1 Myxococcaceae bacterium
TTGGCACCTCGATGTCGGCTCATCGCATCCTGGGGCTGGAGCAGGTCCCAAGGGTTTGGCTGTTCGCCAATTAAAGCGGTACGCGAGCTGGGTTCAAAACGTCGTGAGACAGTTTGGTCCCTATCTTCCATGGGCGTAGGATACTTGAGAGGATCTGTCCTTAGTACGAGAGGACCGGGATGGAGACACCTCTGGTGTACCAGTTGTCACGCCAGTGGCATCGCTGGGTAGCCATGTGTCGATTGGATAACCGCTGAAAGCATCTAAGCGGGAACCCGACCTCAAGAACAGGTATCCCGGGGGCAACCCCCTGAAGACCCGTCGCAGACTACGACGTTGATAGGCCGGGTGTGTAAGCGCGGTAACGCGTTGAGCTAACCGGTACTAATTGGTCGTGAGGCTTACTTTATCTCTTTCTCTTGCGCGCTCCTTTGGTGGAGTCGCGCTGGAGGCCAGGGTCGAGGCCCGTCCGGTGAAACACCGGCGGCCCGGCAGAAATCGGCGGTACAGCTCTTCTCTGCAGAATTGAGCTCACCCTTCGTATGCGTTTTCGTCAGGATTCCGGTGGCTATGTCGGAGGGGTCACACCCGTTCCCATCCCGAACACGGAAGTTAAGCCCTCCAGAGCCGATGGTACTTCGCGGGAAACCGCGCGGGAGAGTAGGTCGCTGCCGGATACTTTTTGCAGAAGGCCTCGGGCCGCCCCCAGCAGGGCGCGGTCCGGGGCCTTCGCTTTTGCGGGCGAAGCCCAGGCAATTGCTGGAGATTTGAACCGGGGTCGGGTTTGACCGGGGAGTGCCGAGCGTCTACAGTCGTTCCCTGGTCTGGAGCCTCGCTGGCTCCGGGGTCCCCCAGGCCCCGGGCGGGCGGTGCTGACGCGCGCGTCCGGCGATGAAAAAGCCCGCAGTCTTCGGCAAGTACCTGCTGCTCGAACGCCTCAACGTGGGCGGGATGGCGGAGGTGTTCATCGCCAAGGCCTTCGGGGTCGAGGGCTTCGAGCGGATCCTCGCCATCAAGAAGATCCTCCCCACGATGGCGGAGGACGAAGAGTTCATCAAGATGTTCATCGACGAGGCGCGGATCAGCGTGCAGCTGAACCACGCCAACATCGTCCACATCCACGAGCTGGGGAACTACGACGGCACCTTCTTCATCGCCATGGAGTACGTGGCGGGGAGGGACCTGCGCACGCTCCTGGAGCGCTACCGGAAGCGCAAGGAGAAGATGCCGGCGGCGCAGGCCAGCTTCATCGCCTCCAAGATGTGCGAGGGCCTGGACTACGCGCACCGCAAGAAGGACGCCCGCGGGGTGGACCTGGGCATCATCCACCGCGACGTCTCTCCCCAGAACATCCTCTGCTCCTACGAGGGCGAGGTGAAGATCATCGACTTCGGCATCGCCAAGGCGGCGAACCGGAGCCAGCACACGCAGGCCGGCATCCTCAAGGGCAAGTTCGGGTACATGAGCCCGGAGCAGGTGCGGGGCCTGCCCATCGACCGCCGGAGCGACATCTTCGCGGTGGGCGTCATCCTCTACGAGATGCTCACCGGCGAGAAGCTGTTCGTCGGCGAGTCGGACTTCTCCACCCTGGAGAAGGTGCGCAACGCGGAGGTCACCCCGCCCAAGCGGCTCAACCCTACCATCCCGGACGACCTGGAGCGGGTGGTGCTCAAGGCGCTGGCGCGGGAGGCGGAGGACCGCTACCAGTGGCCGAGCGATCTCCAGGAAGACCTGATGCGGTTTTTGGTCTCCGGGGACGTCATCTACTCCAACAAGCAGCTCTCCGGCTTCATGCGGGAGGCCTTCGCCGAGGACGTGCTCCGCGAGCAGGAGAAGATGGAGCGCTTCGCGTCGGTGGAGAAGCCGGAGCACATGGAGCTGTCCGGGATGGGCCGCAAGCCGTCCATCCCGGGCATGAAGAAGCCCTCCAGCCGGGAGATCACCGTCCCGCCGTCCTCGCGCTCCAAGCCGCGCAGCAACGAGGGCCTGGGCAACGGCGGCCGCGGCCCCACCACCAAGATGCCGTCGCTGGCCTCCAGCCCGGTGAGGGGGACGGACGGCAGCGACGTCCCGCTGATCGGGATGGACGAGGTGGACGAGGTGGACGACGAGCTGTCGCCCTCCGGCGCCACCCGCACCGAGATGACGCCGCTGCTCCCGGACCCGGACGACGAGGGGTCGGAGCCGAAGACGGCCATCGACGAGCAGCTCTCGACGCCGGCGGTGATGTTGGGGGACAGCATCACCGGGTCGCACCCCACCGCGCCGGTGATGGACGCGCTGGGCGAGGAGCCGCGCACCGCCACCGTCACCGGCAACGACCGCAGCGCGGAGATCGCCGCCGCGGTGTCCGCCGCGCTGGGGGACAGCACCCGCCCGCGCACGGTGAGCGGCAAGGGGCCGGTGGTCATCGGCAAGTCCAACGGCTACCGCGGCGCCACCATGGTGGGCCCGCTCCCGGACGGCGTGCAGGACGAGGGGCCCTCGGCGCGCACCGGCGAGGAGGACGACCCGGGCGGCCCGCCGCGGCTGGACCCGGAGCCGCCGTCCTTGAGCACCGACCCCGGCGTGACCATGCCGCCGTCCGAGGACCAGATGGTCCAGCTGGAGCGGCGGGGCAAGTCGCGCAAGTCGCCGCCCAAGCCCCGGCTGAAGGCGCCCCGCGACGAGGGCGGCGAGGATCCGTCGTTCGACGAGGACGCCCCGCCGCGGCGCTCGCGGGTGCCGCTGCTGCTGGCGCTGCTGGTGCTGGCCGGCGCCGGGGTGGGCTACGCCGTGTTCAACAAGCAGCACGGCGCCAAGGCGGGCTCCGGGGGCGTGCTGGTGGAGGCCACGCCCGAGTCGGCGGTGCTGTCGCTGAGCGGCAAGGCGATCCCCAACGCGGAGGTCTCCTACGCGCCGCCGGGGGAGTACGACCTCAAGGCGACGGCGCCGGGGTTCGAGTCGGACACGCGGAAGGTGAAGGTGGAGGGCGAGGTGGTCATCGTCCGGATCCACCTCAAGCAGGCCGCGGGGCAGGCGGCGCCGCCCGGACCGGGGACGGGGACCCCGCCGCCGGCCACCGGGACGCCGGGCACTCCCGGGACACCCACGACCGGGACGCCGCCGGGGGCGACGGCGACTCCGCGGCCCCCGGAGACGGCGATCAAGACCGCGACGCCGGCGCCGCCGCCGACGTTCAACGCCACCTTCACCTCCACCCCGTCCGGAGCGGAGATCCGCCTGGACGGGAAGCTGATCGGCAGCACGCCCAAGGCGAAGGCGACCAAGCTGAAGGGTGACCAGACGTACAAGTACACCGCCAAGCTGGCCGGGTTCCGGACCTACGAGGGGACGCTGAAGGGGGACGGGCAGCCGGAGGCGACGGTGGACATCCAGATGGAGCGCGACCCCAAGGAGGCCCAGCGCGACCGGGAGAAGGAGAAGGAGCGCGAGCGGGAGCAGCGGGAGCGGGAGAAGGAGCGCGAGCGCGCCAAGCAGGCGGCGAAGGACGCGGCGAAGAAGCGGGGGATGCTGGCGTGCTCGAGCAACCCGGCGGGGGCGGACGTCATCGTGGACAGCAAGTTCACCGGGCGGCAGACGCCCATCCCCATCGCCAAGCCGCTGGAGCTGCCGGTGGGGCCGCACAAGGTGGTGTTCCGCCTGGGCGGCAAGTCGAGCGAGATCAAGAGCGTGGAGATCAAGGCGGACGAGGTGGTCACGCTCCGCAACATCCCGGTGGAGTGAGCAGCACCGGTTTCGTGTATAGGACCTGCGCCACATGCACGCCCTCTCGCAGCCCTTCACCTATCCACTGCAGCGCGCCTTCGAGGAGCCGGACTGGCGGCGGCTGCCCGGCTACCGCGACGTCACCCGCGAGGAGTGGGAGAGCGCGGTCTGGCAGCGCAAGCACACCGTCAAGAACCTGCGCGAGCTGAAGGACGCGTTCGGGCCGCTGTTGCCGGACGCGCTGGCCCAGGGCATGGAGCGGGACCAGCGCGAGCGCGCCACCATGTCGCTGCTGGTGCCGCCGCAGATGCTGAACACGATGGACGAGCGGGACCTGTGGGCGGACCCCATCCGCCGCTACATGCTCCCGGCGATCCAGGACCGGCGGACGGACTGGCCCAGCCACCCCAAGTCGTCGCGCGACAGCCTGCACGAACAGGACATGTGGGTGGCGGAGGGGTTGACCCACCGGTACCCGACCAAGGTGCTGGCCGAGCTGCTCTCCACCTGCCCGCAGTACTGCGGCCACTGCACGCGGATGGACCTGGTGGGCAACGACGTGCCGCAGGTGGACAAGGTGCGCTTCGTCACCCCGCAGAAGGAGCGCTTCGAGGCGATGCTGGAGTACCTGCGCCGGACGCCCTCGGTGCGGGACGTGGTGGTGTCCGGCGGGGACCTGGCGAACCTGCCGATCACCGTGCTGGAGCCGTTCGTCAGCGCGCTTTTGGACATCGGCAACATCCGGGACATCCGGCTGGCGTCGAAGGGGCTGATGGGGATCCCGCAGCACTTCCTGCAGGACTCGGTGCTGCAGGGGCTGGAGCGGATCGCGAAGAAGGCGCGCGAGCGCGGCGTGGACATCGCGGTGCACACGCACGTCAACCACCCGCGGCAGGTGACGCCGCTGGTGCGGCGGGCGGCGGAGCGGCTGCTGGACCTGGGGTTCCGGGACGTGCGCAACCAGGGCGTGCTGCTGCGCGGGGTGAACGACAACGCGAACACGTTGCTCGAGCTGTGTTTCACGTTGCTCGACCACGGGAAGATCCTCCCGTATTACTTCTACATGTGCGACATGATCCCCAGCTCGGAGCACTGGCGGGTGTCGGTGGCGCAGGCGCAGCAGCTGCAGCACGACATCATGGGGTACATGCCGGGCTTCGCCACGCCGCGCATCGTGTGCGACGTGCCGTTCGTGGGGAAGCGGTGGGTCCACCAGGTGGCGGACTACGACCGGGACAAGGGGATCTCGTACTGGACGAAGAACTACCGGACGGGCATCGAGAAGTCGGACCCGGAGGCGCTCACCCGGCGGTACGAGTACTACGACCCCATCGACACGCTGCCCGAGGCGGGCCAGGCGTACTGGCGCGAGTACGCGGCGAAGGCGAAGTCCGGTGAGCTCAAGGCGGGCTGAGCTCTTCCCCGCCGCCACCGACGCGGAGTGGGGGGACTGGCGCTGGCAGATGCGCCACGCGGTGCGGGGGCTGGAGGCGCTGGAGCGCGC
The DNA here is from genome assembly GCA_035637895.1 of Myxococcaceae bacterium. Lineage (GTDB taxonomy): Bacteria > Myxococcota > Myxococcia > Myxococcales > Myxococcaceae > DASRBA01. The sequence goes on from DASRBA010000124.1 coordinate 5,213, forward strand.
GGTCCCGCTGACGGAGGAGGAGCGCGCCGGCGTGCGGGAGACGGCGGGGAGGTTCCGGCTGGGGATCTCGCCGTACTACCTGTCGCTGGTGGACCCGGCGCACCCGCTGTGCCCGGTGCGGATGCAGGCGATCCCGGTGCGCGCGGAGGCCCGGGTGCGGCCGGGGGAGCTGGAGGATCCGCTGGGGGAGGAGAAGACGCGGCCCACCGAGGCGATCGTCCACCGGTATCCGGACCGGGTGCTGTTGATGGCGCTGGATTCGTGCTCCGTGTACTGCCGGCACTGCACGCGGCGGCGGATCACCAAGGGCGGGGAGGCGGAGCTGGACCGGGGGGCGCTGCGGGAGGCGGTGGAGTACGTGCGGGGGCACCCGGAGGTGCGGGACGTGCTGATCTCCGGAGGGGACCCGCTGTTGCTCTCGGACGAGCGGTTGGAGGCGTTGCTCCAGCCGTTACATGAAATTCCGCACGTGGAGATGATTCGAATCGGTACCCGGATCCCGGTGTGCCTGCCGATGCGGGTGACGGACGGGCTGGCGGCGATGTTGCGGAGGTACGCGCCGCTGTACGTGGTGACGCACTTCAACCACCCGAAGGAGATCACGCCCGAGGCGGCGGAGGCGTGCGAGCGGCTGGTGGACCACGGGGTGCCGGTGGAGAACCAGGCGGTGCTGATGCGCCGGCTGAACTCGAGCGCGCGGATCATCAAGGAGCTGTCGCACGAATTACTCAAGATCCGCGTCCGCCCGTACTACCTGCACCAGATGGACGTGGCGGAGGGGCTGGAGCACCTGCGGACGCCGCTGCGGACGGGGGTGGAGATCCTGGAGCAGCTGCGCGGGCACACGTCCGGCCTCGCCGTCCCGCACCTGGCGGTGGACCTGCCGGGTGGGGGAGGGAAGGTGACGCTCCAGCCGGAGTACGTCGTCGAGCGGCGGGAGGGTGAGACGCTGCTCCGGAACTTCCAGGGGAAGGCGTACGCGTACCCGGAGCCGGAGGAGCAGGATTGCTCCTGCCCGTACGACGAGGCGTGGACGACGAGGTAGGCCGTGGAGCCTGTTCGCGATACCCGACTCTTCAGCCCTGACTTGCGCCAACTCGTTCACCGAGCGGGCTGGATCGGCCAGCGACCGGGCGAGGAGCCCACTGCTTCCTTTACCTCGATCTTTCTCTCGCTCTTGAGCGGCCAGGATCCCTGGTGTCAGTGGGCCCAGCGCGTCGCGAGGCTCACCGGTGTCACGGTGGATCGGGTCTTGGAGCGCTGGAGAGCGTCTGGAGGGCAGCCGCAGGATTTCTCGCGCGCAAAGCTCCGTCAGGCCCGCTCACGAGCGATGT
>DASRBA010000125.1:0-32811 GCA_035637895.1 Myxococcaceae bacterium
GAGCTCCTCCGAGCTGGGCGTGCAGCGGCTGGCGTATGCGCTGCAGACGCTCGACGCGCCGTTCGCGCTCCCCAAGGAGGACCGCAACCCGAAGGTCGCCGAGCGCTTCCGCGCCGCGTACTACGCGCGCATCGCCGTGCTGGAGGGCCGGCTGGCCGGGAAGGACTACCTCGTCGGGAACGCGTTCTCCCTGGCGGACGTGGCGCTCGCGCAGCCCGTGGCGTCGGCCACCGCCCGGCTCGGCCTGCCCGTCACCGACCACAAGAACGTGACCGCCTGGGTGGAGCGGTGCACGTCCCGCCCGGCGTTCCAGCGCGTGATGGCGGAGACCTGATCGGCGCGCACGCCGCGCACCCGCTTCGGTGCGGCGTTCCGGCGCGCGTGAGCGCGGATTGATCAGCGGGCGGCGCGCCCGCCCCGGCGCCGCGTTCCAGCGCGTGCCAGTGGAGATCAGCTCAGGGTCGCGACCCTCGCCCGGTACCGCTCCAGCGCCCGCCGGGTGTCCTCGCGCGGATCGCGGGCGATCCGCGCCACCTGCTCCGGCGTGAGCATCCGCGCCACCTCGGCCAGGCCGAACAACGCCGCGCGCCGGAGCTCCCCGTCCCGCCCCTCCAGCGCGCGGAACCAGGCCTCGCGCCCGTCCGCGCGGGCGGCGAGCGCGCGGATCGCCGCGGAGGCCGCCGCCTCGTCCGGCTCGGAAGCGACCTGCTCCAGCACGCGCCGCGAGAGGTCGTCCGTGGCGCCCCCCAGCGCGAGCAGCGTCCACGACCGCAGGTCGCGCTCCGGCGCCTCCACGTTCGCCAGCAGCTCGCCCACGATCCCCGGACCCCGCCCGGTGGCGAACGCGTAGGCGGTGGCCGCGGCCCGGACGTCCCGGGACGGGTCCAGCAGCGCGGCCCGCAAGAGCGCGTCCAGCGCCTCCGGCTCCGGCGGCGCGGACGCCTGCCCCGGCACCTCGTTCCTCGGCGGCGCCCACGCCTCGAACAGCGCCTGGCGCACCTCCGGCCGGGGATCCTCCATCATCCCGCGCGCGAACGCCGCCTGGTCGCCGGGGCGCAGGAACAGGGCCGACAGCGAGGCCCGCCGGGCGTTGCCGCCGTCCCACGCCACCAGCTGCCGCAGCGCCGCCGACAGCCGCGGGCCGTCGTCGATGTACTTCACCAGCGCCATGGCGGCCTGCCGCGGCTCCTGCGACAGCTCCGCCTCCAGCGCCCGCAGCTCCCGCGCGCCCAGCGGCCCGGGCGGCACCGGGCGATCCGACTCGCCCTCCAGCGCCGCCGCGCCGGCGGGCGTGAGCGTCCACCGGTCCATCCCGCCGCCCACCTGCGCCCGGTGCAGCAGCCCGCGCCGCGCCAGGTCCTTGAGCAGCGTCATGATGTCCGGCACCGGGAACCCCAGCGACGGCGCGCGCGTCCCCAGCCAGTGCCACGACGCCTTGTCGCCGCCCTGGCGCACCAGCGCGAGCACCTTGCGGTCCATCTCCGAGAGGGGTTCGCCGCTCATGCTTCGAAGTACCTCGCCAGCACGCCGTCGATCACCGCCCGCATGGCCAGCCGCTGCGCGCTCGCCGGTCCGCCGAAGCCCAGCCGCCGCCGCAGCACGCGCAGGCGCTCCTCCTGCGCGGGGTCCTTGCGGAGGATGGCCGGGAGGTGCACGCGGTCCGTCTGCTGGAGGAATTCCCCCAGGAGGTGAGGCAGGTCGGCCTCGGGCGAGCCCACCGTCTCCGGCACCGCGGCGTGCGCCAGGTGGTGGGTCGCGCGGTGGAGCATCCAGCCGCGGTACGCCCCGCCGCCGAAGAGGAGCTCCAGGTCCGGAGCCACGCGCGCCCGCAGCACGTCGGAGGGCGGCGCGGCGGACCCGTCGAAGCGCACCGCCGAGAGGACGTCGTCCTCCTCGTCCAGATGGACGTGCGTGGCGATCGGCACCTGGAAGTACCCGGACGGCGGCGCGCCCGGGGCGGCGTCCACCACCGGGGCGGAAAGAAACGGCTCCAGCCAGTACCACGCGAAGAGCAATTCCTGGGGGACGTGGAGGGTGAGCGCGACCGGTTCGCCGCCCGGCCCGAAGCGCACCTCCTCCAGCGTGTCCACGCCCTTCGGCTCCGCGCCCGGCGGCCACACCTGCACCTCGCCGTCGTCCAGCTGGAAGCGGGGGCGGATCGCCAGCGCCGGCCCGGGCGACGCCGGGGCGTCGGGGCTCCAGTGCATCGCGGGCGCGCTCACGGCCAGACCTGCTTCGACGGGCGGAAGTAACCCTTCCCCTTGCCCATGGGGATCCACCCGCGCGCGATCATCTCGTCCGTGACCGGCTGGCCGTAGGCTCTCGCGTCGCCACCCACGGCCGAGGCGCCGCTGCCGCCCAGGAGCCCCGAGGGCCCGTAGGCGGTGACGATCTTCCCGATCGCCTGGCCGGCGCCCATCACGATGGCGATGTCGGTGCCCTTGCGGAAGGTGAGCTTGAGCTCCCCGTCCCAGTACACGGCGTCGGGCGTGGACATGATCGCCATCAGCACGTCCTCCGGGAACTCGTGCCGCTCGTCCCCGTGGTACCGGCTGAGCTGCAGGGTGCCGGCCTTCGCGTCGTTGATGAACCTCTGGGCGACGGCGTTGGGCAGCTTGGCCAGCTCCTCCGCGTGGATCTCCTGGATCCTCCCCAGGGCGCCCTGCACGTCTCCCTTGGCCGTCAGGGCGCGGACCTCGTCGATGACGCTGGACGTGACCGAGTCCGGGTGTTCGTCCACCAGGCCGCCGAGCGCCTTGATGATCTCCTGGAGCTGCTTCGGCTTCACCTTCGAGGTCGGAGTCTCCAGCAGATCGACCAGCGCCCCCTGGGTCTTCACGTCCTCCCCGTCGAAGTGCCCCCAGAGCTTGAAGAACGGCTCCTTGAGCCCCGAGACCCTCTGGGCGTCGGTGCGGTTGATCAGCGCCTGCAGCTGGTCAGCGTCCATGTGCTGGAGGGCCTGGAACGCCTTCTCGAAGTCCAGGCCCCCGGCCGCGGCCCCGGCGGCCTCGCCCACCGGGTACTTCAGGGTCTCCTGAAGCGTCGCGAGCGCCTCCTCGTACGCCTTGCTCCGCACCTCCAGCTCCGCCTGGCGCCTGGTGATGTCGGCCTTCTTGAGGGCGTAGGCCTCGTGGTCCTCCTTGGGATGGCTGCTGAGGGGCTCCCGGAGCCAGAACTCCTCCAGCTCCAGCGCCCTCTTGGCGGCGCGTATCTCCACCTGCTCCGTCGCGAGCGTGTTCATCTCCTTGACGTGCACGGTGAGCCATTCGTTGTTCGGGTCCTCGGTGAGCGTCTCCAGGATCTTCCCGTAGACCTTCTGCATCCGCTCCGCGCCCACCGCCTCCACCTTGGCGGCGACGTACCCGCGTCCCTCGCCGAGGTTCGCCAGCTCCCGCGCGTACCCGGCCAGCTGCTTCTCCAGCTGCTCGACCTCCCCTTCCAGCTGCACGCGCTCGCGCAGGCCCAGGTCGGGGTCGGCCAGCCGCTTCTGCCGGGACTCGATGATCGCCGGCAGCTTGCGGACCTCGTTCCACGCCTCCTCCGCCATGCTGCCGGCGGGGATGCGGCCGCCGGCGGCGAACCGCTGCACCACCGCGTCGGTGATGCGCCGGACCGCGCCGGTGAGGCCCTGGTACCGCTTGTAGGCCTGGAGCGTGGGGATGTGGTGGAGGACGTCCTCCAGGGTGGCGCCGGCGCCGACGCGGATCTCCAGCCCGGTGGTCTGGCCGAAGAACCCCTTCTTGTACGCCACCTGCACCTCGCCGGACTTGAGGTCCGGATCCACCACCACCGGCGTCCCCAGCGCGGCCTGCACGCGGTTCTTGAGGTTGGTCTCCGAGACCGGCTTGCGCGCCAGCTCCCCCGAGGACCGGAGCGAGTCCAGCTCCCCGCGCTGCCGCCACGACAGCGTGGAGGAGAACTCGTCGATGCGCTGGCTGGTGAGCTTCGCCTGCGCCTGGGTGTACGCGGAGAACAGCTCCCGGTCGGAGAGGAGCTTGGTCACCTCCGGGTCGTGCCCCAGGCCGTGCAGCTCGCCCTCCATCCTCCGGCGCGACGGCCCGTCCAGCGACAGCGGCGTCTCCGTCTCCACCGGCAGCGCCATCGCCGGCGGCGGGGGCGGCAGCTTGGGGAGGACCCACCAGCGGTGCTCGGTGAACTGGGCCAGCTCCGCCTGCTCGCCGTAGTAGATGCGGTCCTTGCCGCCCTTGGGCCCGACCACGCGGTCCGGGGAGAAGGAGTGCATCACCTCCAGGCTGCCGTCGCCCTGCACCACGCCCAGCATCTGGTGCATCGTGCCGCTCTGGCTGCGCACGCTGATGACGATCTGCGTGCCCGGCGGGAGCCCCGACGCCTGGGAGACGAGGTGCTCCGGCGAGCCGGAGAACTGGGGCAGCGGGTCGCCGGTGAGCGGATCGCGCAGGTTGCGGATCAGGCTGCCCATGGGCCGCTCGGCGCCGGAGGGGGCGCGCGGATCCACCGCCACCGCGCCGGACCAGCCGGCGTTGCGCAGCGCCTGCACCCACACCCAGGTCGCGCACTGGCCCTTCGTCGGGTCGGGGTCGTGCGCCGCGGCGCCGCGGATGCCCAGCGGCACGTCGGTGTCCCAGTCCACCCTCGGCGCCGGGCCGCGCGCGCCGGTGGGCCCGTTCATCTGGTGGGCCACCACGATGTCCGGGTGGAACAGCGCCCACTCGCCGTGGGGCAGCTTCTCGCGGATCCGGTAGTCCTCCAGCGTGGCGGAGTGCGTGTTGTTCCACAGGTCGCCCGCGACGTCGGGGTCGAGCGGCAGGCCGGTGGCCCAGCCCAGCCGCCGGTAGCGGACGAACTCGCGCAGCTCGTGCGTGTAGAACGCGCGGTCGTAGTTGGTGGCGGGGATCTCCCCGGCGGCGATCTGCCGCAGCCGCGCCACCATCGCCAGCTCCGCCTCGCCGCCGCCGCCCTCGAAGCGCCGCACGTGCGCCTCCACCACGTCGATGGCGCGGGTGGTGAACTTGACCTTGCTGAAGTCGAGGTGGCGCACCGGCCCGCCGGCCGCCTCGGGGTCGTAGTCCCGCCCGCTGGCGGGGCCGCGCGCGCCGGTGGCCGCCTCCGGCACCTCCACCTTGCGGAAGCGCGCCACGTTCACCAGCGGGTCCTCGCCCTTGAGCGGGACCAGCCAGCCCGACTTCGGCGCCACCGTCCGCTTCGGCTCCTGGCCCAGCGTCTCCAGCTCCAGGACGTAGAGCTTCCCGTCCGGATCGCGGAAGGGCGGCAGCTGCCTCGCGGCGTGCACCTCGTGCTCGATGTGGCCCTCGAAGAAGACGACCTCCATCGTCCCGCCGGGCTTGAGGCGCTGGAGCGCGTACGGCGCGTAGGCCTCCAGGCTGTCCAGCCGGCGACCGAGGTCGTTGTGGGCCAGCGCCTTGACCATCAGCTCCGAGTCGGAGGCGCCCGGGTGCAGGATCCGCAGGTCGCGCATCTTGGCGGCCCAGGCCTGCTGCGGGGCGGCGTCCGCCGGCAGCGGGAAGCGCATCTTGATCTCGTCCACCGAGCTGACGGGGATGCGGTCCCCCATGTTCTCCGACACGAACACGCCGCCGGCCGCGTGCAGCTTGGCGATCTGCTCCGGGGGCGGCTGGTTGTTGACCTCGGTGGCGATGATGACGGCGCCGGGGTTCCGCTTCAGCAGGTCGATGGGGCTGTCCATCTCCGGCCCCGCGAAGGGCTCGAGGATGACCTTGCGCCGGGGCGCCGCGCGCGGGTCCCCGGCGGCGCGCGGCTCCCCCTCCCCCTCCGGGACCTGGCCCTTGGAGAACAGGCGCGGCGCCTGGTCCAGGAACGGCATCTCCTTTCCCCGGTCCAGCAGCCCCAGCTCCACCCTCTGCTTCTTCAGCGGGTCGACGCGCGCCACCTCGTCGTGGCGGTGGGAGAGGTTGTCCAGCGTGGCCTCGGCCCGCGCCAGCTCCATCTTCAGGGCGTCGCGGTCGGCCTTGCTGCCGGCGCCCGCCAGCTCCGCCTCCAGGGAGCGCTTGACCTGGAGCTGGGCGTCGATCTCCAGCTCCACCTTGGTCTGGTAGAGCTTGAGCTGCTCCTCCAGCGGGAGCTGCTTCCAGTCGCGGAGCTTGGCCTCGTTGAGCTGGCCCACGTGCTCCTGCCAGCGCTGGTCGTGCGCCTGGAGCGCGTGCACGCCCTCCTCGCGGAGGACGCGCGCGTCGGCGCCCTTGCGCATCACCACCACCGGCTGGCCCTCGATGATGGCGGTGACCGCCTGGCCGGACCTGGAGCCGGTGAAGTGCTCGAAGTCCTTCCCCTCCATCACCACGATGGGGGTGTCCTGCATCTTCACGCGCAGGTCGGTGGGGACCGCGGCCAACAGCTCCGAGCGCAGCCTCGGGTCGTCGCTGGCGTTGCGCAGCGCCTTGGTGGGCGTCTTCACCGCCTCGTCGACGGCGGCGTCCAGCTTGGCCAGGTTGACCTTGCCGGTGGGCGTCTCGCGCATGGCCGCGTCGTGGAGCTGCTGGCGGAGCTGGGGGGAGATCTCCTCCCCGCGCGCGGCGGCCAGGCGCACCTGGAACAGCGCCTCCTCCGGGAGGGCGGAGAGCGGGCCGCGGACGTGGGGCGGGTACTCGGCCAGCCGCTGGACGCGCTCGATGCGGGCGGCGCGGCGCACCTCGTTGCGCTCGTCGGCGGCGCGCTTGACCACCGCGCCGACGCTCTTGAAGAACGTCTCCTTGTCCAGGCCCGGCGCGCCCTTGGCGGCCTGCTGGAACAGCGCCTCCCGGAGCGCCGGCGAGCCCTCGGCGCCGGTGTCCATCAGGTGCTTGACCACCTTGATGCCGGCGTCGTCCAGGCCGGAGAGCGCGGCGTGCACCGGGTCCTTCCTGGGGCCCAGCACCGCCTCGCGCCGCGCCTCCGCGGCCTTGCCCTCCGCCTCGCGGGTGGCGTTGACCGACGCCACGGCGCCCTTGAGCTTGGCGTTGAACTCCACGTCGACGAGCCCGGGGGACTTGGCCCTGGCGGCGACGAACAGCTCGGCGGCGACGCCCGGGTCGTACTTGCCGGAGGCGAGCATCTTCCCCGCGGCCTGGAGGTGCTCCGGCGGGAGCTGCGCCAGGTCCTCCAGGTTCATCCCCCGGAGCGAGCTCTTGGCGGAGTCCTCCAGGTGGCCGGAGAGCGCGGAGCGCACCTGCTTGCGCTGGGCTGCGACGCCCTCCTCGTGCCCCACCACGCCCGGGCGGGCCTGGTCCAGCATCTGGAAGAACTCTTTCGGATCGACGCGGACGCCGTCCTTGAGCATCGCGTGGTACGCGTTGAGCTTCTCCTCGGACGTCCCCATCGCCGGGTTGGTGATGAGGCGGCGGAGCTTCCACAGCTCGCCCGCCTCCATCCCCGCCAGCTTGTCCTGCATGGACTTGGGCATCCCGGCCATCAGCTGCTGGCCTTCGTGGATCTCGTTCTTCATCCGCTGGAGCATCGGATCGCCGGCCTCGCCCCTGGCCTTCGCCGCCTTGGCGGCCTGCAGCTCGTCGTGGGTGAACGCCTCCTCGTGCATGCCGGCGGACCGGGCCGCCAGCTTGAGCGTCTGCAGGTCCCGGTCGGTGAGGGAGCCGGGCGGCAGCTTGCGCGCGGCCGCCTTCAGGTCCCGGAAGCGCGCCTGGTTGCGGGCCTCCACCGCGGAGCGCCCGGCGGAGCTGAACAGCTCGCGCAGGCCGGTCTCGCCGATGGCGAGCAGCGCGTCCTTCAGCCCGCCCTCGTACTTGCCGCGCGCGGTGTCGATGATGATGTCCGCGGCGGTGGCGGCCATCGCGCCCAGCGTCTGCGAGGCGACGGAGGTGATCATGTGGCGGCCGGTCTCGCCCAGCTTCTCGCCGAGGCGGGAGCCGAGGCCGGCCTTGTTCGGGTCCAGGGCCGGCCCGAGCGACTTGCTGATCTTGTTGGAGATCCCCTGCGACACGCCGGCGGAGACGGCGCTCACCGCGGCGCCCTTGAGGCCCCCGACCGCGATCTCCCCGATCCCGGAGAGGATGCCCTCCTTCCACGTCTGCTCGTTGAGCGCGGTGCGGGCCGCGCCGCCCACCGCGCCGACGACCGCCTCCCGCGCGATGGTGCCGCCCACCTTGCCCAGCTTGTTGGTGAGGAACGCGCCGGCCTTGGCCAGCGGCCCGGCGACCTCCTTGGCGGCGATGGCGCCCCCGCGGAGCGCCGCCTTCTCCGCCGCCGCCGCGCCCTTGCCCAGCCCGCCGCCGATGCCCGCGGTGGCGCACTCGATGGCGGTCATCCCCACGTCGGTGGCGGCCTCCTCCCACCCATAGCGGCCGCCGCGGAACCCGGCCTTCACCGCCATGGTCGCCGCGCCCGAGAGGACGGCGACGATGATGCCGGCGACGAGCAGGTTGACGCCGGGGATGAACATCAGCGCGATGGAGACGACGATCGCCAGCGCGGTGATCAGCCGCGTCCAGAACGCCTCCTGTTTGTCCACCGCGGCCTTGTAGGCGTCCGCCCCGGTCTTCACCGAGGTGCTCGCCAGCATCAGCGAACCCCGCACGCGGTTGAGGTCCGCCATCCGGCCGATGGGCTTGCCCGTCAGCGGGTCCGTGGGGCGGACCAGCTTCCCGTTCTTGTCGAACGCCCTGGTGTACGGCGGCAGGACCTTCCCGTTGGGGCCGAAGACCTTGGCCGGGTCGCCGTTGGGGCGGCCGGCGGCGGCCATCACCATCCGCACGTACTGGTCCTTCGCCCCGTAGAGGTTCCGCTTCTCCGGGGAGCCGGCCATCGACCCCTCGGAGAGGAAGCCGGTGCCCTCCACCGCCTGGTGCTGGAACTGGAGGAAGGTCTGCTCGATCTGCGCCCGGTCCGTGCCTGCGGACCCGGCCTGGATCTCCTTGGCGCGCTGGGCGTCGTCGCCGGACAGCTCGCCCCCGCCGAACCAGCCGCCGGTGCCGTACAGCCTGTCGTGGAGGCTCTCCCCGGTCTCCTTCTTGAACCGCTGGTCCTCCTCGTCCTGCTCCTGCTGGGACCTCCCCTCCAGCGCGTGGTTGATCAGCTCCTCGTGCGTCCCCCACTTCTCGGTCGCCATCCGGACGGAGGTGGTGATGGAGGCGCGGCCGTTCCTGATCATCTCGTCGCCGTACGCCGCTCCGGCGGTCTCCCCGGAGAGCAGCGCGCCGGTGCGCCTGGCGACGTAGTCCGTGGGGTCGCCGCCCTTGGGGATCTCCTTCTTGTCGGGGAGCTTGGCCGCCAGCAGCTTCATGCGGTTCTCGTGGCGGCCCTTCGCCTCGAGGAACGACTTGCGCATGCCCGCCTGGTCGGACGGGCTGGCGTGCTCGTACGCGAACTTCATCTGGTTCCACTCGCGATCCTCCAGCGCGTTGATCCGCGTCTGGGTGGTCTCGCCGGAGCCGACCCGCTCTCCCTCCAGGATCTCGTAGGCGCCGCGCGCGGCGAAGGCGGCGTCCTGCTTGTCCTTGTCCTTGCTCCCGGCCGCCATCACCTGCGCCTCGATGGCGCTCTTGGCCGCGGTGACGGTGGGCCGCTCCTCCTGCTTGTAGCGCGCGGCCTGCTCCGGGTGCTCCTTGTCCCAGCCCACGGTGCCGTACGCCGCGCCCATCTGGTGGGCCGGCTTGGCCCCCCCGTACGCCTGGTCGTACTTCCACAGCATGTCCTGCGCGTGCTGGGTGAAGAGTTGGCGGGCCTGCTCGTTGGTCAGGTCCGCCTTCTGGCCGGCCTCGCCGGAGAACGCCTTGGCGTGCTCCTTGAACATGTCGTTCAGGAGCCCTTCGGTGTGGGAGGGCGGGACGAAGGCGTTGCCGTAGGTCCCGTTGATCTCCTGGCGGGCCATGTTCTCCAGGTCGCCGGTGATGGTGACGATGTCCGCGTTGCCCTTCTCCTGGGCGTCGCGGAGCTTCTTCTCCACCCGCATCGACAGGGCCTTGCCCTCGTTCCCGTCGAGGTAGGCCTCGTTCAGCTTGAAGTCGAGCTTGCCCAGCTCCTTCTCGAGCAGCTTCTTGGTCGCGCCCAGCTCGCCGGAGTCCTGGAGCGCCTTGCGCTCGTCCCCGCTGAGGCTGCCGGCGGCGGCCTCGCGCGCGTCCTTGCTCGCGCCGAAGATGGAGGTCGAGTCCTTGATGATCCAGTTCTTGGAGTCGGCGCGCGTGGCGGCGTCCGTGGAGAAGAGCCCGAGCGCCTTGTCCTTCTCCGGGTTGCTCAGTCGCTCCCGGATGTGCTTCTCGAGGTTGCCGTAGTTCTTGGAGAGCTTGATCTCCTCCGCCGTCTTGTATTTGAACTGCCCCGCGCCGTCGTAGACGTCGGACACCACCCGGGTGCCCGGGAACGGGAGCTTGTCGGTGAGCGCCTTGAAGACCTTGTCGCTGTCGGTCTTGGAGTCCCAGAGCAGATAGCCCACGCCCGCGACCGCGCCCACGCCGCCGCCGAGGACGCCGCCCACCACCACGGCCCCGGCGTAGTCCCAGAACCCGGGCGGCTCGGGGAGCGCGGCGTGGCAGTCGTCGGCGCGCTTCTGCAGGCTCTCGCCGAGCGACTTCCGGATCTCCGGGAACTGGTTCCCCAGCCCGGAGGTCTCGAACTCGTCCTCCGCGTTCGCCACCGACATGTGGTACTCGGTTTCGAAGCCGCGGATGCCCTGGTTGAGGAAGCGGATCGCGCACGCTTCCAGGGGCGGAATCCCCTTCCCCTTCATCCGCTTGGTGCGCTCGAGGAGGTCCTTGGCGGTCTTCTCGGCGTACTTGCGCGCGCGCTCCATCGTTTCCTTGGAGCCCGTCCCCATCTTGCCGGTGAACTTCACCGCCGAGGACATGATGTCGAAGGTGATCTGCGTCCCGGCGTCGTAGGCGCCCTCGGAGATCTTCTGCGCCTGCTCGATGAGGCCCTTGCGCTGGTGCTCGAAGCCGTCGCGCGCGCCGTGGAGCGTGTCGTTCGCCTGGTCGTTGATCACCTTGAGGTGCTGGTCGTGGAGCTCGCCCACGCCGTTCTGGGCCTCGTCCAGCTGCGGGAGCACCTGCCGGGAGTCGAGCCACTTTCCACCCTGGACCACCGGGTAGAGGCGGCGGACGACGTCCGGGTAGCTGTCCGCCATCTGCGCCGCCGCGCTGGCCAGCCCCACCTCGGCCGCGCGTGACTGGTTGAGGAGCGCCTTGCGGACCTTCCTCCCCGCCTCGTGGAGGTCCTCGGTCCAGTCCTTCAGCTTCTCCGCCAGGTACGCCCCGGTGTCCTCCTGGGTCTTCTGGATCTGCCACACCGCCTGCTGGCGGGCGTCCATCAGCTTGAGCATCTCCTGCTCGTTCTCGCGCTTCTCCTCCAGCTTGATCTGAGGCGTGTCGCGCTCGGCGGCGCCGGCGGCGGGGTTGATCAGCCCCACGGACATGGTGAAGAAGGCGGCCAGGTTCTCGGCCGAGTCGAGCGCCTTGGCGCGCTTGTCGGCGGCGTCCACCATCCCCTGCTGCCGGCTCTTGATCATCTCCGGCAGGTTCGCGGCGCACGCCGAGTTGATGTACTGGGTGACCTGGTTGCCCTCCCCGGCGAGGTGGCCGGCGATGTCCTTCTCGGCTTCGGCCATCGTGTGGAGGTCGGGCCGCTTGGGCTTGGGCGGATCCTGGTGCTTGGGGTGGCGGATCTTGTCCGCCTTGGCCGCTTTCTCCGCCAGCTCCTTCTCGAACTCCAGCCCGGGGATCTCCTTGCCGATGCCGTGATTGGGAATGTCCCGGATGTTCCCGGCCGCCTCCCCCATCTTGGCCTTGAAGGCCGCGGTGATGCCGTCGGCGAACTCGTGGAGCGCCTGGCTGGTGCCCTTGAGCGACTCGGTGATGTTCTTGGTCGCGTCGTCGCGGTTCCTGGTGATCTCGTCCAGGTTGTCGAACTTCGTCTCGTTGATGTCCTTGATCGCGCTCTCGGCCGCCTGGTTGACGTCCGCCTTGCACTGGTTGACCGCGGCGGTGACCATGGCCACGCCGCCCCCGACGATGGCGGGGATCTGGTCCGCCAGCTTCTCGATCTCGAAGCGGACCTCCCAGGCGCGGGCCATCACCCGCCGGACCATGTCGATCTGCGCCTCGCTGGCGGCGCGGGTGACCGCCTCCACCGCGCGCCGGATCCTCGCGTGGTGCTCGCGCGAGGAGATGCCGGTGTCCTTGACGATGGACGCGTCCTGCTTGACGACGAACTCCGGCGGCTCCTCCACGATGGGCGGGTAGAAGTTCCCGGTCTTCGCCATCGGGATGGCGGGGATGGCGCGGAACTCGAGGTCCGGCTGGTCCACCGGGCCGCCCGTCTTGTGGCCGGAGAGCGTCCCCTCCGTCCCGCCCGTGGCGGCGTCGTGGCTCTCCTTCTCCCCCTTCTTCTCTCCCTTGCCCTTGCCGCCTCCGCCGTGGCCCTTGCCCTTGGCGCCCCCGCCGCCGTGCCCCTTGCCCTTCCCGCCCTTGGCGTCCTTCTTCCCCTTGGCGTCCTTCTTGTCGTGGCCCTTGCCGGCGTCCTTCTCCTTCTCCTTGTCCTTGCCCTCCTTGTCCTTGGCCTTCTTCGCCTTGTCCTTGTCCTTGGACTTGTCGTGGGCGTCGCCGGGGGCGTGCTTGTCGCCCTTCTGGGCCTTGTGGATCTCCTTCGGGTCCTTGGCGTCCTTCAGGTAGCGCGGGGTGCCGGGACCCCGCGCCGAGCGCTTGGGGCTCTGGGTGGCGATGTCGAAGCGCGCGCGCGCCGCCACCTCGTGCGAGCGAAGCACCGGAAGGTGTTGATGGACGCGAGCCCCCGCCACGGGGCGACCGTACTACGGCGGCTGCGGCGTGCGGGCCCGTGCAATGGAGTGCCGCGGCCTCGTGACCGCCTCGTTCCTCCTGACCGCTTGCCCGGCGCCGCCCGGGACCGCCACCGTCGCCTGCGGCGACCCGTGATGGTGGGAACCGTACCGGGTCTCGGCGTCCAGGATCTGCAGTGTCCGCTGGTAGACCTGCTCCGCCTCCTCGCGGCTGTTGCCGATGGCGGTCAGCCCCACCTTCCCGAACTCCGACAGGGCGCCGATGAGGTGGAACAGCACCCCGGACTCGGTGTCGTGCGAGTAGTGCAGGCCGTGGTCGGTGACGACCTCGATGAAGTCGTCGGGCGCGAGCCCGTGGTAGGCGTCTGACTTCAGGTTGTCGGTGGCCCGGTAGCACTTCGGGTTCCCGCGGAGGGAGCGGAACAACCCGGACCGCTCGTCCAGGGTGCCGCCGGTGATGAACTGGAGGGCCAGGAACGGGTGGGTGGTGCCGCCCATCCGCAGGTTGATCTCCAGCGCGTGGATGGACCACTCATCCCGGCGGGGGTCCCGCACGCACAGGAAGTCCACCCCGAACCGGCTCACCACGCCCCGCGCGGCCAGCACCTCGCCGATCCGGAGACCCGCCTGCTGGATCTGTTTCCGGTAGCCGTCGTGCGCCGGGAACAGGCACCCGAGGAAGATCTGCCCGCTGGGGCCACCCAGGACCTGGTCGTGCGTGCTGATGGGGTGCACCTCCCCGTTCGGGTCGCAGCGCACCTGCACGCTGGGTGACGCCTTCTCCTCGCCGTCCAGCCACGCCTCGACGATCCCGCCCATCCGCGCGTACTTCTCGAAGAACTGGTCGTACGTCTCGGTGGGGACCGGCATCTCCATCGACCGCATCGCCTCGCGGATCGGGGCCGCGCCCGCGGCCTCCGGGTAGCGGAACAGCGCGTTCCCCTCGCCGGAGAAGCTGTCGTTGAGCTTGACCACCGCTTTGCGGAGCCCGGGCTGGCGGCGCTTGATCTCCACCAGCGCCTGGCCGACCTCCGCCTCCGTCCGCAGGTCCTCCATCCCCTCGGGGAGGTCGACGCCCGCCTCCCGGAAGACCTTCCGGCACCCGGACTTGGTCCCCAGGTACCGCAGCTCCGGGTCCACCCCGTTCATCGGGAGGTCCAGCAGCACGGACAGCTTCCGCTCGAGCGGGGTGGAGTTGAAGACCGTCAGGTACGCGCGCGACTTGTCCGGGATCGAGTCCCGGATGCGCTGGATGAGCCGCGGCCGCTCCAGGATCTTCTCGGTGAGCGGCCGGGGCGACGCGTCGTGCGCGCACAGCATGGTGACCCGGGCCCAGGCGTGGTGCGCCGGCACGCCGGCCAGCATCCCGAAGTAGTACTCCAGGATGTGCGGGTGGACGGGCAAGGAGGTGACGAACACCACCCGGGCCCGCGGGTTGCGCAGGCGGATCAGGAGGAAGAGGAGCCGCTCCTCGTAGAAGCTGATGCCGGGCACCTTGGCCAACTCCTGCTGGTCCAGCGACATGGACGGCACCACCACGGAGGTGTAGGGCTCCGCGTCCGACTGGACGATGGCGTCCCAGACCTTCGACAGGCGCGGCTTGAGGCGCTCGAAGGTGCGGAGCTCCTCCTGCAGATCCAGCTCGGGGCCGAAGGGGGGTCTGGGGATCATCGCGCCTCCGTCACGCCGCCTGGCGCGGGGCGGCCACCGCCGGGCCGCTGGACCGGGACGGCGGCGGGCACGCGCGGAGCAGGTCGAGCGCCGTGACCACGCCCACCAGCGCTCCGCGGTCGCCCACCACCACCAGCCGCTTCACCTGCCGCCGCCGCAGCTCCGCCAGCGCCTCGTCCACGGTGGCGCCGTCGGAGATGGTGAACGCTCCCGGAGACATCACGTCCGAGACCAGCCGCGGGCGCGGGGCGGACTCCTCCGTCTGGTCGTCCATCCGGCGCATCCGCTCGTACTCGTCGAGCAGGTCGGTGATGCTCACCATCCCGATGGGCCGGCACGCCTGGTCCACCACCGGCGCCCCGCCGCGGTCGTGCTCCACCAGCGCCAGCAGCATCGCGTCCGCGCGCAGCTCCGGCCGCACCGCCACCACCGTGCGAGGCATGACCTCCGAGACCAACCCGACCCGGCCGGGGTGCCCGGCGGCGACCCGGCACGCCAGGTGCGACCGCGGCGCGTCGCCCTCCGCCACCGTCGCCATCCGGGACCGGCAGTGCTCGCAGTGCTCCAGCGCCACGGTGTCGTTCCCGGCCGGGCAGTGGACCGTCCGGAGCTCCCGCTGCGGCCCCTGCGGGCCGTACACCACCACCGTCCGGATACCGCAGCTCATCATCTCGTCCATGGATTCGACTCCTCGCCGCCCTCGGCTCTGCGAGCGCGATGCCAGCCACGGCGAGCCCCCGGTGGCCGCCGCGGGCGCAGGGATTGCGCGCGCTCGGCCCGGGCCGGCATTCATTACCGGAGCGGAGGCGCCGGCGGGCGCTTGCACCTGACGTCACGTCAGGTTGTACCGTCCGCCGCCCATGAAGGACCGAGCGACGGACCGGCGCACCTGGCGGATCGGCGAGCTGGCGGAGGCCACCGGGCTGACGGTGCGCACCCTGCACTACTACGAGCAGATCGGGCTGCTCGCCCCCGCGACGCGGACCGAAGGACGGCAGCGGCTCTACGGCGAGGAGGACGTGCGGCGCCTGTACCGGGTCCGCGCGCTGCGCGACCTGGGGCTGCCGCTGGCGGAGGTCGGCCGCATGCTCCGCGACGACCGCGCCGCGCTCTCCGGGGTCCTGCGCGCCCACCGGGCTCGCGTCGACGCGGAGATCGAGCGGCTCCAGAAGCTCCGGGCGCTCCTCGACCACGCGGACCGCGGCGCCGACCCCGACGAGGTGCTCGCCACGATCGAGGCGATGTCGCGGGTCGTCCGCCGCGGCGACGCGCGCCGGAAGAAGGGCACCGCCCCGGACGACCACGCGGCCCGGTGGAGGAAGCTGCGCGACCGTCTCCGCGCGTGCATGAAGGCGGGAGAGCCCCCGTCGGCCCCCCGTCCCCAGGCGGTGGCCCGCGCGGCCAGGGCGCTGATCGTCGAGTTCGCCGGCGGGGACCGCGCCACGCTGGAGGCGCTCGCGCACCTCCGCAAGCTCGATCCACCGGAGGACTTCGCCGGGTGGACCCCGGCGCTGATGCGGTACCTCAACCAGGCGCTGGCCAGCCTGCCCAGGACGGAGCGTGAACCATGATGACCGAACGGATCGCGAAGGACGTGGGACCGGCACACCTCGACATCGCCTGGGAGGAACGGGGCGACCCGAAGCACCCGGCGGTGCTGCTGGTGATGGGGCTGGCCGCCCAGCTCGTGAACTGGCCGAACGGGTTCGTGGAGGCGCTCGTCGCGCGTGGGTTTCACGTGGTGCGGTTCGACAACCGCGACGCGGGGCGCTCCACGCACATGCGGAACGCTCCGCCTCCCGATCTGCCCGCGGTGCTCGGGGGCGATCTGTCGTCGGCGTCGTACACGCTCTCGGACATGGCGGCCGACGCGGCCGGCCTGCTCGACGCGCTGAAGATCGACTCCGCGCACGTGGTGGGCGCTTCGATGGGTGGCGGGATCGTGCAGACGATGGCGATCGAACACCCGGCGAGGGTGCGATCGCTCACCACGATGATGTGGACGACCGGCGACACCTCCGTCGGGCAGATGCACCCCGCGACCATGAAGGCGGTGTTCGGAGGGCCTCGGGTGCGGACGCGCGAGGACGCCGTCGCCCGCGCGGTGCGGAACATCGAGGTGGTCGGTTCGCCGGGGTTCCCGAGCGACCCGGCGGCCGTGGGCGAGATCGCGGGGCTCGCGTACGACCGCGACTACGACGAGGTCGCCGTCGCGCGGCAGGGCGTGGCCACGGTCGCGTCTGGTGACCGCACCCAGCGGTTGCGCGCGCTCGACGTGCCGGCGCTGGTGCTGCACGGGCTGGCGGACACGATGTGCGATCCGAGCGGGGGTCGCGCCACGGCCGCCGCGATTCCAGGGTCGGAGCTCGTGCTGATCGAGGGGATGGGACACAGCCTCCCGCCCGGGCTCTGGGAGCGGATCGCCGATCACATCGCGGCCGTCGCGCGGAAAGGCGAGGCGAGGCGGGCGCGGGCCTGAGTACGCTCGGGGTGATGCGCCTCCCCCACGTCCTCGCCCTCCTCCTCGGCGCCGGGTCCTGCACGGCGCCCGAGCGCAAGCCGACCGGAGAATGCCCGCCCATTCACGCGGGCCTCGCCCAGGGGAAGGACCCGAAGCCGGTCCGCGCCGGGCGCTTCGACCACGCCCCGGTCGCCACCTGCACCGGCAACCTCTTGCAGGAGGAATTCCAGGACCTGCGCGCGTGGAGCCCGAGATCGACCGCGGCGCGCGAGCTCTACGAGAACGCGAGCTTCGAACCGCCGGCGGTCTCGGTGAGCGGGGGCAAGCTCGCCATCACCGCGTCCTTCGGGAAGGGAGACGGGACCGGCTGCCTGGACGAGCACGGCGGACAGGTCACGTACGCGGCGCGCGAATTCGCGGCGAGCGACGGCGCCCTCTACGAGGCGATCATGAAGCCCTCGGGAGAGAAGGGCGTGGTGTCCGCCTTCTTCGCGCACCGCATCGACGGCAGCACGAAGCGCCCCACCACCTGCCAGAACAACCACGAGATCGACGTCGAGGTGATCCGGATGGCGGACGGCGAGCTCCGCGTCTACTTCACCACGTGGATCCACTCGCGCAGTGTCTGGAGCCCATGCGGGCCGTCCGTCTGCGAACAGGGTTTCAACGACGCGTACTGGGACGACCGGCAGCAGGAATCCAACTTCGCCGTGCTGAGCGACCGGTTCGCATCGGAATTCCACGCGTACGGGTTCCGCTGGACCCCACAGGCCGTGGAGTTCCTCATTGACGGAGAGTTGCTCGCCACGCACCGGGTGGTGGTCCCCTCCGGCCCGATGCCGCTCAAGGTGAATACCTGGTTCGCCCAGGCCTGGGCGTGCCGGGGGAAGTGCCCGTGCACCGTCGCGGCCTCCGGGACCGCCGAGGTCGAACGGATCTGCGTGTCGCGCGGCTAGCGAGGGGGCAGCGCGGCGTCGATGGCGCGGGCGATGGCGGTCATGGCCTCCGCGTTCGGGTGGAGGGCCAGGGGACCGAACGAGAGCGGCGAGGACGTGAACGTGAGGCCGAAGGCGGAGGCCATCGCCTCCGAGTACCGGGAGCAGCTCTACCACCAGCGCGAAGTGCTCAAGCAGTGGCGGGAGTCGCAGGGCGGTGGCTGAGCAGGCGACGATACTGACCTTCAACCCTCACCACAGGAGAGGCACATGAAGGTCACGAAGATGGTGCTCGTCGCCGGCGCGATCGCGCTCGGCATGGCCTGCCCGGGACCCAAGGGCGACAAGGGCGATGTGGGGCCGGTGGGTCCCCAGGGCCCGATGGGACCGACTGGCGCCAAGGGAGACCCGGGCAACCCGCTGGCGGCAGTGCTGCCGATCCCGGTCTATGACGGCGACACCCACCAGCTGAACACCGTGAACATGAGCGTCGCGCAGGCGATCTGCCTCTCCCGCCACGGCATCTGGGACTCCGGCACCAGCACCTGCGGCAACCCGCTCGCCTACGGCACCGCCAACGTGCCTCGCACGGACAGCGACGCCGCCGCCGTCGCCAACTGCCCGACCGGCTACACGCCCGCGGACTGCGACACCGCCTTCTTCCTCCTCCAGTTCTGGCGGATGAACCCCAACCGCGAGGCCCTCCCCAACGGCCACGCCTGGTGCGCCGGCACCATGGACGGCACGCTCAACAGCGGCGCCGGGCTCAACGGCGCGCCCGGCTACTGGTACGCCGGGACCGCCGGCGGCATCGCCACCCCGAACATCTGCCCCAGCGGCTACGCCCTGGTCATCGACCAGCTCACCGGCGCCGAGTTCCAGACCGTCTACGGCCGCCCGTCCTATCCTCGCATCCACATGTATTGCATCGCCGTCAGCCAGACGAACCCGTGGATGTGCGTCTCCACCAATCTCCCCTGAGCTCCGTGTCCCCGGATCCGCGAGACGGCAGCGCCGGCGGCGGGCCGCGGTGGCGGTGGGCATCGCCGCGGCGGGCGCCATCCTGGGGTTCGGGGGCGCCTGGCTGCGTCCATCGACAGCACTGACGCCGGACCGCGAGGGATCCGGCCCGTGTGCTAGACCGCGCGCGGAGGCCTCTCATGATCGGACGCATCGGCCTGGTGGCAGCGCTGGCGTTCACCGCTTGCGCCGGCTCCAACCAGCAACCCGCCGGCGCTTGCGAGCCCGCCTCCTACACCGCGTGCGGTTGCGGCTGCTGCGGCGGCGCCACGCCCGTCGAGCGCTGCGTGGACGTGGCCGGAGGAGAGACCATGCGGCAGATCATCGACGCCGATCGGCAGGTGGCGCAGAACGCCAACTGCTCGATGGCGGGATGTTCGTTGCCGGTCCACTACACCTGCTGCCCGGGCCGCTGAGGCCGATGCCCTCCAGGGGGACCTGAGCAGCTTGGGCTGAGGTCCCATCCAGGGTCGCGCGGGGCTCGCGCCCCACCGCGTGACGGAGGAGCCGGTCATGAGGTGGCTCTCGAGCCTGTAGCAGCCCTCCGCGCCGCACGGCGCTTCGAGCGATCCAGAATTTCCAATATTTCCGGCTTACGCTGGTTGCGCATGGTTGACGGTCCGCGCAGGTGGCGTGGGCGTGTGCCTCGGGGGCATGGGGGGGTGGCTCGCTCCTACCCCGATCAGCGGCGCTATGCTCGCGGGACCGGAGGTCTTCCCATGGCGGCGAAGTCACCCCGCAGCGCGAAGCCCAGCAGCCGCAAGGAATCCCCGAAGGGCCCGGCGGTCCGCAAGCCGAAGCCGCTGGGCCCCGGCGAAGTGGAGGTCTCCGGGATCTGGGGACGGGTCCGCTACAACGAGGAGGATCCCTTCGCCGAGGTGAAGGAGATCTTCGACCACTACGACCACGACAAGGACGGGCGGATCGCGGCCAGGGAGCTGGCCCGGATCTGCGAGGCCATGGGGATGGAGATGGAGGAGCACGAGCTGAAGGTCGCGCTCCTCGACGTGGACCGGGACGCGGACGGGAAGGTGGCCTGGGCCGAGTTCAAGGCCTGGTGGCAGTCGATGCGCGGCTGACGGGAGCCCGGGACGCTTGGCCGGCCTCGCGAAAGTCGTGGAGCCCCCCCGCTCGGCGGAGTCGAGCGCCAGCTTCCGCAACGGCGACTCCTGGTGCCGGCTGACCACCATGGAGCTGCGCTCGGGCCTCCGCCTCGGCGTGACGGAGTGCCAGTTCGAGCCGTCATTCTCGTTCCCGGCGGTGCAGCCCGCGTCGGAGATCGAGCTGGTGATCTCGAAGGGCGGCGTGCTCCTGGCGCGCACTCCGGACGGCCGGGAGCTTCCGCGAGGCGGTCACTCGCTCCAGCTCGGCCGGACGCGCAGGCCCCTCCCGCTCCGCGTCCAGCCCGAGGGCGGCGAGCGGACGGAGTGCGTCAGCCTCGCCCTGGGCGAGCACCGGCTGCGGGAGCTGCTGGGCGTCGCGGAGCTGCCCGCCGCGTTCCGCGAGGTGACCCAGAGCCGCGAGCTGGCGCCGCTCGTCTCGCAGGACATGACGGCCGGGCTGTACCGCCTGCTGGAGGAGATCGTGAACGCGGACGCGAAGGGCGCGTCCCGCATGCTGTGGCACGAGGCGAAGGGCCTGGAGTTGCTCGCGCTGATGACCGACGAGCTGCTGGAGTCGGAGCGCGGGCAGCGCCCCCACCTGTCGGCCCACGACGTCGACCGGCTCCACCGGGCGCGGTCGCGGCTGCTGGAGAACCTGGAGGCGCCCCCCACCCTCGCCGAGCTGGCCCGGACGGCCGGGTTCAGCGAGACGCGGCTCAAGAGCGCGTTCAAGTCGCTCTTCGGCGCGTCCGTCTTCGGCCACCTGCGGTCGGCCCGGATGGAGGAGGCACGGCGCCTCCTGCTGGAGCAGCACCTCAACGTCAGCGAGGCGGCGATCCGGGTGGGTTACTCAAACCCGAGCAAGTTCGCCGCCGCCTTCCGCAGGCAGTTCGGCGTGAGCCCGTCGGACCTGTAGGCCCCACTCGGCCAGCGCGAGGTTGAGCGCCCATCCCGCGAACATGAAGGTGGTCCGGAGCGGCACGCCGGGAGGGCCGAAGATCAGCGTCAGCGGAAGCCCGAGGAGCGCCTGGGTGCCCGCGCCCATGCCGATGGCGTAGGCGCGGGCGAGCCACGCCCGGTGCGACGCGAAGTCCCGGCGCCGCGCGGCCACGAAGCCCAGGACCAGGGACGCGGCCATCCCGGAGCCGAAGAAGAGGCGGAAGACGAAGAGGAGCGCCCCGTCACCCTGGCCCGGTGGATAGAACACGGTCATCCACAGGCCGGAGAGCGCCGCGGCCAGGCCGCCGGCGACGAGGACCCGGCCGGCCAGCCGGTGCCACCGCGGGCTCCGCCGCCGGAAGGCCGGGGCGAACTGGAGGGCGCCCAGGACGCAGAACAGCGAGGCGCCGATGATGTGCACGACCACCGGGATGGGGGCCGCGAAGAACCGCACGTCGTCGTGCGTGACCGGCGCGCCGACCGCCAGAACCACGAGGCGGTGGACGCCCGCGGCGACCGGGATCGCGATGAGCGCCATGAGCGCCGCGGGGAATCGCCACCAGGCGCTGGATTTCGTCGGACCAGGAGTCATGGCCGAATGGATACCGCGCCCGCTCCCGCGCCGCCGCTCCGTGCGGGCGGAAAACGGCTCCATGCGGGCAGCGCGCGGCGCCGGGGGCAACCGGGCGATACGATTGTCGGTCGATGTGCCTCTCGCCCACCCTGCTCGCCGTGGCGTGCACGGCGCTGGCTGCCGCCCAGGACGCCGGGATGGACCCGCGGCTGGCGGAGGCCCAGGCCGCCTCAGACAAGGCGGTGATGCTGAAGGACGCCGGCCGGTACGCCGAGGCCATCCCGGAGGCGGAGCGCGCGCTCGTCGCTCGGGAGGCGGTCCTCGGCAAAGACCACCTCCTCGTGGCCCAGTCGCTCCACCTCCTGGCCACGCTCGACGATCTCCAGGGCTTGTATCGCCAGGCCGTGCTTCTCTTCCAACGAGCGCTGGCGATCCGCGAAGCATCCCTGGGAAAGGAGCATCCCGACGTCGCCGCGTCGCTCCACGGCCTCGCCACCGTCTACGTGAAACAGGACCTTGCCGCCCAGGCGCTGCCGCTCTTCGAGCGGGCGCTGGCCATCCGCGAGGCGGCCCTCGGGAAGAACCATGCCGACGTCGCTCAATCGCTCGGCGCCCTCGGTGACTTCTACGTGACCTCGGGCCACCCCAGCCAGGCGGAGCCGCTCTTCCAGCGGGCGCTCGCCATCCAGGAGGTGGCACTCGGGAAGGATCATCCTGATGTCGCCCAATCGCTCATGGGCCTGGCGGCCCTTTACACCAGCCAGAGACAGCTCAACCGGGTGGAACCGCTCCTTCAGCGGGCGCTCACCATCCGCGAGGCGGCGCTCGGGAAGGATCATCCAGACGTCGCCCGGACGCTCTACGATCTCGGTGATTTCTATTGTGAACAGGGTTTGTTCGCCCGGGCGGAGGTGCTCTACCAGCGGGCGCTGGCCATTCGGGAGAAGGCCCTGGGCAGGGACCATCCCGATGTCGGAGAGTCGCTCAATGAGTTGGGGATGCTGCACTACAGCCAGGGTTCATTCGGCAGGGCAGAGCCACTCCTCCAGCGATCGCTGGCCATCCTGGAGGCGTCCATGGGGAGGAACCATCACGCCACCGCCGTCTTGTTGAACAACCTCGCCAGCCTGTATCGCGAACAAGGTTCCTACGACCGGGCGGAAACGCTCTTCCAGCAAGCGCTCGCCATCCGGGAAGCGGCCTTCGGCAAGGATCATCCCGTCATCAGCCAGGCGCTCAGCAACCTGGGCAGCCTCTACCGCGAGCAGGGGTCGTACGACCGGGCGGAGCCGCTCCTCCAGCGGGCGCTCGTCATTCGAGAGGCGTTCTTCGGCAAGAACCATCCGGGGGTCGCCATCACGCTCAATCAACTCGCCGGTCTCTACCGCGATCAGGGCCTGTACGACCGGGCGGAGCCACTCTTTCAGCGGGCGCTGGCCATCCGGGAGACGGCCCTGGGCAAGGATCATCCCACCGTCGTTCAATCGCTCAACGACCTCGCCCTTCTGTATCTGGACCGCGACCAGTACCGCCGGGCGGAGCCGCTCTTCGAGCGAGCGCTCGCCGTCGAAGGGGCGGCCCTGGACGAGAACCATCCAGAGGTCGTCAAGTCGCTCAACGGCCTTGGCCAGCTCCGCTTGAGACAGGGGTGGCTGGCGGAGGCGGTGCGCTGCTTCGTCCGCGCGCTGGCCATCTCCGAAGGCCGCCTGCGCCGGGAGGCGCTCGATTTCTCGGAGTCACGCCTGTCGAGCTTTCTCCATCTCCTCGACCGGGATGCGCAGCGCCTCTACTCCCTGGCGAGCGCCCATCCGGAGCGGGCGGACGTGCGGCGGCTGGCGCTCACCTCGGCGCTGCTGTTCAAGGGCCGCTCCGTGGAAGAGACCGCCGACACCTCGCGCACCATCCTCCGGAGCATGGGCGCCCAGGACCGCGATGCGTTCGAGCGCCTGCGCGGGCTCCGCACCCAGTTCGCCAAGCTCTCGCTGGGCGGCCCCGGCGGCCTTTCCCCGGCCGGGTATCAACAGCGCCTGAAGGGCCTCGCGGACGAAGGCGACGCGCTCGAAGCGGACCTCGCCAGGCGCTCCGCGCCGCTGCGCGCGGGAACGGAGCTCCCCTCCACCGCCGAGGTCGTCGATCGCGTCGCGGCGGCCCTTCCCGCGGACGGCGCCCTGGTGGAGCTCGTCGTCCATGGAGAGCCCTCGCGTTTCCTGGCGCTGGTGCTCTTCCCGGACGGCCGCACGGCCGCCCTCGATCTCGGCCCCGCCGACGCCGTCGACCGGGCCGCCTCGAAGCTACGTGATGCGTTCGCGGGCGAGAGCGCCGATTTCCGATCCGACGCCCGGCAGATGTACCGGCTCGCCTTCCAACCATTGCTTCGGGTCCTTGGCACCACCCGCAAGGTGTTCCTCGCGCCTGACGGCCAACTCTCCCTCGTGCCGTTCGACGCGCTCCACGACGGTCGCCGCTTCCTCGCCGAGGCGTTCGACTTCACCTACCTGACCAGCGGCCGGGATCTCCTGCCGCGCCCCGCGGAGATCCACGACGCGTCCTCGGTCGTCGTCCTCGCGGACCCGGACTACGGCGCCTCGCCTTCGAACGGAGGCGCCACGCCGGCGGCGGCGGAGCGCTCCTACTCCGTCGAACGCTTCTTCGCCGGCAAGCGCGGCGACATCTCCGGACGGCGCTGGGCGCCGCTGCCGGGCACGCGCCAGGAGGCCGAGGCCATCCAGCACCTCCTCCCGCAGGCCCAGCTCTTCGTCGGCGCCGGAGCGTCCAAGGAGCGGCTGCTGGGCCTGGCCACTCCCGGGATCCTCCACATCGCCACGCATGGATTCTTCCTGGAGGATGCCGCGCCCGCGCCGGACTCCGGCAAACGGGGCGTGGCGGAGGTGGGACCCCTCCCGCGCCCGGCGGACCCGCTGCTCCGCTCCGGGCTCGTCCTCGCGGGCGCCGGCGGCCCGGCGTCGGACCCCGGCGACTCGCTGGTCACCGCGCTGGAGCTGGCGGGGCTGAACCTGTGGGGGACGGAGCTGGTGGTGCTCTCGGCGTGCGACACCGGCCAGGGGGAAGTGAGGCGGGGCCAGGGCGTCTACGGCCTGCGCCGGGCGCTGGTCGTCGCCGGGGCGGAGACGATGGTGGTGAGCCTGTGGAAGGTGGACGACGAGACGACTCGCACCATGATGGAGCGCTACTACCGCAACCTCCTCGCCGGGCAGGGGCGCGCCAGCGCGCTCAAGGCCGCCATGCTGTCGCTGCGCGCCCAGCACTCCCATCCCCATTCCTGGGCCCCGTTCATCGCCATCGGAGCGAACACCCCGCTCCGCGGCTTCGCGCCTCCACTGCCGAAGCCGTAGGCGTCTCGCCCCCTCCCGCGCACATCTTCACCTCGCCAGGCCGGGTGAACATTTCCACCTCGGCGCGCGTCCATAGGCGCTCAGAAAACACCACCACCCGTCAGGAGTCTCCATGCGGCCGGCCCCCACCGTCCTGCTGACTACCCTTTTGCTTGCCGCGGGTTGCGATTCGGATCTCTTCCGGTCCTCCGCGGCGTCGCTCCAGTTCACCGGCCAGAAGCTCCGCGTGGGAGACAAGCTCCTCCGCACGGAACGGCCCATCGTGGGCCGCTACATCGTGGTCCTCGAGGGTGAGCCACGCCCTGGCCTTGGTCTCTCGATGGTCGAGGCCCGGGCCGAGGCCGAGGACCTGGCTCGCGCCTACGGCGGCGCGGTGGATCGCACGTACACCCATGCGCTCCACGGGTACGCGGCGGCGATGACGGAGGCCGAGGCCATCGCCCTCTCCAGGGACCCCCGCGTGAAGTACGTCGAGGAGGACGGCGTGGTCTCCGTCGATCAGACGCAGACCGGGGCCACCTGGGGCCTGGACCGGATCGACCAGCGCGATCTCCCGCTGGACACCCTGTACATCTACGGGCCGACCGGGACCGGCGTGCATGCGTACGTCATCGACACCGGCATCCGGATCACGCACTCGGAGTTCGGGGGCCGGGCGTCCTACGCCTTCGACGCCATCGGCGATGGGAACGGCGCCAACGACTGCCACGGGCACGGGACGCACGTGGCCGGCACCATCGGCGGCGCCACCTGGGGCGTGGCCAAGGACGTCACCCTCCACGCGGTCCGGGTGCTCAACTGCGCGGGCTCCGGCTCCTACGCGCAGGTGATCTCCGGCATCGACTGGGTGACTGCCCACCACCTCAGCCCGGCGGTGGCCAACATGAGCCTGGGCGGCGGGGTGGACCAGGCCACCGACGACGCGGTCACCAACTCGATCAACTCCGGGGTCGTCTACGCCATCGCCGCCGGCAACGACAGCGGCGACGCCTGCTTCAAGTCGCCGGCCCGCACGCCCCTGGCGATCACCGTGGGGGCCACCGACAGCACCGACGCCCGGGCGTACTTCTCCAACTGGGGCACCTGCGTCGACATCTTCGCTCCCGGCCTGAACGTCACCTCCGCCTGGAACACCAGCGACACCGCCACCAACACCATCAGCGGCACGTCGATGGCCACGCCGCACGTCACCGGGGCCGCCGCGCTGCTGCTGGCGGCCGACCCCACCGCGACGCCGGCGGCCGTCACCTCCGCCATGCTGGGAAGCGCCACCCCCAACCACGTCACCAACCCCGGCACGGGCAGCCCCAACCGCCTCCTCTACACGGGCTGCGGCGCAACCGGCGACACCGCGCCGCCGGTGGTGCAGATCACCTCGCCCGCGGACGGGGCGGCGTTCGGCGGACAGGTGGTGATCGCCGTGGACGCCAGCGACAACCAGGCGGTGTCGCGCGTGGAGCTCTGGGTGGACGGGCAGCTCCTGGGCACCACCTCCAGCGCCCCCTACACGTTCACCTGGGACACCAGCGGCCGCGCCAACGGCCCCGCGGTGCTCACCGCCAAGGCCTTCGACACCGGCTGCAACGTGGGGACGAGCGCGGCGGTGAACGTGACCGTGAACAACCCGGGCAACGCCGCCTTCGACGCGTCGCTGGGCGCCCCCACGTGCGCCACGTTCGGGAGCAAGTGCGACTCGGTGACGCTGCTGCAGGGGCGAGGCCCGCTCGGCCCCGAGCCGCACGCGCCCAACACCCTCTCCGGGAGCTGCGCGGACGGGACCGCCGGCTCCTCCCAGACCGGCCCCTCGCTGGATCGCCTGAAGATCTCCCGCGCCGATGGGACCCTGCTGGCCCCGGGGAAGACCGTCTCCGTCGAGGCGACGTTCCGGGGCAGCTCCAACGCCTCCACCGAGCGGCTGGACCTGTGGTACGCGCCGGACGCGGCCAACCCGCAGTGGACGTTGTTGGCCACCTTCGCTCCGGCCGTCGGCGGCGCCCAGACCTTCATCGCCTCCTACGCCCTCCCCGCGGGCGGCCCGCTCCAGGCCATCCGGGGCACCTACCGGTCCGGCGGGAGCGCCACCGCGTGCACCACCGGGACCCTGGATGACCACGACGACCTGGTCTTCGCCGTGGCGGCCGAGCCGGACAACGACCCGCCGGTGACCGCGCTCACCTCGCCGGCGCCCGGCGCGACGGTCAGCGGAACGGTCGCGGTGACGGCGACCGCCTCGGACAACTTCGGCGTGGCGTCGGTCGAGCTGTGGATCGACGGCGCCCTCGCGCAGACCGACCTGGCGGCGCCCTACGCCTTCACCTGGAATGCCCGCGCCACGTCCAACGGCACGCACCGCCTCTTCACCCGGGCCTACGACGCCACCGGGAACATGGGCGCCTCGCCAACGGTCGACGTCCTGGTCGACAACGACACCACGCCGCCGTCGGTGAGCATCACCTCGCCGGCCTCGGGCTCGGCGCTCACCGGCACGGCCACCCTCGCGGCGGACGCGAGCGACGACCGCGGCGTCGCGCAGGTCTCCTTCTACGACGGGTCCACGCTGCTCTCCACGGACACCGCGGCGCCCTTCAGCTACGCCTGGAACACCAACCTCGCGGCGGCCGGCATGCACACGCTGACCGCCCGCGCCCAGGATGCCACCGGGAACACCACCACCTCCAGCCCGGTCACGGTCTACGTGGGCGTGGACACCACGCCGCCGTCCGTGAGCCTCACCTCCCCCGCCGCCAACGCGGTGGTGGCGGGAGTGGTCGCCGTCGCGATCACGGCCGGCGACCTCAACGGCGTGCCGCGGGTGGAGCTGTACGTGGACGGGACGCTGGTCGGCTCCGACACGACGTCGCCCTTCAGCATCGCCTGGGACTCCAACACGGCCTCCAACGGCAGCCACGCGCTGTCCGCGCGCGCGTATGACCCGTTCGGGAACGTGGGGACCTCGGTGTCGATCCCGATCACCGTCAGCAACGACCACGCGCCCCCCACGGTGGGCATCACGTCGCCGGCGGGCGGCGCCACGGTCTCCAGCACGGTGACCATCACCGCAGCCGCCAGCGACGACGTCGCCGTCTCGAAGGTGGAGCTCTACGTGGATGGCGCGCTGCTGGCGACCGACACGACCGCGCCCTACGCGGCGAGTTGGAGCACCCGCCCGCTGCCGAACGGGAGCCACGTCCTCACCGCCAGGGCGTACGACGCGGCGGGGAACGTGGGGACCTCCGCGGCCGTCACGGTGACCCTCAACAACGACTTCGATGGGCCGGTGACGTGGGTCACTTCACCTTTCAACGGCACCACCGTGACGGGGACCATCGCCCTCGCCGCCACCTCGGTCGACCAGAGCGCCGTCAGCCGGGTGGAGCTCTTCCTCGACGGGACCCTGATCGTCACCCTCTCCTCGGCGCCCTACAACACCACCTGGAACACCCGCGCGGTGGCGAACGGGACGCACGTGGTGACGGCCAGGGGCGTGGACATCTGGGGCCAGAGCGCGACCTCCGCCCCGGTACAGATCGTCACCGACAACGACTTCTCGCCACCCGACGTGAGCGTCTCCGCCCCGGCGGCGGGCGCCACGGTCGAGAACTTCGTGACCCTCACCGCGAACGTCACGGACTCCAGCGCGATCAGCCGGGTGGATTTCATGGTGGACGGCGTGCTGGTCGGCTCCAACTACTGGCCGCCCTGGTCCATGTCCTGGTACAGCCGCTACAGCCCCAACGGGTCGCATGTCATCACTGCCAGGGCCTTCGACGCCTTCAACCAGGGCGCCACCTCCGCCCCGGTCCAGGTCAATGTCGACAACGATTACACCCCGCCCACCGCGGTGATCACCGCTCCCGCGGAGGGATCCGTCGTGGAGGAAGTGGTGACGCTGAGCGCGGCCGCGGTGGACGACCGCGGCACCGTGACGCACGTGGACTTCTATGGGGACGGAAACACGTACCTGTGCTCCGTCTCGTCGGCGCCGTTCACCTGCAGTTGGTACACGCGGTGGTGGCCCCTGCCCAACGGGCCGCACCAGATCACCGCCCGGGCGTACGACCCGGCCGGCAACCAGGGGATCAGCGCGGCCGTCGGCATCATCCTCGACAACGACGTCACCCCGCCCTCGGTGTCCATCGCGTCGCCCGCCGCGGGCTCCACCACCTCGGCTGATCCGGTGATGGTGGACGTCAACGCCACCGACGACCGGGCGGTCACCAAGGTGGAGCTGTACGTGGACGGGGTCCTGACCGCCACCGACACCAGCGCGCCGTTCTCGATGAAGTGGTCGGCCCTGAACGGGACGTACGCGCTGACCGCCAAGGCGTACGACGCGGTGGGGAACGCCGCCACCAGCGCCCCGGCGAGCGTGACCGTGGCCCTGAGCGGGATGGCCGCCTACGACCCGGTCCTCGCCGCGCCGAAGTGCGACACCATTGGCATGCGTTGTGACACCGGGACGCTGGTCCGGGGCCACGGGACGTATCCGCCGGAGACCAACGCCCCCAACACCATCCGCTCCAGCTGCGCGGACGGGGCCTGGGGGAGCTCGTACGTCATCAACCGCATCCGTGTGACCCGCGCGGACGGGACCAACCTGGCCGCCGGGAAGAAGGTGCGGGTAGACATCGACGTCGACGAGCCCACCAGCGGCGTGATCGACCTCTACTCCGCCTCCGACGCGACGAACCCGACCTGGGTGCCGGTGGCCACGCTGAGCGCCACCACCTGGGCGGAGCCGGACACGGTCACCACCGATCTCGTCCTGCCCGCCGGGACGTTGCAGGCCATCCGCGTCTCGATGCGCTCCTGGTACTACAACGGGACGGCCTGCCCGGACCCCGGCGAGAGCGACACCGACGACCTGGTCTTCGCGGTGGGCGCGGAGCCGGACGCGGCGGCGCCGACGGTGGCGCTGACCGCGCCGGCCGAGGGCGCCCTGCTGAACGGAAACGTCACGCTGAGCGCCACCGCGGACGACAACTTCGGCGTGTCGCGCGTGGACTTCTACGCGGGCACCACGCTGATCGCGACGGACACCCACGCGCCGTTCAGCGCCACCTGGAGCCCCAGCGGCTGGCCGGACGGGGCGTGGGCGTTCACCGCCAAGGCGTACGACGTGGCGGGGCATGTGGCCACCTCCACCGTGCACGTGACGACCGACAACACCGGTCCCACCACCGCCCTCACCACGCCTGCCCAGTCGGCCTACGTCCGGGGCGTGGTGCCGATCCGGGCCACCGCCACCGACCCGCACGGGGTCACGCAGGTGGAATTCGACGCCGGCGCCTTCATTTCCGTCGACACGGCGGGGCCGTTCGAGGCGCTCTGGGACACCACCAGCGGGGCGGACGGGATGACGTGGGTCTACGCCGGTGCCACGGATTCGCTCGGCAACGTGAGCTGGACGAATCGCTGGGTCTGGGTGGACAACACGCCGCCGGCGGTGGCGATCACGTCCCCGGCGGCGGGCTCGACGGTCCGGTCCAGGGTGACCATCACCGCCAACGCCAGCGACGCGAACGGCGTGACCCGGGTCGAGATCTACGACGGGACCACCTTGCTCGCGACGGACACCTCCGCGCCGTACAGCTACGCGTGGCAGCTCTCGAAGGTCCCCACGGGAGCGCACACCCTGACGGCGCGCGCGTACGACCCGGCCGGGAACGTGGCCGTCTCGGTTCCGGTCACGGTCACGGTCAACTGACCGGGGCCAAAGACGGGGAGAGGGGCCTCGGGTAGCGTCCGCCCATGGCCCCTCCCCGCTGGCCGGCGTCCGTCCTGGCCCTCTCCGGTTTCCTGTGGCTGGCGTCCTGCGCTCCGGACTCCAGCTCGGCGGTCTCCCCGTTGTTCACGGCGTCCGAGACGCGGGAGCGGCTGCTGCTCGTCCACATCTATTACCGGACGGAGGAGGACCTCTCCCGGCTGTCCGAAGAGCTGGACCTGCTGGAGCATGCCGACCGGCAGGCCGGTACTCGGTGGATCGGCCGTCGTGGGCGAGCGGCGCCGTCACCTCCCCCATGCTCCCCAGCGACGGCGCCTTCAACGCCAGCTCCGAAAGCGTGATCGCGAGCGTGAGCACGGCGGGATGGGCGCCAGGCCGCCACCTGATCCTCGTCGAGGGGCAGGACGCAGACGGGAACTGGGGGGCTCCCAGCGGCGTGTTCCTCGACGTGCGGTGAGGAAGGGACATGTTCTCGCGACTCGCTCCCCTGCTCTTCGCCGGTCTCGTGGCCGCACAACGAGATCTCCCTGGCGTACCACTCGTGGCGGCCCGCCCCGGATCTCGCGAAGCGGCGTCTTCTCCCTGGCTCCCGCTAAGGACCGGTCCGGCCCGGCGGATGTTCGATGAACCACCGTGAGATGCCCGGCATCGACTCCTCGAAGCCGGCGTCGTTGTTGAAGCTGAGGAGGCCCGCGCGCTTGGTTGGGTGTCGATTCTGGAAGGTGTGCTTCGCTCCCCCAGGGATCACGACGAAGCCGCCCTGCGCCAGGTGGAACCAGTCGCCGTCGACGAAAATGCTCATGGTCCCCTGGAGGATGTACCAGGCGTGATCCTCGGGGTGGACGTGGGCCGGCGGCCCCTGGGTATCCGGCTCCAGCCACCACTCGGAGACCGAGAAGGTGTGGCCGGTCTCGGCGAGGTCGGCCTTGAACGTCGCGCTGATCCGGCCCATGGGGTAGCTCCGGCCGGCGCCCTTCTCGAGGATCACCGGCCTTCGCTTCTGCTTCGGCTTCCGCTTCGGGCGAACGTTCGGCATGCCGTCGTGCCTACGGCAAGGGTCGCCCGGAGGCAATGGGCTGGAGGTGGCGATCTCGTCAGTCGCGGGAGCGGGGCGCGGGATCCACGGCCAGCACCACGGCCTTCACGCCGCGGGCGTCCAGCGCTCGAAGCACCGGCGCGACCGCCGACATCGCCAGCGAGCGGTCCGCCTTGAGCAGCACCGAGCCAGGCGGCGCGCTCGACCAGCGGCGCGCCAGGTCGTCCAGGGCGATGGGTTCGTCATCCAGGAACAGCGACCCCCCGCTGGTGAGGGAGAGCACGCGCGCGGACCGATCGCGATGCTCGGAGCCCTGCGCGGAGGGCAGGTCCACGCGCCCGCGCCGGAGGATGGGCGTGACCACCATGAAGATGATCAGCAGCACCAGGACCACGTCCACCAGCGGCGTGACGTTGATCTGCGCCTTCGGCCCCGCGCCGGGCTCCGTGCTCATGGCCATGGCGTGCCCTCCTCGTGGATCGTGAGCCCGAGCGACCCGGCGCCGGCGCGCTTGAGGGTGTCCAGCGCCGCCACGACCTGGGCGTAGGGGAGGCCCGAGTCGGCCATGACCAGGACGTCCCGGTCGTCGCGGCGCCGGCGCGAGAGCACGGCCGAGACCTCCGAGGAGAGCGCCTCCAGGCCCGGCGCGACCGGCTGGCCGGCGAACAGCACGGCGCCGTCCTCGCGCAGCTCCAGGGTGAGCGGCGGCGCGGCCACCGCGCTCGGTTCGCCGCGCTGGGGGACGATCAGCTCCAGGTCCCGGTCCAGCAAGGGCGTGGTCACCATGAAGATGATCAGCAGCACCAGGACCACGTCCACCAGGGGCGTGACGTTGATCTCCGCCGGGGCCCGGCGAGCGCTCGCGACGACCATTTCGAGCACCTCCGGGAAGGTGGAGAGACCGAAGCGGCCCCGATGTGACGGCCACCGGCGCCGCGCGGGTCAGCCCGGAATTCGCCACCCGGACTGACCCACCTTGACTTTCAGCTGCTCTCAACCGCCGAGCGCGCTCAGTGGCATCTGAGGGTGGCGGTGAAGCTGTAGGTGTGCCCGCCGCCGGTCACGGTGAAGGTGTACTGGCCGGCCCCTCCGTTGCCCGCCGTGTCCCAATTGTACTGGTAGACGCAGCTCTCGCCGGAGTGGTTCATCAAGGCGTGGAACGAGTAGCCGTTGGGCCCGGTGATGGTGAGGGCCGGCAGGTCGCCCAGGTCACCCTTCACGTGGACGGGGATGTGCGGCGGGCCCTTGCCCTGGC
>DASRBA010000126.1:0-12353 GCA_035637895.1 Myxococcaceae bacterium
GGTGGATGGGCTGATAATTCGAGTGGAGCATCCCCTTCGAAACATCTCGATCAGCGTTCCGGACGTGGCTCCTGGTCGGCGCGTGCGCGGCCATCCCCGGCGCCTGCACGTGCGCGGACCCCGCGCTGTTCGTGACGGTGAAGATCGATTCGCGCGCCGCCACGACCCGCTGCGTGAAGGTGGTGGCGCTCGCCGGCGACGGCCCGGGAGCTTCCACCGATCCCATCCCCAGGTCTCCCGATCAGGGCGAGCTGACGGTGGGGGTGTACCGGCGCGATCTTCCGGATCAGGTCTCCGTGCTCGCCCGTGGATTTGGCGACCCTGCCTGCACCCTCCTGAACGAGGAGACCGAACCCACCCCCGCGCGCTTCGAGCGCTTCGAGCGCATCCTCGGGTTTCCCCAGGTGACCGTGCGCCTGGAAGGCTCTCCGTGCGCGCGCGGTGGCGGCCCCTCCTGCCCCGGAGCCGAGTGCTCCTTCAGCACGTGCCTCGTGGACGGCGGTTGCTCGGAACCGGAGATCCTCGCCGGCCAGCCGTGCGATGGAGGCGTCTGCCTGGCGAGCGGCGTTTGCTCCGTCCCCGGCGCCGACGGGGGCTTCCCCTACGTTCCCAGCAACTTCGACCCGGTCGCGATCGCCGGCGCCGGCCTCCCCGGCCCCATCAACCTCTCGTGCGACGCCTGGTTCGACTCCACGGACGGCGGGCGCGGCTGGTGTAGCGGCCAACCCTTTCCCTCGGTGACGGTGCTCGCGCAGGACGGTGGACCGGACGCGGTGGTCCTGGCGATGGGCGGGCTCGACCTGAGCGGCTCGCTCACGCTGCTGGGGACCAGCCCCGTCATCCTCGCCGTCTACGGGGACGCCACCATCGGCGGGACGCTCTCGGCGCGCTCCTCCACTGGCCAGGACGCCGGGGCCGGAGCGGGAGCCGCCAGCCTGTGCGGTGTCCTGGACGGGGCCCCGGTCGCCGGCGTCGGTTCCGGTGGTGGCGGCGGCGGCTACGGCCTGCCCGGCGGGCGCGGCGGAGACCTGATCGGCGGCGTCGCCGGCGGCGTGGCAGGCCCGGCGGTCGGGAACGCCTCGCTCGTTCCGCTGCGGGGAGGATGTCCGGGGGGAGCGGGAGGCCGCCCCAACGACACCCTCGCGACCGGCGGCGCCGGCGGCCAGGGCGGCGGCGCGGTACAGCTCTCCGCTTCGGGCACCCTCGTCATCCTGGGGACGGTGACGGCCAGCGGTGCCGGAGGGCAGGGGGGCCGCGAAGATCAGACGGCCACTTCCAGCCAGGGAGGCAACGGCGGCGGAGGCGGCGGCAGCGGCGGCGCGGTGCTGCTGGAGGGGCAAGACGTGCGCATCGGCCCCGCGGTCTCCTTGACCGCGAACGGAGGCGGCGGAGGCGAGGGCGGCGATGGGGTCGCGGTGACCGGGACCGACGGCAACCCCGGTGCGGACGGGCCGGCGACCGCGAGCGCGGGTGGAGCCGGTGGCACGGGCGCGGTCATCTGCGCGGGGAGTGGCGGCGACGGTGGATCCGCGGCCTCCAGCGCCGGGAACGGAGGCGACGTCACCTACGCCACCGGTGGCTGCGCGGGCGGAGGAGGCGGCGGGGCCGCGGGGCGCATCCGGGTCAACGCCGGCCGCAGTTGCCGGGTCGACGCCGGGGTGATGAGCCCGGCGCCCGCGCTCGGCGGCGCGTGCCAGTGACACGGTGGCGTCCGACCGCATGGGAGCCCGGCCCGGAGGTGGCCGCGCTCGCGGTGGTCGCGATTCGAAAACGCCGGCAGGCGCGGTCCATTGGCGTCGGCGTCGGCGCGTCCCTCCCTATTGCCGCGGCGGGGCGAGCTCGAACACGCGGGCGACCTCGGCCGCCATCACCCGGTGCCCCTGCACGGACGGGTGGATGCCGTCCTCGCCGAGGCCGGCGGCGAACAGGTGGACGCTGGCCGGCGAGCGGGTGACGCTCTCCAGGTCGATGACGTGGTCGACCGGCGCCGTCCCGCCGCGCAGCCAACCGTTGATCTCCACCCGGCGGGCCTTCACCACCTCGTAGTCGCCGGAGCTGGTGCGCTCCTTGGGAAGCAGCGTGGAGGCCCAGACCTGGCAGTGGGGCTGGAGCGCCCTGAACAGGGTCGCCATCTGGGCCTCGATCTCCTGGGTGGTGGCGCCGGCGAGGTCGTTGGTGCCGATCAGCACCACGCAGTCGGTGATGTTCGGGAGCACGAACACCTCCCCGGCGAGGTTGTCGGTCGCGTCCCAGGTCCCCTGGCCGGAGACCCCGGCGTTGGCGATCGGCGCCCCCAGGGCGGCCTCCGCCACCCGGGTCCACGCGTTGCGGTAGTTGTCGGTGGCCGCGAGGAACCCGGACTCCACCGTGGTGCCTCCCGTGACGGGGCCGGAGACGTACCCCTCGGTGATGCTGTCGCCGATCGCCACGATCGCCCGCTGCCGCGGTCCCTCCACCTCGATGGTCTGCAGCCCGACCAGGCGCGGGTGGGCGGTCCCACCCAGGGCGCCAGGTTCGTCGCCGTACGACCCGGCGCGGGCGTAGCTGCCGGGGAAGTTCGCGATCGACGACGCGGCCATGGCCCCGATCACCTCGAAGGTGACCGCCAGCTCGTCGTTCCTCGACACCGGGAAGGAGATCGCGTCGGAGAGGATCCGCTCCCGCGCGTCGGCGGTCGCGTCGCGCCGCCCGGCGAAGGTGACCGGGACCGGCGCGGAGCCGAGCGCCCCGGCGAGCCCGGCCCGGGCGATGGTCACCCGGCGCAGCGTGAGGGTGTCGCTCCCGGCCCGGAAGGCGACCCGCACCCGGTCGCCGCCGCGGCCGACCGGGACCTTGAACCGGAAGGTGGTGACCGCGCCCGCGCTCATCCCCTGGCGGAGCGCCTGGTGGAAGCCGGGCTGGAACAGCACCGGGGCCGGCGCGGGGGTCGGGGCGGGCGCGGGCGGTTCACCCGGCGCCGGGGTGCTGACCGGCGGGTTGGAGGTGCTCGGCGCACCGCTGGTGGGAGGTTCGGACGGGTTTCCCGGGCCACAGGCGGCCGCGGCGAGGAGCAGCAAAGACAGGACGCGTTTCATGGGGGCTCTCGATTCGCGCGGCGAGAGCGGCTCCGGCGGGCTCAGCCGTCCGGCCGCTCACGGGGGGGTGGGGGGTTGGCCGGCGCGCTCGCCCGTCGCGAGCCGCGAACGCGCCGGAGCCGGATCAGCTCACCTGCGAGCGCTCCGGCGGCGGATCAGCAACGCCATCGCCACGAGCAAGGCGGGGACCGAGACCGCGGAGGTCGCCCCCTGGCTGCATCCGACCTGCGCGGCTTCCGACGGGCCTCCCGGGAGGCCGCCGCCCGCGGACGACCCACCAGGCCCGCCCGGTGATCCGCCGTCCGGGGCCGGAGTCGGCCCAGGCGCTGGAGGAGATCCCGCGTCCGGGGACGGAGAGGGCAGCGGGTCCACTCGCGCGGTCGCCGCGGCCTCCTCGTAGGTGGTGGCCTGGATCACCCCGTCCTGGAAGAGGACCTGGGTGGGGTCGGTGGCCTCGTCCCGGTACAGCCCCATCTTCAGGTAGTTGGTGTCTGCCGAGCTGTACAGCGTCCGGACGAGGCTCTTGGGGACCACCAGCTGGCGGTCGTACCAGAGCTCGACGAAGCCCACGCCCGGGTCGGCGGACCACTTGATGTGAAGCACGAAGTCATGCCACGCGCCGCGGGTCACCGGGGCCATCTGCCACATGGTCTTGTCGTCGACGATGAAGAACAGGGTGTCCGGCAGCGGCCTGCCGCAGTCGCCGGCGCTGCAGCCCAGCACGAAGCGCACCGGCGGGGCGCCGTTGTTCCCCGGGTGATGCCACTGGATGAACACCTGCCAGGTCGGGGTCAGCGGATAGTCGGCCGGCCACAGCGTGCTCCAGCCGTAATAGAGCTCCCTTCCCTCCGAGGCCCCGTCGTACCGGATCAGCTCGTTGCGATTGCCGCTGGCGTTGATCGGGTCGTCCCCCTTCCGGACCTCCGCCCGCAGGGCATGTCTCCCCGGGCGCATGGGGGCGTCCACCACCTGGAGGCGGTCCGGGCTGATCATCTCGACCTGGCTCCACTGCGAGCGGTCCCCCGTCTCGAAGTCCCCCCTCCAGAGCACGCTCGCGGCGGCGGACCCGGCGAGGGCGACCGCCGCCATGAGCGCCAACGGCTTGATGGAACGATGCATGCACGAGCTCCGGGGTCAGGGGTGGAGACAGGACAAAGCAATTGCCTCCCGCTCAACATTCCCCGGGGCAGCCGTTGGGCACGAGCCGGCGCCCGGAAGTGCGCCCGCGCAGCAGGCGATCTCTCGAGCGCGGAGGAAGAAGACGGGGGAAAGCGGCACCTGCCCCGGCTCACTGCTCAACAGGGAAAACCTTCTCCACCTCGCCCGGAAGCGTGACCCACTTGCGCGCCGTCCATCTTGCAAGAGTGAGCGGGCGGCGAGTCCGGAGAGGGGCACGGTGATGGATGCCGAGCTGGCGCGGCTGGTGCGGCAGGCGCGCCACGTGACGCGGATGGACCTGCGCTCGCGGGTGTCGCTCGGGGTGAAGGCGTGCTCGCACCGCTCCGGGCTGCTCGCGAAGCTGAGCCAGCTCCAGCGCGCCGGGCCGGCGATCATCTTCTACCACAAGGTGTATCAGCGGCCGGTGGGGCGGTGGGGCGAACCGGTGATCGGGGTGGAGGAGCTCGAGCGCCAGGTGGCGTTCCTCAGCCGCGAGTACCAGCCGGTCAGGCTCTCCGAGATCGCCGCGGCGCTTCGGCACGGCCTCCCGCTCCCCGAACGCGCGGTGGCGCTGACCTTCGATGACGGGTACCGGAACAACCTCCAGCTGGCGGCGCCCATCTTCCGGCGCCACGGGGTCCCGGCGACGCTGTTCGTGATCACCGGGGTGGTGGGGACGGAGCAATGGATGTGGGGCTACGAGCTGGAGAAGATGTTCTCGCAGCTCCCGCTCGCGTCCATCGGCCTGCAGGCGGGAGACTCCACCGTCGCCCGGATCTGCGCGATGGGGCTCGCCCCCCGGGTCGCGCTCATGGCGTGCTGCGGGTACCTCAAGTCCGTCCCCCACGCGCGGCAGATGGAGGTGATGGCGCGCCTGCGAGAGCGCTTCCCGGTGGAGCTGGACGACGACCACCGCTTCCTGAGCTGGGACGAGGTGCGGGCGCTGCGCGGCTACGGCTTCGAGCTGGGCGCGCACACGGTGAGCCACCCGATCCTCGTCCACCAGCCCCTGGACGAGGCCGAGTGGGAGATCTCCGCCAGCGCCCGGCAACTGGAGCAGGCGCTGGGCGAGCGCCCGACGATGTTCTCCTATCCCAACGGTGACGCCAGCCCCGAGGTGGTCTCGCTGGTGGGCAAGTACTTCGAGACCGCGGTGACCACGCGCCCCGGCCTGTGCTCCCCCTTCACGTCGGTCCTGGAGCTGCCGCGGCTCCCGGCTCCCTGCACGGTGGCCGAGCTGGATTTCGAGCTGACGCGCTGGCGCCTCCGGCACAAGGAGCGGCCATGATGCGGCCAGGGCCCGCGGGCGGCGTGGGAGTCGTCCGATGGAAGCGGTGATCCGGGATCTGCCGAACCTGTGGCCGTCGCAGTTGCTGGCGCGGCCGCCCGGGGCGCGCGCCTTCCCCTTCGACCGCCCGGAGCTGGAGCTGTGCTACCTCGGGCGCAACGCGGTCCACCGGGCGGTGCGGCGGCTGGGGCTGGGAGGCGCCGAGGTGATCGCCCCCGCCTACCACCACGGCGTGGAGATCGCCGCGCTCCTGCACGCCGGGGCGCACGTGCGCTTCGCGCGGGTGGACGAGTCGATGCGGTTGGACCCGGAGCACGTCGCCTCGCTCGTCGGTCCAAGGACCCGGGCGATCTACGTCATCCACTACGCCGGCTTCCCGCAGCCGCTGGAGCCCTTCCTGGAGCTGGCCCGACTCCGCGGCCTGGCCTTGATCGAAGACTGCGCGCTGTCGCTCTTCTCCCGGGACGGAGACCGGCCGCTCGGCAGCGCCGGAGACGCGGCGATCTTCTGCTTCTACAAGACCCTGCCCGTCTCGCACGGGGGCGCGCTCCTCGTCCGCCGGGCCGGAGCCGGGGACCGGCCGCCCCTCCGCCCGCCCCCGCTGCTTCCGACCCTGTCGCAGCTGGGAGGGGCGCTGCTGGCCGGCCTGGAGCTCCAGCTGGGAACGCCGGGTCGCGTGGCGCGAGGGGCGCTGAGGTCGATCGCCTCCGGCCTGCGCCGGAGGGCGAACGAGCTGGCCGTCCCGGTGGGGACCCAGCACTTCGATCCGGGCGTGGTGGACCTGGGGATGAGCGCGCTGGACGCGCGCCTGGCCCGCGCCGCGGACGCCTCACGGGTCGTCCAGCGCAGGCGCGCGAACTGGAGCTTCCTCCACCAGCGCCTGGCCGGGTGCCAGCGGGCGGTGTGGCCCCGGCTGCCGGAGGGGACGAGCCCGCTGTTCTACGCGCTGCGGGTCGAGGACAAGGATCGGGTGCTGCGGTCGCTGCGCCGGCGGGGGGTGAAGGCGGTGGACTTCTGGCGGACGGGGCATCCGTCGGCCCCAGGGGCGTCCTTCCCCGAGGTCGAGCAGCTGCGGGCGCAGGTGGTGGAGCTTCCGTGCCACCAGGACCTCGGCCCGGACCAGCTGGAACGCTTGGCCCGCCTCGCGCGCGAGGCGGTCGGCGGCGGGGAGTGAGCGATGGTGGTGGAGCAGGTGAGCGACGTGGAGCGCTTCGCCGGGCTGCGCGGAGCGTGGGAGGAGCTCTGGGCGCGGTGCGGCGCCCCGGTGTTCAGCTCCTGGGCCTGGCTGCATTCCTGGTACCGGCGCTGGAGCCCTGGGCGCCGCCTCTCCCTCCTCGTCACCCGGGAGGAATCCGGGCGGCTCCTGGGGGTGCTGCCGCTGTACCTCGAGGAGCGGCGCTCCCTGGGCAGGCCTTGCCGGCGGCTGGGGTTGCTCGGCGATGAACGGGTGGGGAGCGATCACCTGGGCCCGCTGCTGCGGCGGGACGCCGCGGGCGAGGTGCTCGCGGGTTGGGCCCGCTGGCTCCTGGCCCACCGGCCGGAGTGGGACCTGCTGGAGCTGCTGGACGTGGACGCCGGCGCAGCGTGGCTCCCCGCGCTGCGCGCGCCCCTGCAGGTGGCCGGCCTGGGCCTCCAGGAAGAGCCGCGCTGCGAGTGCCCCTTCGACACCTTCGAGCCGGGGCTCGGCTTCGACCACTACCTGGCGACGAAGGCGAAGCGGGCGGAGAACTACCGGCGGCGCCGGAGGTGGCTCGAACGCCAGCAGGGCTACCGGATCGACCGGGTGGAGGGGGGAGACCGGCTGGAGGAGGCGCTGGCGACCTTCTTCCGCCTGCACCGGATGCGCTGGCAGGAGCGCTCCGCGCTGGCGGAGCCGGAGGTGGAGGCCTTCCACCGGGAGGCCGCGCCCCGGCTGGCGTCCGCGGGCCATCTCCGCCTGTACACGATGCAGGTCGGCGGCCGCGCGGTGGCGTCGGTGTACGCGCTCCGCGGAAACGGAGTCCTGAGCTATTTCAACGCGGGGTACGACCCGGCCTGGCGCGACCGGAGCGTGGGGCTGGTGCTCGTGGGGGCGACGTTCCAGGACGCGATCGAGGAGGGCTTCCGGGAATACGACTTCCTGCGAGGCATGGAGCCCTACAAGCAGGACTGGGCGAGCCAGGTCCGCCTCACCGCCGGCGTTCGCGCGTGGTGGCGGGACGGGCCGGGGGCCTGGGACACCCGCGTCCGGCAGCTCGACCGCGGGGCCCGGGCGGCGCTCCGGTCCACGCTGCCCCCGGCCGTGCTGAGCGGGCTCCGGCGGCTCCGGCGAAGATGGGAGGCGCGCTGACGATGGGAGCGGGGGGCTCATCCTCGTCCTTCCTGGGCCGGGCGAGGCCGCTGGTGCTGGCCCGGATGGGGACCGCGCTGCTGACCATCTCCATCCCGCTGGTGCTGGCGCGGTCCATGGAGCTGGGCGAGTACGGCACCTACAAGCAGCTCTTCCTCGTCTCGCAGACGCTCTGCTACGTGCTGCCGTTCGGGATGCCGCACGCGCTGTACTTCTTCATCCCTCGCGCCGACGTGAGGCGGCCGTACCTGGTCCACACCATGGCGTTCCTCACCGTCACCGGGGCGCTCGCCGCGCTGGCCCTGTTCGCGTTCGACGCCCGCATCGCCCGCGCATTCTCGAACCCGGCGCTGGCGGGGTACCGCTTCCAGCAGGCCGCGTACGTGATCTGCTTCACGGCGTCGCTCACGCTGGAGATCTCGCTCACCACGCAGGGGCGGACGCGCCGGTCGGCGGCGGTCTACCTGATCTCGGACGCGGTGCGGGCGCTGGCCATGGTGGTGCCGGTGCTGCTCGGGTTCGGCCTGAAGGGGCTGATGGTCGCCGTGGCCGCGTTCGCCGCGCTCCGCTACGCCGCCGCCTGGGGGGTGGTGCTGCGCTCGGGGCCG
Source organism: Myxococcaceae bacterium (assembly GCA_035637895.1). GTDB lineage: Bacteria > Myxococcota > Myxococcia > Myxococcales > Myxococcaceae > DASRBA01. The sequence continues at coordinate 8,458 of DASRBA010000126.1, forward strand.
GGCCCGCTGCTGGACCGGCGGAAGCTGGCCGAGCAACTGGCGTACGCCCTCCCGTTCGGCGCCGCGATGCTGGTCTCCGTCCCCCAGTGGTACGCGCACCAGTACGTGGTCTCCAGCTCCGTCTCGCCGGAGCTGTTCGCGATCTACGCGGTCGGCTGCTTCCAGCTCCCCGTGGTGGACCTGCTCTACACGCCCACCAGCGAGGTGCTGATGGTGCGGTTGGGGGAGCTGGACAAGCAGGGGCGGGCCGGGGAGGGCGCCGGCATCTTCCGCGAGGCGACCGCGAAGCTGGCGCTGGCCTTCTTCCCCCTGGCGGCCTTCCTCGTCACCGCCGCGCCCGAGCTGATCGACGCGCTGTTCGGCCACCGCTTCGCCGCCGCGGTGCCGCTGTTCCGGGTCGGCGTGACCGGCGTGGTGCTGGCGATCATGCCGATGGACGGCGTCCTCCGGGCGCGCGACCAGACGCGCTTCCTGTTCTGGGCGTACCTGGCGAAGGCGGCCGTGACGGTGCCGCTGGTCTGGGGAGGCGTGCGGCACTTCGGGATGCTGGGGGGCATCGGGTCGTGGGCGCTGGCGGAGCTCTTCGGCAAGGCGGTGTTGCTGTCGCGAATCCCGCGGGCGCTGGGCAGCCCGTTCCGCAGGTGCGTGCCGTGGGTGCCACTGGCCAAGGCCTCCGGGGCCGCGGCGCTGGCCGCCGGCGGGGTGGTGGCGGTCCGCGCGTACGCTCACCCGGCGTACGCGGGGCTCCCCCCGGGCTTCCTCTGGCGCATCCTCCCGCTGGCTGCCGCCGGGGTCCTGTTCGCCACCGGGTACCTGGCCGCCCTCCGCGCCGCCGGGGTGCGGCCGCTGGCCGTGCTGGCGGGCCTCCGCGGCCCCGCCGCGGCCCGGCCCTGAGGACGGACAGCGCGCTGCTCCGGCGGCGGAGCTCCGTGTCGTCGTCCGCGGCCTGGAAGCCCTTCGCTGTCACAACCGGCGAGCGCGCGCCTGGCGCGTGCGACGAGGAACCGTGCGATTGACCCCAGTTGGGCTGGGTGGATGGGCGCCCGCTGGCGTTGTTCCGGATCTTCTTCGGGCTGGCCCGACTCCGTCACTGCCTGATCGGGCGGAGGAGCTCGTAGCCCATCCCGCCCGGGCCGAAGTCCAGCGCGTTGTAGAGCTGGAGGACCAGCTCCCCGGACGGGACGTCCGCGATCAACGTCCCGTCGGAGAGGGTGGAGATCATGGTGAACGCGCTGGTGTGATTCACACGCGGCGCCCAGGTGCGCGCCCCGTCCGTGCTGGCGTAGAGCCTGGTCCGGGAGTCGCTGAGGTTGAGGGCCAGCGCGGTGCCGTCCCTGGCGACGGCCTGGAACCGGTAGCTCTTGTTCACGACGGAGACATCGAAGGTGAGCTCCAGCCGGCGCCCCCCCCCAGGCGAATCGGCGTTACCGGTCCCTTGCAGGCCAGGGATCCAGCCAGCAGCACCACCATGTGGATTCGGCGCAATTCGACCTCCGAGGGTTGGGAGGCGGACCCTGGATGATCCGATATCGAATAATTCATGGGCGGGTGATTCAGTGGCTGCTTGCCAGGCGCTGCGCGGGCGGCACGGCCACCAGGACAGTGGCCCCGTTGCGGGCTGAGCACTCCCTGCTCCTGACCCTGGCGCGCGGGCTGGACGTGCCCAACCTCGAGCACGGGATGGGGGCGAACCATGAAGACGAGGATGGGGTTGCTGCTGGTATTCGCCGTTGGGCTGGCCTGTTCTGACCCGCCCCGCGGAGGGCCACCAACGCCGGCGCCTGCCGGGGAGCTCCAGCCGGCGCCGAAGTTGCCTCCGGGGGTCGTGGCTTCACCGCCCCCTCCACCCGCGCCGCCCGGACCGATCGAGTTGGAGAACGCGCGGCCCGGCACCACCGCCTGGCGGCTCCAGCGCGTCGCCAGCGCCGGGCAGATCGCCGGCTACGCGCTGGCCGGGAGCGCCGCGCCGGGCGCGGACGTGCCCGTGGCCGTCTCCGTCTCCGGTCCGCCCACCACGTTCACCTGGACCGCCTACCGGATGGGCTTCTACGGCGGCGCGGGCGGACGCGCGCTCGCCAGCGGGGGGCCGCTGCCCGCCGTCCAGCAGCCGGGCTGCGACCCGGACCCCACCACCGCGCTGGTGGCGTGCACCTGGCCGTCCGCTTTCACGCTGCACGTCGGCCCGGACTGGCCGGGCGGCATCTACCTGATCAAGCTCCGCCGCGCCGACGGCTACGACGCCTACGTCCCGGTGGTGGTGCGGAGCCCCGCGGCGGCGGACGCGCTGGTGGTCGTGCCCACCGGGACCTGGCAGGCCTACAACGCCTTCGGCGGCGAGGGCCTCTACGAGGACGACGATCACCTCTCCAGCTCCGGCAAGGCGGTGATGGTCTCCTACGACCGGCCCTACGTGGAGGACGGCGGCTCCGGTCACTTCCTGCGGCACGAGCAGTACCTGGTCGGTTTCCTGGAGGCGCAGGGGCTGGAGGTCCGCTACGCCACGGACGAGGACGTGGACGCGCAGCCGGCGGCCGCGCTCGCGGGCGTGAGGGTGGCGATCATCTCGGCGCACGACGAGTACTGGTCGAAAGGCGTCCGGGACGCGATGGAGGCCGCCGTCGGGAGCGGGACGTCGCTGGTGCTGATCGGCGCCAACGCCGGTTACTGGCAGGTGCGGTACGGGCCCTCGGCCTCCGGCAGCCCCCGCCGGATCATCATCTGTTACAAGGAGGCGGCCGCGCGGCTGGACCCGGTGGGGCCGAACAGTCCGCTGTTGACGACGCGCTTCCGCGACCCGCCGGTGAACCGGCCCGAGGCGGCCCTCTTCGGCGTGATGTTCGGCCACGGCTGGAATGACTTCAGCTTCCCGGCGGTGGTCACCAATCCGTCGCACTGGGTCTTCGAAGGCACCGGGCTCCAGGCAGGAGACATCCTCCCGTCGGCCGCCGGCTACGAGGCGGATTCGGTGGCGGCGGCCAGCCCGCCCGGCGTCACCGTGCTCGCGGACTCGCCCATGTTCTCGCTGCTGGGCGAGGTGGCGCGGGCGCAGATGGTGGTGCGCGAGCAGGGACGGGCCATCGTCTTCGCCAGCGGCGGGATCGACTTCGTGAGGATGCTGGGGCCCACGGAGCTGGCGGACGTGCGCGCGCAGCGGGTGCTGGCCAACGTGCTCTTCCGTGCGATCGGTCGCGGGCCGCCCGATCACCTCACGCTCTCGCCGCCGCCCGCGGGGCTGATCCACGGACCGTCGCAGACGCCGGTGGAGATCGCCTCCCAGGCGGCGCTCCAGGCGCCGGTGGGGGTGGCGCCCCTGCCGGGCGGTGAGCTGGCGGTCGCGGACATGGGCGCGCACCGGGTGCTGGCGGTCGGCCCGGACGGCACGGCGCGGGTGCTCGCCGGCACCGGGCCGGGGATCGTGATCGGGATCGCCACCGACGCGTCCGGGACGGTGTACTTCGCCGACTCGGCCGGGGGGTGCATCCACCGCGTCCTCCCCGGAGGCGCGGACCAGGTGATCGCCGGGACCTGCGGCCTCGCCGGGGAGGTGGATGGGGCCGGCGCCGCGGCGCGCTTCTCGGCGCCGGTGGCGCTCGCCCTGGGGGCGGACGGGCTGTACGTGGCGGACGTGCTCGGCGATGCGGTGCGGAGGGTCTCGCTCGCCGCTCCCTACCCGGTGACCACCTTCCTCCGCGGGGTCGCGCATCCCACCGCGCTGGCGTTCGGGCCGGACGGCGCGCTCTACGTCACCGAGGGAGGCTGGGCGCAGATCGCCCGCTACCGGAGCGGGGTGAGGGAGGTGGTCGCGGGGAACAACCAGTTCGGCGTGCGCGACGGCGCGGTGGCCGACGCGCGGGTGATGCCGTACGCCGGCCTGGCCGTGCTCCCCGACGGGAGGG
>DASRBA010000127.1:0-6998 GCA_035637895.1 Myxococcaceae bacterium
AACCTGATTCCAGGTACCAACGGGCCGGGCAAGATCTATGTCCGCTACTGAGTCGGCTGCGAAGAAGAAGGTCTACCGGGCGCCGCAGGTGCGCTCGGAGCCGGTCGCCGGGCCGCCGGCCCTCTTCGCCCAGTCCGGGCAGGGGAAGGACCCGGATCCGCAGGGGAAGGAACCCCCCCGAGAGCCCAACTACGACGAGCAGCCGAAGTGATTCAGGCGTGCGTCTGAGCGCGGGGCGAGGCGGCATCGAGGTGGAGGACGCCGTCGCCGCGCTCGCGGCCTATCGTTGCCCGGAGCTGGAGGCGTTCCGGGAGCCCGGCGAGACTCCCGCGCTGCATCTCCGGCGGAGTCCGCCGCTCGCGGAGGGGGAGCCGCTGGGGACGGCAGGCGGGTACACCGTGGACGGGGACGGGGTCCGGGTGTGGATGCCGGAGGAGCCGCTCGCGGCCGAGGCGGCGCTGCGGCTGGCGTTCGCGGTGGCGTTCCAGAGGCAGGGCGGGTTGCTGCTCCACGCCGTGGGGATCTGCTTCCCGGGGGGCGCGTGGCTGGGGGTGGGGCCCAGCGGGTGCGGCAAATCCACGCTCGCGCAGCGCTGCGCGGACGCGGGGGCGGAGGTGCTCTCGGACGAGACGGTGGGGTGGTTGCCGGACGGCACGCTCTGGCCCACGCCGTTCCGCTCCAGCGCTCGCTTCACCTGGCGAGCGAGGCCGGAGCCGCGGCCGCTGTCGATGCTCGCGTTCCTCGAGCACGGGCGTTTGGAGCGGGTGGACCCGCTGAGCCCGGCGGAGGTGGTGAAGCGGCTCCTGGCGCAGGTCTATCGGATACCTGGCGCCGGGGGGCTGGACGCCGTCGCCACCCTGATCGCCCTGGCCGAACCGGTGCGGTTCATGTTCCGGGACGACCCGGCCGCGGCGGCGTTCGTGAGGCGGGCGCTGGGGCGGGAGTGACCTGGCGGCGTGATGCACGGTGTCCTCGCCCTGTGGTGCGGGCTCGCGGTGGCGGGGGCGCCCCGGTACGACGCCTTCTCGGAGCCGGACGGGTTCATCAAGACGGAGGCGCAGGAGCGGGCCGCCTGGGAGCTCCTGCACGACCCGGAGCAGGTGGACGCGCTGTACGCGGACGCGGCGAAGGGGAACGTCCGCGCGGCCCACGTGGTGGAGCAGTTGGAGGCGACGTACGCGGCCACCGGGCGGAAGATGGCGGAGGCGGCGAGTGAGCCGGATTGCCTGGTGCCCGTGGTTCAGGTGCTGAGGCTGAAGTGCAAGCCGATCTGGACGGGGATCGACTACCTCAGCCAGGAGCGGCCGGGAGGGATCAAGCTCCGGATGACGATCTTCCGCGCGTTCGCGGTCAGGGCGCGGGAGCGGGGGATGGAGAACCAGCTCATCCTGTCGGTGATCAATGGGCTGATCGCCGTGACGATGGCCAGCGCCGTGCTCGCCACGCTGGACGGGGAGGTGGGAACCGTCGCGAACGTGCAGAGGCTCAGGCCGCCGGAGGTGGAAACCGGGAAGCGGCTCTCACGGAAGCTCGGGGTACCACTCGCCGAAAGTCCTCACCAGGGGGTCGACTTTGTCGATCCCTCGGGGAAGACGTACGAGGCCATGGGGTTGCCGCGAGCAGCCGGCTTCTGGAGCCAGAAGGACTTCCTAAAGGCCATTGATCGCCACTTTTTGAAGTCTGCCGACTTCGTCGTGATCGATATGACGGGTTTCAGCGAGGAGCAGATCAACATCGTGAAGCAATACCTGAACGCGCTCCCACCTCATCAACTCGCGAAGCTGATCCGGATCGGGTTTTAGGCATGGCCATCATCGCCCTGAGGAATGGCGTCGTCTTCACGGAGATCAACAGGTTCATCCTGGGCGACCTGCTCGATCTCATGAGAGATGAGCTCCTTCCCGATGACGGCGAGGCGCTCTACAAGGTCGACCAGGCCGAGGCGTTTAGCGCCCTGCAACTGGATCTCTACGAACCTGCGATTGCCGATCGACTCGAGAAGGTGCTGCTTCGAGTCGCTCACGCCGTGGTTGACGGCCGGCAGGCGCCTCCATCGGAGTTTTTTCAAGATCCACAGAAGCGAGCGATGTTCATGCGCTCCATGCGCAAGCTCCTCAAGACGATGGTCCACCCCGTCGAGGGTGGACCACCCCAGTAGCTCAGCGCACCAACTCGCAGTTGAGCAGCACCATCCGCATCTGCACCATCCCGGCGAACTTCCCCCGGACGGCGATGGAGCTGCCCGGCGGGCGCTGGCCCACGTCCTGCTCCAGCGCCGCCCCGCCCTGGCACACCACCGGCGACTCCCGGCTCCCGGCCTGCGTGCCGACCACCGCCACCGTCACCCGCGGATCGCTCCGGTCCAGCCCGAGGAACGCGCCCCGGACCTCCACCGTCTTGAACCGGTACCGCGCGTCGGCGGCGCGCTCGTCCGCCAGGTACTCCGCCACCAGCTGCGCGGCGGTGACGCGCACCTCCGTCGCGCCCAGCTTCGTGCGCATGTCGATGGAGGCCTGCCGCCCCGCGACGGCGGCGGCGGCCAGGAGCCCGCACAGCGGGGCGGCGATCCACAAGATGCGTCGCGCGCGGATCATGATCAGAAGCAGTAGTCCGAGTAACCAGCCGCCGCGATGGCGCACGACCGATTCGCGTACCCCACGCTGCACTGGGTGACGCTGCTCAGCGCGCCGCCGGAGAAGTTGTAGAGGGTGGTCGGGTCGCCGCCCACGCAGTCGTTGCCGCACCACGACCCGCCGCCGCAGTACGCCCCGTAGTTGCAGTAGTCCGGGTACCCGGCCGCGGCGATGTGGCAGCCGCGCGAGCACCCCTGGTCGCGGTCCGGCGCCATGTTGTTGCCGGGGCAGTGGTAGTTGTGGCCGGCCACGCCGTTCTGGATGCACGCCCCGTCACCCGCGCACCACCAGCCGCCCCCGCCGCAGCTGGCCGAGCACCACGGCGACCCGCCGCCGCCGCTGCTGGGGCCGGTGACGATGATCCCGTACGGCGCGCCCTGCCGCTGGGACGCGTGGAGCGCCGCGGTGCTGAAGGTCGAGGAGGAGAGGGTGATCTGCCCGCCGACGATCCACCCCGGCCGCCCGGCCGCGCCCTGGTTGTCCGGGTCGTTCAGGTAGACCCACTGCATGTCCGCCGAGAAGCCCCTCACCACCACCCAGTGGTCTCCGTACGCCTCGCCGCGCCCGAAGTCCGCGCCGTGGACGAGCGCGATGACCGGCTTGTTCTGCGCGGTGGCGTTGGCCATCGCCGTCATCTGGGCGCCCGGAGCCGGCGAGCTGTACTGGCTGATCTGCTGGTAGGTGAGCCCGTACGAGGTGAGCGCCGTCTGCAGGTGCCCGAAGCTGGTGTACACGCAGCCGGAGGTGCCGGTCCGGGCGCGGACCTGGGACACCAGCGCCTGGTCGCCCAGGCTGCTCAGCCCGAAGTAGCGGACGATCATCGCCACGTCCGCCGGCCCACAGTCGCAGTTGGAGCTGGAGAGCCCCTGGTACTGGCTGATGTACGGGACCCCCAGGCTCACCGCCTGTTCGCTGGTGCCCAGCGCCTCCGGCCCCGGCGCCGCGTTCTCCTTCGACTCCGAGCCGCAGGCCGCCGCCACCGCCACCGCCAGACACAGCCACCACATCTTGTTCGCGAATCGCATGTTCGTTTGACCCCCGTGAGAGGGCGCCTCAATGCCCTGCTTCGAGGCGCCTGCCATCGGCCCGGAGGGGGAGCCGGATCTCCGACTTTGGTCGGAGCCCAGCCGCCCCCTCGCCAGCGCCGGTCAGTTGCAGCCCACCCCGAGCGGCGTCCAGTTGGGAGCGGAGGCGCCGCACAGGTATTGCTGGTGATCCATCCCGCACACCTTGAAGCCGTTGAAGGTGGTGGCGGGGTCGATCGGCGTCCCGTCGAGCTGCTTCCCGTTGGGGCAGCGGGAGCCGTTGTTGAACGCGCTGCACGCGCCGCTCTTGAGGCCGTTGCAGCCCGCGGGGTCGATCCCGCACCAGTTGGCCACGATGGCGTCGCGGTTGGGGCAGGACGTGTTCCAGCCGTTGTTCCCGTAGAAGGTCAGGACGTCCGGCCGGTAGAAGAGGATGCACTGGGTGAGCGCGGTGCCGCAGCTCGCCTGCCCGACGCCCACGGTCTTGCTCACCGAGTTGCCGAACCACGCCACCCCGTCATGGACGGTCTGCGCGCTGAGCGTCGCGGAGGTGGTGTTCCACGGCGCGCGGACGTCCCACTGGTACGAGTTGCTCCCGTTGGGCGCGATGGTCGCGCAGGTGTAGACGCGCGCGTCGGTGGTGGTGGTGCGGTACCCGCCGCACTGCGGGAACGCGGTGTAGTCGAAGCGGTTGCTCACCGTGGGCCCCAGCCGGTACACGTTCCCGTTGCCGCTGCCCGACCAAGTGGTGCCGCCGGTGTTGGTGGAGCTCACCTGGATGCGGGAGATCTGCCCAGGCATGACGAACGTCGGCGACTGGGCGAAGGACGAGCTGGCGTTGTCGGTCGCCGCCTGGCAAGTCCGGTTGAGGCAGTTCTTGAACTCCTCGCCCATGTCGCCCCGCGCCGCGCCCAGCGCCCCGTTCTCCAGCGAGAAGCGCGACCAGCCGCCCAGGTCCTGGTCCACGAACCACGCCATCGCCATCACCCGCGGCTTCGAGCCGCGGGCGGCGTTGTAGTTGCGCACGTCCTCGAACGCCTGGTTGATCCAGTTGGTGGGGTAGTTCACGTCGGGGATGGTCGCGGCGTCGCCCGTATAGGTGTTGAACTCGGTCAGGTAGACGGGCTTCGACCACCACTGCGACGGGATGGCGTTGATGACGTTGCGGTAGTACCGGAACGCGCCGTCGAACGGCCACCCGCCGTAGGAGCACGCCACCCGCGGGTCAGGCGAGCACCCGGGCCGGGCGCCTCCGGTGTGGAACGCGAAGCCGTCCACCGCGCTCAGCGCCCCGGCCATGCTGGTCATCCACGCCGGATCCGTGAAGGGCGAGGTGTGGACGGCCAGCAGCTGCGCGCCCGCCGGCTTGCGCGCGTAGAGGTAGTTGAAGGCGGCGGCGTAGGTGCCCGCGCCGATGTTGCCCTCGATGTTGGGCTCGTTGCCCACGATGAACAGGTTGACCAGGTCGATGGTCTTGGTGACGCACTGGTTGAAGTTGCCCACCCACGCGTCGTAGGCGCCCGAGCTCGAGGGCACGGCCGTCATGCCGAGGTAGTCGATGCGCAGGATGTTCACCAGGCCGGCGTTCTTGGCCGTCTGGAGCCGGCTGCGCAGGCCGCTCAGGTCCCCGGGGCACTGGTTGGAGTCGTACACGCCCTCCACGTTCCAGCCTCGTTCGCCCGCCGGGATCGTCTGATCCAGCAGCGAGGTGTTGCCGCTGTAGAACCAGTGGACGCCCGCCAGCGACGGGACGGCCGCGGCCTCTCCCGCCGCCGCCAGGCAGACGACCGCGACGATCCAACACCACGCACTGCTCGACACGCGCTTCATTTCGACTTCCCCCTCGGATGGCCCAGCACTCACGGCCGGGCCGGTTGATGTGGAGAGATCTGTCACGCGGGCCGAGCGCGCGAATCGGTCCGTCGGAGGAGCTTCACCTCCGACTTTCGGATGAGCCTGGCTTGACAGCTCGGCGCCGGGGGTGCGATTGCCCAGGACTTCCGCGGTACGCGGAGTGGGGGAGGTTCACGGGATGCCTCCGATTCGCGTCCTCATCGCCGACGACCACCCGCTGGTCCGCAATGGACTCTCCGCCCTCTTCGCGCAGGACGATTCGTTCGACGTGGTGGGCGAGGCGGCCGACGGCGCGGAGGCGGTGCGCCAGTGCCTGGACCACCGGCCCGACGTGACCTTGATGGACCTGGGCATGCCGCGGATGGACGGCTTGCAGGCGCTGCGCGCCATCCGCAAGGACCTCCCCGACGCGCGGGTGCTCATCCTCTCCATGCGCAGCGGGGACGAGGACGTGCAGCGCGCGCTGGAGGCCGGCGCCCGCGGCTACGTCTTCAAGGACGCGCCGTGGCCGGAGCTGGCGGAGGCGGTCCGCTCGGTGGCCCGCGGGCTGCGGCACGTCTCGCCCGCCGCCGCCGCCGTCCTCGCCGAACGGGTGGGCGATCCGTCCCTCACCGACCGCGAGCGCCAGGTGCTGGAGGCGATGGCGGCCGGGAAGTCCAACAAGCAGGTCGGCGGGGCGCTCGGCATCTCCGAGGCCACCGTGAAGACGCACGTCACCGCCATCCTCGGGAAGCTGGGCGTGGAGGACCGCACCCAGGCCGTCCTCCAGGCCGTCCGGCGCGGCCTGGTCCACCTGGACTGACGGCCCATGGGAGCGCGCCGCCGCCGTGGGCGCCACCGTGGACGTGCGGAGCCGGCCGGGCGGCACCGAGCGAAGGCGGAGGTTCTGGAAGCGGGCGCACGGGCCGGAGAAGCGCCGCAGCCTTGACTCGACGGGCCGCCGTTCGTAGGGACACGGACCATGCAAGCCGATCGAAAGGTGGCGCTGGTCACCGGCGCCGCGCAGGGCCTGGGCCGGGCCATCGCAACGGAGCTGTCGCGCGCGGGATTCCGCGTCGCCGTCGCGGACGTGGCGCCGGAGGTGGAGGCGGTCGCACGGGAGCTGGGCGGCGTCCCGCTCGTCTTCGACGTGGCCGACCCGGCGGCGGTGCGCGCGGGCGTGGCGACGCTCGGCCGGGTCGACGCGCTGGTGAACAACGCCGGCCTGGTGGCGAACATCGCCAAGACGGCCGAGATGACCTTCGAGGCCTGGCAGCGCGAGCTGGCCGTCAACCTCACCGGCGCCTTCAACTGCATCCAGGCGGTGTTGCCGGGGATGGTGGAGCGGCAGTACGGCCGCATCGTCAACATCTCCTCGATGGCGGCGTGGGGCGGGCTGGCGAAGCAGGTGGGCTACGCGGCGACCAAGGCCGGGATGCTCGGTATGACCAAGACCGTGGCGCTGGAGTACGCGCGCCACGGCATCACCTGCAACGCCGTCCTCCCC
>DASRBA010000128.1:0-43857 GCA_035637895.1 Myxococcaceae bacterium
CGCCGCCTCCTGGCCGCCAACCGCTACGGCGTGATCACCCTCGATCTGGTGTTGGCCGACAGCGATGCGGTGGCCCTGATCCAGGAGATCCGCTCCTCGGACCGGGGGAGCGACGTCCCCATCCTGGTCGTCACCGGCTCGGGGAGCCGGCTGGGGTCGACCGTGGTCTTGGTGACGGACATCATCCTCAAGCCGTTCGACGAGGCCCGCATCCTCTCGGCGGTCGAGCGCGCCGTGTCCGGGCACGCCGCGGCCGGGGCCGGCGAGCCCCCTCCGCGCCTGCTGCACGTGGAGGGCGACGAGGACATCGTGCAGCTCGTCCGCGACGCGCTGCCTCCGCGCTGGGAGGTGACCGCCGCCTCCGGGCTGGGGGCGGCCAGGAAGGCGCTGGCGGAGTCGGCGTTCGACGTGGTGATGCTCGACCTCGCCCTTCCCGACGGGGAAGGGTACGAGCTCATCGAGCGGGTGGGAGGCGCCGAGGTGATCATCTTCTCCGCGACCGAGGCGCCGGCCGAGCTGGCCCGCCGCGTCTCCGCCACCTTGATGAAGGCGAGATCGACGGTGGCGGAGGTGCGCGACACCATCCTGGCGATGCTTTCGAGAGCGAGGGGGCGGCGGTGAAGCGGGTCCTGCTCCTGGACGACGACGCGGACGTGCGCGCGCTCCTGAAGACGGCGCTCGGCGCGCTCGGGCTGGAGGTGGTGGAGGCGCGGCGGGCCGGCGACGCCGAACGCCTCCTCCAGCAACTCGGCCCGGTGGACGTCGCCGTCGTCGACGGGCTGTTGCCCGACGGCCCGGGCCTGGAGTTCGTGGAGCGGCTCCGCGGCCGCGACCGCCAGGTGCGCGTGGTGTTCCTCTCGGCGTACTACCGGGACGTGGACACCTTCCAGCAACTCACCCAGGAGTTGGACGTCTCCCTGGTGGCCTACAAGCCGGTCGAGCCGGAGCGCTTCGCGGCGCAGATCGCCGGGTTGGCCGGCGCCCGGGAGGCGGCGGAGGCCGGGCCGGCCAAGGAGGTGGTGATCCGGGCGCCCCATCCGACGGCGATGCCGCTGGGGCCCGCGCTCGCGGCGCTGTACCGGCAGTTCACCGAGCAGCTTCCCGCGAAGATCGGCGCGATCGAGGACGAGGTGACGGCGGCGAGGACCGATCCACGGCGCCTCGCCCGTGCCCGGGACCTGGTCCACGCGCTGCACGGCTCCGCGGGCTCCTACGGCTTCGCCGCGGTCAGCGAGTCGATGGGCATCGCCGAGTACCTGCTCGCGGACGCCGCGGCCCAGGGCGCGACCCAGCGCCCCTACTTCTGGGAGGAGCTCCAGGCGTCCTTGCGAGAGGCGCGCGCAGCACACGCGCGGGCCCTGGCGGCGCTCCGGGCTTCCGAGCCGCAGGAGGGACCGCGATGAAGGTGCTCCTCGTGGACGACCAGGAGGACATCCGGAAGATCGGGCGGCTCAGCCTGGAGGCGGTGGGCAAGCACCAGGTGCTGGTCGCCTCGAACGCAACCGAGGCCATCGAGCTGGCGCGCAGCCAGCCGGACCTGATCCTGATGGACATGATGATGCCCGGCCGGGACGGGCTCAGCGCCCTGGCCGAGCTGCGGGAGACGCCGGGGCTGAGGTCCATCCCCGTCCTGTTCATGACGGCCAAGGTCCAGCGCGCCGAGGTGGAGCATTACCTCCGGGCGGGCGCCGCCGGCGTCATCCAGAAGCCCTTCGACCCCATGACGTTGCCGTCCGAGATCGACCGGATCCTCGGCCTCGGCTCCGGGGACGGCCGGTAAGGCGCGTCTCGAGGGCCGGAGTGAAGGCGGGACCCCCGGCATCATGCGACGATCTGATCCCGAGGGAGGATTTCACATGGATCAGCCCAGGGGACTGGGAACCGGACACTCCGGGCGCCGCGCGCTCGCGGCGCTCACCTTCGCCCTGGGGCTCCAGGGCTGCCTCCCGGCGGCCGGCGTGCGCGACGCCAGCCGCGAGGCGGTCCACGGCGCGGCGGAAGGGATCGCCACGCTTCCACCCGAACGCGTCGAGGCGATGCGGAAGGCGATCCTGGGCGATCCCGACGTGGCCGCCCTGGCGCGCGAGGTAGCGCGCGGCGCCGTCGAGGGGGGCGCGAGCGCGCTGACGGACGAGAAGCTCGCCCGGCTCACGGAGGCGCTGGTCGAGGCGCAGCTCTCCGCCTTCAAGAAGAGCCTGGCCCCGGCCCTGGCCGACCTGGAGCCCAGGTTCCAGGACGAGCTGCGCCGCACCGTCATCACGGCGACGACGGCGGCCCTCGGCGTGCTGCGCCGGGAGGGCGACCGCGACCTGGAGCGCTGGACGGCGGTGCTGGTCCGCACCTCGGCGGAGACGCTCCTGGCCACCCTGCGCCAGTCGAACCTGATCCGCCTCGACGACGCGGCCGCGGCCGCCAACCGGCTCGCCGCCGAGGTGGGGCGAGGCGCGGTCGCCGGCGCCGCCAGCGAGCTCCGCGGCGCGGTCCCCCCGGAGCAGCTCCGCGCCTACTTCCGCGAGGGCGGCGCCGGGTTGGTCGAAGGACTACACGAGGGGCTGGGGAGCCTGCCCACGCGGCTGGAGAGCACGCTCATCGGCGTCACCGTGGTGCTCGCCGCCATCCTGATCGGCCTGGCCATCGCCGCGGTCGTCGTCCGGCGCGAGCTCCAGCTCAGCCGCAAGGCCCTGGCGGTGGTCGCGACCCAGGTGAACGCCGCCGGAGAGGGCGGAGCTGAGCTCAAGCGCTCCATCTACCAGAGCGCGGAGAAGAACCACATCCAGCCGTGGTTGAGCACCTTCCTCAAGGACCGCGGGCTCTGACCAGGAGCGCCTGGGTGATCTCCGGCTCGACCCGATGTCGGGGTTTTACGGGCTGTCCAAGTGGGTGGCCCGTGGGGCATCGTCGGGGCGCCCATACGTCTTCGCGGGATGCACCGGCGTCTGCGAGAACGACCTGGGACCGACCAGCCGGCGGCTCCAGTCCTAGGCGCTCCGGATCATCGACGGCGCGCCGGCAGCTGCGGGAACGGGCTGCACGACGGGCGGGAAGTGGACTCCGACTGCGGCGGCGGAACGTGCGGAGTGTGCTCCAGCGGACAGACCTGCCTGGCCGACGCCGACTGCTCGACCGGGAAAGTGCGTCTCCGGCCTGTGCGCTCCGTAGTCCGCTCAGGGCTTTGCGCACCATTCGTTGCCCTACTTGAATCGCCGCCCTTCTTGAATGGTCCGCCTGGACTTTCCGGGGAGGGACCACCTAAGAGGGCCGCCCCCCTTCAGTCCTCGTCAAGGAGGTCGTCAGTATGCGCAAGCTGTCTGCGGCCGTAATCGTGTTCTTCGCCGTCACCATGGGCCAGGCGTACGCGGCCTCGCCGATCAGCGCCACGGAGGCCTCTTCGCTCGCCGAGCGGGTCGGCCGCCCGTACCTGCAGCAGCTCCTCAAGGACAAAGGAAACACGGACCCCACGGACAGCTTCGAGCAGAAGCGCGTGGTGACCGATGACCAGGTCCACGTCCACGTCCGCCAGACCCGCGGCGGCGTCCCGGTGTGGGGCGGCGAGGCGATCGTCCACCTCGGCCGCGACGGCCAGGTCACCGGCATCACCGACGACTTCCTCGCCAAGGTGAACGTCCAGTCGCTCGGCCTCCGCTCCGTCAGCGCCCAGCAGGCGATCTCCACGGCGATGCAGGTCGCCGGGATCTCCGACAAGGACCTGAGCGTCCCGCCCGCCGCCGATCAGTGGATCTTCCGGCAGGGGAAGGGCGGCGACCACCTGGCCTGGCGGGTGACGCTGGTCCGGACCGATGGCACCGCCAGGACCAGCATCCCGGTGCTGTTCATCGACGCGCGCTCCGGCCAGGTGCTCTGGCAGTACGACAACCTCCAGACGGGCACCGGCAACAGCATGTACGTCGGCACCGTGTCCCTCAACACCACGCTGTCCGGCGGCACCTACCAGCTCAAGGACGGCACCCGCGGCAACCAGCAGACCAACGACCTGAACCACCTCTCCTCCGGCACCGGCACCCTGTTCACCGACGCCGATGACGTGTGGGGCAACGGCCTGCCGTCCAACGCGCAGACCGCCGCGGTGGACGCGCAGTACGGCACTGCGATGACCTGGGACTACTACAAGAACGTCCACGGCCGCAGCGGCATCCGCAACGACGGCGTGGGCGCGTACAACCGCGTCCACTACAGCACCGCCTACGTCAACGCGTTCTGGGACGACTCCTGCTTCTGCATGACCTACGGCGACGGCAGCGGCGGCAACTGGCCGCTGACCTCCATCGACGTGGCCGGCCACGAGATGTCCCACGGCGTGACCTCCAACACCGCGGGCCTCGTCTACTCCGGTGAGTCGGGCGGTCTGAACGAGGCCACCTCCGACATCATGGGGACGAACATCGAGTTCTACACGGCCAACGCCAACGACGTGGGCGACTACCTGATCGGCGAGGAGATCAACATCAACGGCGACGGCACCCCGCTGCGCTACATGGACAAGCCGTCCAAGGACGGCGCGTCCGCGGACTGCTATTCCTCGAGCGTGGGCGGCCTGGACGTGCACTACTCGTCCGGCGTCGCCAATCACTTCTACTACCTGCTCTCCGAGGGCAGCGGCGCCAAGACGATCAACGGCGTCTCGTACAACAGCCCCACCTGCGACAACTCCACGGTGACCGGCATCACCCGCGCCAAGGCGGAGAAGATCTGGTACCGCGCGCTGACCGTGTACATGACGGCGTCCACCAACTACCTGGCCGCCCGCACCGCGACGCTCAACGCGGCCGCGGACCTCTACGGCGCCGGGTCGCCCGAGCAGACCGCGGTGAACGCGGCCTGGGCCGCGGTGTACGTGCCTCCGCCCCCGCCGCCGCCCCCCACGCCGCTCACCAACGGGGTGCCGGTGACGGGCCTCTCGGGCGCGTCGGGCACGAACAAGTACTACTCGCTGGACGTCCCCGCCGGCCAGGGCACGCTGACCTTCACCATCGCCGGCAGCTCCGGTGACGCGGACCTGTACGTGAGGTTCGGGAACTATCCGGACTCCGCCAACTACGACTGCCGCCCGTACACCGGCACCAGCAACGAGACCTGCTCCTTCACCAACCCGGCCGCCGGCACGTGGTACGTGATGGTCAACGGCTTCACGGCGTACTCGGGCCTGACGCTGACCGGCACCTACGGCGGCGGCGGCGGGGGAGGCGGCGGGCTGATGAACGGCGGCTTCGAGAGCGGCTCCGCGCCGTGGGCGTTCACCGGCGACGGCGGCCTCCAGACCGGCTCGGCGCACAGCGGCACCGCCTCCGCCAAGCTCGGCGGGACCAGCGGCACGTCCGGCACCGTCTCCCAGGACTTCCAGGTGCCCGCCTCCGGGAACAACCTGCGGTTCTGGCTGAAGGTGACCTCCAGCGAGACCGGCAGGAAGAAGCACGACTTCCTCTACGTCGAGGTGCGCAACACCTCGGGCGCGCTGCTGGGGACGCTGGCGACCTACAGCAACTCGGACAAGGGCACCACGTACGCGCAGAAGGGCGCGTTCAGCCTGGCGGCCTACGCGGGCCAGACCATCCGGCTCCAGTTCCGGTCCACCAACGACGGCACGTCGCCCACCACGTTCCAGATCGACGACGCGGCGGTCGCGCCGTAGCGCTCGTCTGACCAGCCTTGCCGGGCGCCCCGCCGCATCCTCGCGCGGGGCGCCCGGTCCCTCCGGCGCCTCCTGTCGACAGATGAGGAAGCGCGGGCGATGATCCGCGCGCCCCCGTGCGCCGCGCCCTCCGCCTCATCGCCGTCGGAGCCCTCCTCCTCGGCCTCGCCGCCTGGCTCGCGGTCACCACGTACGGCAAGCAGAAACGCGAGATCGGCGAAGAAACGCTGGGGCGGGTCGAGGCGGCCTGCGAGAACAAGAAAGAGGATCCGAGGTGTCTGCAGCGGTTCTCCTCGCTCTGTGACGAGGGCGTCCCGCGCGCCTGCCGGCGTGCCGCGCAGGCGTACGGGTGCGGCCGCGGGACGGAACCCTCGCGCCAGGAAGCGGAGCGGGGATACGTCAAGGCGTGCGGGCTGGGCGACGGGCCGTCGTGCGACCATCTGGCGCTCGAGTACGTCGCGCGCGTGGACCAGGAGAGCGGCGTGCCCGTGCCGTATCCAGAGGAGGACGCCGTCAAGCTCCGGGTCGTCTACATCAAGTCCAGGTACGCGGACGGCAAGGCAGATGCGCTCCGCGGCGCCTGGGGGTGGGCGAAGGCGGTCACGCCCGAGCTGCTCTTCCTGGACGCCGCAGCGGCCGTGGACCATGGGCGAGCGCCGGAGGCCGACGCGCTGCTGCGCACGCTGCGGGCGCGCGAAGGCGACGACCCCGCGGTCCGGACGCTGGAGGCGTACCGCGACGAGCTGGGCAAGGGCGCCCGCCCCGGCGTGGAGGCGCTCCTCCGGGCGTGGAAACGGAGCGGCTCGCCGGATCTCCGCGGGGACCGGTTCCTGCCGTTGAGCCCGATCCAGCATGAACCCTGGGATTGCTCCCTCATCGCCTGGCAGGCCCCGCCTCCCGGAGACCCCGGCGCCGACGACGGCGCGTTCCTGCGCGCGGTGGCCGGGTGGGGCACGACGCCCCCATCCGAGCGCCTCCTCCAGGCGGCGGCGGACCGCGCCGTGTCGGCCGACCCGTACCTCGCATGGATCGCGGCGTCGTTCCTCGAAAGGACGGACGTGCCCGAGGCGTCGCGCGCCCGGACCCAGGCGCTGCTCTCGGAGGTGGTGCCCCGGCTGGCGCGCGAGCTCCCCGGGGTGCCCGAGCTCGTCATCTGGCAGCGCGTGCGCGAGCGGAGGTTCTTCGCGGCGACGCCGATCGCCTCGAACGCGTGGCGCGCCCTCGCCCGGGAGAAGGTGTATCGCCTGTACCTCGACGCACACCGCGCGGCCGACCCGATGGACGCCGTGGGCAAGGCCTGGGGCGGGACGCTGCTGGTGTTCGAGAACGCGCCGGTCGGCGAGTACGTCGAAGGCGTCGTGGATGCCGCCTCCGGTCAGAGTCTGGAGAGGCGCAAGCGCTCGGCGAAGCACCTGGCCGGGCTCGCGGAGTCGCTCGCGCAGAGTGGCTCCTGGTGGCACGTGAGCATGGCCCCGTGGATCCTGTGGAAGGCGCAGAAGCTGTCCGAGGACGCGTCGTACGAGAGCCTCTGGCAGGAACAGCAGGAGCGCGCCGCCCGCATCGAAACGTCCGACGGGCGCTTCCCGCGGCTGGGGCGCTGGCCTCTGCGCGCGGTGGCGCTCGAGTTCCTCGAAGAGTCCGCGCTCGACGAGACCGGCTTCTACGAACGGCTCTACGAGGCCGGCGCGAGATGACGGCGGCCGCCTCGCTTTCCCCCGAAGGGCACCCGGCCCGCTGCGCCCGGCACGAGGGCGCGCCCGCCCTGGCGGTCTGCGCCCGCTGCGGGCGCTTCTGCTGCGCCGCGTGCGTGGACGCGTCGATCCGGGACCGGCGGATCTGCGCCGACTGCGTGGCGGCGGTCCCGGCCTTCCCGTGGCACCGCCACCGCTCGGTCCACACCGCGCTGTCCTCGTGGTGGATGCTCCTGGTCCATCCGCTCCGGGCGTTCGACGCCATCCGCTCGAGGTCGAAGGGGTTGGACGGGCTGGCGCTGGGGGTCGCCTTCGTGGCCGCGTCGTTCGGGGTGACGCTGGGAGGGATCGCCGTCCAGCGGCTCGCCGTGCGGGCGGGCGTCAAAGCGCAGGCGTGGGATTGGCCCACGCAGTACGGGCTGATCGCCCTCATCCACGCCGGTTTCCTGGGGATCTGGCTGATCGTCCTGCCCGTCGTCGAAGGCGCGCTGCTCGCGCTGCTCGGCGCCCGCTCCGGGCTGCGCGCGCGCTTCACCGCCAGCGCCTACGCGCTCGCGCCCGTGGTGCTCGTCTTCCACCCGGAGGCGAAGCTGCTGATCCCGGCGATCGCCTCCGTCTACAAGGCCCTCGGCTATCGCCGGATGGAGGGGATCGGCTGGCCGGAGGCGATCATGACCGTCGCGGCCACCACGCTGTTCGCGGCGCTGGTGACGTGGCGCCTCCTGGGCTGACCGGCGACCGGCGGCGGGAGGCCGCGCGCGAGGCGATCGCCCGGGGGGCCCGCGGTCAGGGTTCGTTGACCAGCGGCGCCGGAGCGGTCGCCGTCTTCGGGAAGGTCTCGGGCATCAGCGCGGACAGCAGCGCGCCCAGCACCAGCAAGCCAACCATCACTCCGGACGAGAGTCCGTACCCGTCGGGCCGCTTCAGCGCCGGCACCAGGGCGATCAGCGCCACGCCGCCCGCGTTGCCGGTGAGCATCAACAGCGCGGTGGCGCCGCCGGCGCGCTCGGCGCCCGCGACCTGCGCGCACATGTCCAGCATCAGGGCGAAGGACGGCATGGAGAAGAACCCCAGCCCGAACGCCACCGCGCTCATGGCGCCGAAGCCGCCGGCCCGCGTGAGCGGGAAGCAGAGGAACGGGGCAACGGCCAGGCAGAGGATGAGGAACGGGCGGCGGCGCCTCGACCGATCCGAGAGGAGGGGCACCACCACCGCCCCGACGATGCCGCCGACGATCAGCGCGCCGCCCACCAGGCCTGCTTGCACCTCGCTGATGCCCGACGGCTTGAGCAGCTCCTCCAGCCAGGTGGAGAGCCCGTTGAACACGCCCAGGCCGATGGCGGAGAGCGCCAGCAGCAGCAGCAGCCGGCGGTCGCGGAGGAGCGCGCGGATCTCCCCCACCGTGGGCACGCCCTCCACGTGCGCGTAGGCGCCGCGCCCGCGCGAGGACCACGCGCGAGCGTGCTACCCTCGGCCGCCGATGTCCTACGCGGTGCTCCTCTCGAAGGTCCCGCTCTTCGCCGCGCTGTCCCCGGAGAAGCTGGAGGGCCTCGCCGCGCTGCTCATCCCGCGCCAGTACGCCGACCAGGAGATCATCTTCCACGCCGGCGACGTCGGGAACGGCCTCTACGTCGTCCGCAAGGGCGGCGTGACCATCCGCCTCTCCTCCCCGGGCGGCAAGGAGGTCATCCTCTCCCTGCTGAGCCGCGGCGACGTCTTCGGCGAGCTGGCCCTCATCGACGGTGAACCGCGCTCCGCGGACGCCCTCGCCCGCGACGAGACCCAGCTCCTGATGCTCCCCCGCGACGCCTTCCTCCGCCACATCCACGAGCAGCACGAGGTCATGATGCAGCTCCTGGTCTCGCTCAGCCGCCAGGTCCGGCGCATCACCGGCCTGGTGCACGACGCCGCCTTCCTCGACGTGCGCGGCCGCCTGGCGCAGACCCTGCTGGAGCTGGCGCGGACGCTCGGGCAGCCCGGCCCCGACGGCGTCGTCCACGTCCCGCGCCCGACCCAGCGGGACCTGGCCAACATGATCGGCGGCGTCAGCCGCGAGAGCATCAACAAGGTGCTGCGCACCTACGAGCAGCAGGGCCTCCTGCGCCAGGAGCGCGGCCAGATCGTCCTGCTCGACCTCGATCGCCTCAGACAGGAGATCGACGAAGGCTGACCGTCTCCCCAGCCTCCTCCGCCTGCCCCGACACCCGCCGGCGAAGGTCCTGCACCCGCCGGCGGAGCTCCTGGTCCAGCGGGTCGTGCTGCTGGGCGCGCTCGAAGGCGGCGGCCGCGGCCCGCAGGTCGGAGGCCCGCTCGTAGGCGCGGCCGGCCGCGGCCTCCAGGGCGGCGTGGGCGGCCTGGCGGGGGCAGTCCTGCAGGAACCGGCGGTGCAGCTGCTCCAGTTCCGTCATGGTCAGCCCCTCCGCGATGGCCCGCTCCACCCCGGCCACGTTGCCGTGCGCCGCGTCCAACTCCGCCCGGCGCGGCGGGTCCACCAGCGTCTGCGCGGCGCGGGCGACCTGGTCGAGCAACGCCTCCGCCTCGCGATGCTGCTGCGCGGTGGCCCGCGGCGGCCGGCAGCCCTGCAGCGCCACCCGCAGCTCGCGCGCCCGGCTCCGGACGGTGAAGGCGTCCGCATCCAGGGCCACGCCGAGCAGCCGGTACGGATCCCCGCCCGCCTGCTGGGCCTGGCGCTGCAGCAAGGCCAGCACCGTCTCCGGAGCCGGCCCGTCCTTCACGTCGAGCTGCGGGGGCGTCTCCGACGGCAGCGGCGCGCCCAGCGCCAGCGCCGAGAGCCCGCGCCGCTGCTCCTCGGTGACGCGGACGAACTGGACGCCCACCCCTTCCGACATGCCCCACGCCGCCGCCTGCGCGGCGTTGACGGGCCGCACCGCCTCGGCGTCCATCCGGAGCGCGCCCCCGCCCGGGCCGCGGATGGTGAGCTTGAGGGGAGAGAACAGCCGTGGCGCGAAGTCCGGCGCGGCGAGGAACATCCCCTCCATGGAGAGCTCCATCCCGGCGGCGGTGCGGAGGACGCGGCCGTCCTCGCCCACCACCTCCACCTCCAGCGACGGCCGCGAGGGGCGCGGCGCGGGCGGCGGCACGGGCGCGGGCGCCGCGGACCTCGACCCCAGCACCGACAGCAGGTCGTCCCGGAGCGCCGCCGCGTCCTGGTAGCGATCCTCCGGCCGCTTCGCCATGGCGCGGACGGTGATCTCCGACCACCGGGGGTCGACGCCGGGCCGCAGCGACGCCGGGGGCACGGGCACCGCCTCCAGGTGGGCGCGCATCAGCGCGGCCATCGGCTTGTCCCGGAACGGCAGCTCGCCGGTGGCCATCAGGTACGAGATCATCCCCAGCGCGTAGAGGTCCGCGCGGCCGTCCAGCGGCTCGCCGCGGAAAGACTCCGGCGCCATGTACGCCGGCGTGCCGACGACGAACCCGGCGGCGGTGCGGCTGGTGGCGTCCTGCAGCAGCTTGGCGATGCCGAAGTCCAGCAGCTTCACGAACGGGTCGCCGCCGCGCCGCTGCACCAGCATCACGTTCTCTGGCTTCACGTCGCGGTGGACGACGCCCTGCGCGTGGGCCGCCGCCAGCGCGTCGCACAGCTGCGCGAGGATGGGGATCGCCGTCTCCGCGTCCATCGGCAGCGGGACCTGCGAGAGGGGCTGGCCCTCCAGGTACTCCATCACCAGGTAGTGGAGGTCCCCCTCCCGCCGCAGGTCGTAGATGCGGAGGATGTTGTCGTGGCCGATGAGGTTGACGGCGCGCGCCTCGTCCTGGAACCGCTCCAGCATCTGCGCGTCGCAGTGCAGCGCCGGGTGCAGCACCTTGACCGCCACGCGGCTGCCGATGACCACGTGCCGGGCGAGGTAGACGGATCCCATCCCGCCCGTGCCGAGGCGCCGGACCAACCGGAAGCTGCCGAGCTGCCGCCCGATCATCTCGTCCGCGTCGGGCATCGAATCTGGAGTGGTCTGGATCGCAACCATGGCGACAAGGTACCGGGGGCGCCCGGACGGCGCTGTGAGGTGCTTCACACGATCACTGAGACCTCCACCACTCCCGGTACGCCTGTCCCCTCGGCCAGCTGTTGCGCGATGCGTCGCCAGGAAGTGTTCAAGTCCCCAGCCCGATGGTGTAACGAGCCCGCAATGCCCCGAAAGCCCTCGACCATCGACGAATTCCTCGACGGGGTGACCGGCGCACGGCGCACGGCACTCGACGCGCTGCGGCGCGTCATCCGCGCGGCGGTGCCGAAGGCAGAGGAGTGCATCAGCTACGGGATCGCCGCCTTCCGCCTCGACGGCGAGGTGATCGCCGGCTTCGCGCCGACGAAGAAGGGCTGCTCCTACTTCCCGTTCAGCGGGAGCACGCTGGGCGCGCTCGCCAGGGAGCTGCGCGAGTACAGCCAGACGAAGTCCGCCCTCCACTTCGACCCGGAGCAGGGCCTGCCTGCCCCGCTGGTGCGCAAGCTCCTCCGCGCGCGCATCGCGGAGACCAAGAGCAGGAAGCCCGCCGACCGCCGACGCCGATGAGCGAGCGCACCCTCATCGTCTCCGCGACCAACCTGCTGGCCCGCGGGTTCCTGGTGGTGCCCACCGACCGCCGCTCCCGCGCGGGCGCCCCGGTGAACGGCCTCTACGCGGTGGCGCGCGCCGTCCTCCACGTGCTGCCCTGGAAGACGCCCGCCCGCGCCGTGGCCGTCATCGACCGGGCCGGCCGCGAGTGGCCGGAGCTGCTGGCGCCGCAGCTGGAGGCGTTGCCGGAGCTCCTGCGCGCGCTGGGCCTGCCGGTGGTGGAGGGCGAAGGCGAGCCCCACCTCGTCGCCAGCTACACGCGCGCCGCGGTGGCGGCCGGCGACGACGCCGTCATCGTCGGGATGGACAAGCGGTACGCCCAGCTCGTGACGGACGAGGTCTGGTGGTACGACGCCAACAAGGACGCCCGCTACACGCCGGAGATCGCGCACAAGCGCTTCGGCGTCCCGCCCTCGCAGGTGGGCGACTGGCTGGCCCTCGTCGGCGACGACGACCAGGTCCCCGGCGTGAGCGGCATCGGCGCCAAGGGCGCCACCACGCTGCTGGCCAGGCACGCCACCGTCGAGGCGGCGCTGGAGAAGCTGGACGAGCTCGACAACCGGATGCGCAAGGCCCTGGACGCCGCCCGCCCCGAGCTTCCCCAGCACCTCGCCCGCGCCCGCCTCGACACCGCGCGCGCCCTGCCCCGCCCGCTGAAGGACTGCGCCTTCACCCTGCCCGCCTCGGCCCCCCTGAACGCCGCGCTCGACGCGCTCGGCTTCGTGGAGCTCACGGTCGGCGCGTCCGCCGCCACCAGGGTCACCACCTGCGCCACCCCCGAGGACGTGGCCGCCGCGCTCGCCGCGCTCGCCGGGGTCACGCCCAGCCTCCAGGCGCTCCTCGAGGACCAGGACGACCAGGGGCGCGAGGCGGTCCGCGGCGTCGCGCTCTCCGCCGGCAGCGGCGAGGCCTGGTACGTCCCGGCCCAGTCGGCCGCGTGGCCCGCGCTGGTGGCCTGGCTGGAGGACCCGAAGGCGCCCAAGTCGGGCCACGACCTGGTGGCGACCCGGGTGGCGCTCGTCCGGCACGGCGTCCGGGTGGCGGGCCTCTCCGGCGACTCCGCGTGCCTCTCCCACCTCACCCAGCCCAGCGGGTGGGCCCCGCACGAGCTGCCGCTGGTCGCGCGCTACGTCCTGGGGCGTTCGCTGCGCGACGACGACGAGGTGCGGGGCACGGGCGGGGAGCGCAAGGCGTGGAGCGACCTCGGCGCCGGGGCCGCCGCGCAGATCGCGGGAGATCGCGCCGACGCGTCCGCCGCCGTCAGCAAGGCGCTGGCGCCGAAGGTCGAACCCGCCCTGCTCGCCGAGTACCTCGAGCTCTCCGACACGCTGGTCCGGATGGAGCTGACCGGCATCGCCGTCGACGCCGCGCAGCTGGACCGCGCCGAGGTGGCGTTCGCCGGCATCGAGCGCGAGCTGGAGACGCAGATCGAGTCCCTCGCCGGGCGCGCGTTCAACATCAACTCCTCCGCCCAGCTGGGGACGGTGCTCTTCGAGGAGCTGAAGCTCCCCATCGTGAGCCGCACCAAGACCGGCTACAGCACCGCCAACGAGGCGCTGGAGCGCATCGAGCACGCGCACCCGGTCGTCGGGCTGGTCCTCCGCTGGCGGCTCCTGCGGCGGCTCCGCGACAACTGGCTGCACGCGCTGCGCCGCTGCATCCAGCCCGACGGCCGGGTCCACGCCCGCTTCCACCCGGCGCGCTCCTTCTCCGGGCAGCTGGTGACCACCAACCCGGACCTCTCGCGCGTGCCCGGCCGGACCGCGGAGATGGCGGAGATCCGCCGCGCCTTCGTGGCCCCTCCCGGCCGCCTGCTGATGTCCGTCGACTTCAACCAGCTGGGCCTGCACGTGCTGGCGCACCTGACGAAGGACCCCGCGCTGGTGGAGCCGCTGCGCCAGCGGGCGGACATGCACCGGCTGACGGCGTCCGCGGTGCTGGAGAAGCCGGCGGACCAGGTCACCGCGGACGAACGGCAGCTGGGCAAGGTCGTCAACTTCGCCACCTTCGCGGGCCAGGGCGCCAGCGCGCTCGCGCTGCAGCTGGGCGTCACCGCCGCCCAGGCGAAGGAGTACATCGCGCGGTTCGACCGCCACTTCGCGCAAGTGCGCGCCTTCCAGGACGAGCAGTTCCGCCTCGTCAAGGAGCGGGGCTACCTGGTCACGCTGGCGGGGAGGCACTGGCCCGTCGGCGGGCTGGAGTCGCTGGACTCGCAGCTGCGCTCCTACGCCGAACGGATGGCCCGCCGGGGCACCCACGAGGGCTCGGTGGCGGACGTGTCGCGCCGCGCGCTGCTCGAGGCGGACCGGGCGATCCGGCGCGAGGGACTGTCGGCGGTGCCGCTGTTGGAGGTGGTGGACGAGGTGGTGTTCGAGGTGGCCGAAGCCGAGCTGCTCCAGTCGGCCCAGGTCCTCTCGAGCGCGATGCGGAACGCCTTCCAGCTGGAGGTGCCGCTGAAGGCCGGCGTCGAGGCGGGCAAGACCTGGGCGGACCTGGAGCGCGTCGACCTGCCGCCCGGGTGATTCGTCAACCCTCGCGTACCCCACGCGCACCGCCGGCGCGCGCACGGAAGCCGGAGCGGGTTGCTTCGGATCGGCATCGGCTCGAGAGCCTACCGCGGGCGTCACGCCGCCAGCGCGAGGTTCACCGCCGCGGCCAGGTTGGCCTCCGGCGGCGGCTGGCGACCTGAACCTCATTTCCGCCTTCCCGAGCAGTGCCGAGGCGTTGCAGATTCGGGCCCGTGAGCAAGCACGTCGTCATCTGGCCGGACAAGGTCCTCAACAAGCCCACCAAGCCCGTCACCGACTTCGGGCCAGCGCTGGAGGAGCTCCTCCAGGACATGCGCGAGACGGTGCGCGAGTACGACGGGATTGGCCTCGCCGCCAATCAGATCGGCGTGCCGCTGCGGGTGGCGCTGGTGGGCCGTCGCGCCGGGCTGTTCATCGAGGTCATCAACCCCACCATCCTGGAGAAGTCGGGGACGAAGAACTGGAACGAGGGGTGCCTCTCCGTCCCGGACGCCTGGGAGCAGCTGGACCGCGCGGAGAAAGTGCGCGTCCGCTACCAGGACCGGAAGGGCGAGTGGCACGAGGAGACGGCGGAGGGGAAGCTGGCGCACGTCTTCCAGCACGAGATCGACCACCTCGACGGCACCGTCTACGTGATGCACATCTCGCCGCTGAAGCGGAGCCTGATCCGCGAGCGCATGGAGCGGCTGAAGAAGGACATCAAGGCCGGCCGCATCAAGCACCCCATCCTGTTCACCACCGGCAATCCGGACCGGTGACGACCGACGCCGTCGCCGCCGCGCCGCCGCTGTGCGCTCAGCACCCGGACCTCCCGTCCCTGGGCACCTGCGCGCGGTGCGGGCGCTTCGCCTGCGAGCAGTGCTTCCAGCCGGAGAGCGGGCTGTGCGCCGAGTGCTCGCAGCGGACGGCCGACCCGCTGGGCGTCCTCGGGCCGTTCTCCGTCGGCCAGACGCTGGCCTCCGGCTGGAAGCTCCTCGCCGCGGCGCGGTGGACGGCCCTGGGCGCCTCGGTCGGGATGACGCTGGCCTCGGTGGCCTTCGGCTTCATCACGGCGCGGGTCCTGTCCGCGAGCCCGGAGGCGATGGCCGTGAGCCGCAGCGCCGGAAACCTGATCCACAGCGTCAAGGCGCTGCTGCTGGGGACCTGG
The DNA here is from genome assembly GCA_035637895.1 of Myxococcaceae bacterium. Taxonomy (GTDB): domain Bacteria; phylum Myxococcota; class Myxococcia; order Myxococcales; family Myxococcaceae; genus DASRBA01. Next base: position 15,591 of record DASRBA010000128.1, read on the forward strand.
ATCTATGGCGCGCTCCTGGCGCAGATGGCGGCCGCTGCCCGAGGCGAGCCCATCTCCGCCTGGCGAGCGGTCGCTCGGAGCGCGCGGGCGTGGCCGCGGATGGTCTGGGCCCAGTTCGTGGCCTCCTTCATCTTCCTGCTGGGCCTGGCGGCGCTCGTCATCCCGGGCTTCTACGCCGCCGTCGCCCTGTGGCTGGTGATGCCGGCCGCGTACCTCGAGCCCGGCGAGCCGGCCCTGAGGGTGAGCAGCGAGCTGACGCGGGGGCGCCGCTGGGAGGTGCTGGCGCTGGCGCTGGTGGCGCGCGGCCCGATCCTGCTCCTCGCCGGCATCCGCTACGCCATGATCTTCTTCCTCGTCCGGACCGGTTTTCGGTTCGCGGAGCGGGAGGCGGTGTTCAGCGTCGTCAGCCTCACCCTCGACGTCGTCCAGGGCGGCGCGGAGTCCTTCGAGCACGCGTTGACGCTGGCGGCATACCTGAAGCTGCGCCGGGCGGCGACTCTCACCGGGTGAGGCTGCGCGCAGGGACCGCCGCCTTCCTTACAAACAACTCCCTCCACGCCCTCCCGAGAATCCGAGCGCTCAGGAGGTTTTCCCAGTGACCGCTCCGGTCTCCCTCAGGACTCCCACGCTCCAGAATCCGCCAAGCGCCGTGACAGCGCGCCGGGCCGACGCCCCTCTTTCTCGCCCGGCGAGCGACGGCTTCGACGCGCCCGCGCCGAGGAAGAGCCTGGGCGTCATCGACATCGTCCGCGGCGGGATCAACGCCATCTTCGGCCGGGACTCCACCGGGCAGATCGGCTGGATGGAGAAGGCGAACCTCCCGCCCACCCGCGACATCACCTCCGACTTCCGCGACACCTACGCGCAGGCGCAGATCGGCGCGAACGTCCTCCCGCCCGAGGCGAAGGACTACGTCTACCTGACGGTGGACGGGCTCACCGGCGAGAACTGGCCGGGCTACATGGAGGCCAACCGCGAGGGGCTGCGCGACCGCGGGCTGGACGTCCGGGAGATCAAGGTCGACACCGAGGCGTCCACGCTCACCAACGCGGAGACCATCCGCAAGGCCATCGAGTCGGTGAAGGCGGAGGGCAAGCAGGTCGTCCTCATCGGCCACAGCAAGGGCGGCAACGACATCACCGCGGCGATCGCGCTCCACCCGGAGCTGAAGGACTCCGTGCGCGCGGTGGTCGCCATGCAGTCGCCGTACGGCGGCGCGCCGCTGGCCACCGACCTCCGCTCGGACCCCATCACCAAGCTGGGCGTGGACGCGCTGGCCAAGTACTTCTTCAACGGCGACCCGAACTGCGTGCGAGACCTCACCTACGAGTGGCGGCAGCAGTTCATCAAGGACCACCCGTACCCGACCGACATCCCCACCGTGTCGCTGGGCAGCAGCAGCGACAGTCAGCTCTCGCTGGTGGCCGGCCCGGCCGACTACACCAAGCTCCGCTACGGGGAGAAGACGGACGGCCTGGTGTCGCCGAAGGACGCGAAGATCCCCGGCTCCAACACCGTCACGCTGCCGGACCTGGACCACGTCAACTCCACCATCCCGAACCTCCCCCAGCTGTCGCACTGGGACCCGGGCGACCTCACGGTGTCGCTGGTGGCGATGGCGCTGAAGTACCCGCCGGTGGTGCAGTAGCGAGAGCGGACCGGGCCGTCCACGAGAGGAGAACGAGGATCCAGTCCGACTCCGACAGCGCATGGACGACCTCGACGCCTCACTCCGCTCCGCCGGAGACGGACGCGTTCCTGGCGATGAAGCAGAAGCACGACCCTTCGATGATGTTCCAGAACAAGTGGCTCCAGAGCACGGAGATCCGTCCAAGGCCCAGCAAATGCTGGCGCCTGCGCCGGTCGCTCCGGTGGATGAAGGCCCCATCGACTGGAAACGCCAAGCCAAAGGCAGCGTAGCCGTCTCAAACAAACGACCGGGTCGCTGAATCGAGGAATCACCAGGGCAGGAGGAGACTCGCGCCAACCCGGAGGAACCTGGGTTATCGTGACGGCTCGTGCATGGCATCGAGTGAGCGCGAACCCCGGCTGGGCGGCGTCCTCCACTCCGCGCAGCGACGCTACCTCGCCGAGGATCTCGTCCGCCTGCGCCGGTCGGACGAGCAGCGCCGTTACGCCGCGCCCCAGCGCTCCGCGAGGATCGACGCCAACCCACACCAGATCGACGCCGTCATCTTCGCGCTTGCCCGCGTACGCGAAGGCGGCTGCATCCTGGCGGACGAGGTCGGTCTCGGGAAAACGATCGAAGCGGGTCTCGTCGTGGCGCAGCTCATCGCCGAAGGCGCGCGCCGAATCCTGCTCATCGCGCCCAAACCTCTCCTCGGACAGTGGCGACAGGAGCTCTTCCAGCTATTCGACATCGAGAGCCACGAAGCCGAGCCGCGGCCGGGCGGGTTCGACGGCGACGGCGTCTTCCTGGTCGGGCGCGAATCCGCCGGCAGCGAGAAGGGGCGCGATGCGCTCCTCGCATCCGAGCCGTTCGACCTCTGCGTCATCGACGAGGCGCACGAGGTCTTCGCTGGCATCTACAAGCGGTTCGACAAGCTCGGGCTCTACAAGGACGACTCTCCGCAGGCGCGAACCGCCGGCCGGATCCGGGAGGTGCTGCTGGCGGCGCGCACGCCGGTGCTCCTCCTGACGGCCACCCCGATCCAGAACGGGCTGACCGAGCTGTGGGGCCTGGTGCAGTTCGTCGATCCTCTGGGGACGCTGCTGGGCGATCTGCCGACCTTCCGCGAGGTGTTTTGCGGCGAGGACGACCGCCAACTCGCCGCCGGGCAGGAGGAGGAGCTGCGCGGTCGCCTGCGCGTCATCCTCCAGCGGACGCTCCGCCGGCAGGCGCAGGAATTCCTCGAGAAGCCGTTCGTCAACCGGGAGGCGCGGCTCTTCGAGTACGGCATGAGCCCGGCTGAGAAGGCGCTCTACGAGGACGTCACAGCGTACCTGCTCGAGCCAGGCATCCTCGCCTTCCGCGGGAGCCACCGGCAGCTACTCCTCCTGGGCTTCCACCGGCGCATGGCCTCGTCGACGCGTGCTCTAGCCGCGAGCCTGACGCGCGTGGCGACCCGGCTCCGGCGCAAGCTCACCGGGGACTCGTCGCGGCTGCGGGACGAGGAGGATGCCCGCGAGGTCATCGACGACCTCGAGGACGACGACACCGAAACCGTTGAGGACACCGCGCCCGCGGGGGCGGCGTCGCCTGCCACGGACCCGGTGGAGGCCGAGCAGCTGAAGCACGAGCTGGCCCGGGTCGAGGGATTCATCCGCCGTGCTGGGGAGCTGGGGAATGACGACAGCAAGTTCCGCGCCCTGTTGCAGGCGCTCAATTTCGTGACTGAGCGTGCGCGGGCCGGGCAAGGCGCCGGGAAGCTGCTCATCTTCACCGAGTCGCTCGTCACCCAGACCTACCTCCGCGACCGGCTGGTCGAGAGCCGCCTCGTCAGCGAGGAGGAGATCACGCTCTTTCGGGGGACGAACGACTCGAGGCGCGCCGAGCAGGCGCTGCAGCAGTGGCGCGACGAGGTCCCCAAGGGAGAGGGGCCACCCCCGCAACCGGACATCGCCATGCGCCTGGCCTTGGTGCACGAGTTCAAGAAGCGCTCCCGGGTGTTCATCTCGACCGAGGCCGGCGCCAAGGGCCTCAACCTGCAGTTCTGCGACACCGTCGTGAACTACGACCTGCCGTGGAACCCGCAGCGCATCGAACAACGCATCGGCCGCTGCCACCGGTACGGGCAGCGGAACGAGGTGATGGTGATCAACTTCATCGCCAAGGAGAACGAGGCGCAGCGCCTGACGTTCGAGATCCTGAGCGCCAAGCTGGAGCTCTTCGGGACGGTCCTCGACGCGTCCGACCAGGTCCTTCACCGAAGCGAAGGCACCAGCGACGCCGCGCTCGTCGGGGTGCTGGGCGCCGACTTCGAGGCCGAGCTGCGCCGCATCTACGACCGGGCGCGGACGCTGGACGAGGTGACCGCGGAACTGCGCACGCTGCGCGACCGGGTAACCGAGGAGCGCAAGCGGTTCGAGGCCACGCACGCGCGGACGGCGGGCCTGATCGAGGAGCGCTTCGACGAGGGCGTTCAGCGAGCCTTCCGCAGCCACAAGGAGGCGCTGCCGACGGCGCTCGCCGAGCTGGACCGCGATCTGCTCGCCGTCGTCGTGGGCTTCTTGGAGGCCAACCGCATTCCCTACCGCCTGGAGGCGCTCGGTTCGGCGGAACTGCTCCACGTGGCCGCTTCACCCGCACTCCCCGGAGAGCTGCGCGACGGCGTCACCGCGGCCGTCGGTCCGTCGAAGGAGCACGTCTCCCTGCACCTGGGCCACTCGCTGGTCGCCGCCGCGGTGGCCGACGCGCGCGAATCCGCGCGGTTCCCGCCCGCCATCGTCAAGCTGTCCAGCGACGCGCCGGCCGGGCTGCGCCAGCTCGCCGGGCGGCGCGGGCGCCTCCGGGTCATGAAGGCTTCGTTCGAAGGGTTCGAGAAGGTCGAGCAATTGGTCCCGGTCGTCGTCCTCGATGACGGGTCGCTCCTGGAGCCTGCGCTCGGGGAGGCCCTGCTCCGGGGCGCCTTTCGCGACTCCCCTCCGCTGCCGGCCGGCGCCGTGGAGGACGCCACGCTGCAAGACGCCGCCGAAGAGACGCTCTTCTCGCTCCAGTCGAAGGTCGATGAGCTTGAGCAGAAGCGCTTCGAGCGCGCCCAACAGCAAGCGGACAGCTACGTCGAGGACCGGCTGCTGGTGCTCCAGAAGCGCCGCGCCACGCTCGCGGCGCGCCTCGAACAGGCGCGGCAACGGCAGCAGGGCGCGACCGGTTCGGTAGCCAGGACCGAGGCGGACGAGGCCGTCGTGTCCCTTCAGACCTCGCTCGACGAGATCGAGGTGCGATGGCGCGGCTCCAGCAGCGCGACGACGAGCTGTACCGCAAGTACCAGGCCCACATTCAGCAGCGCCGGTACGCGCCACCGAAGGTGGAGCGCGTGTTCGACCTGGACGTGGTGCTCGAATGACGGCGGGGGAGGACGAGATCGTGCTGAAGCTTCTTCACACCGCGGACTGGCACCTCGGCAGGCGCTTCCACAGCTTCGGCCAGGAGATGGAGCGCAAGCTCACCCGCGCGCGTCTCGAGGTCCTGGACCGGATCTTCCTCGCCGCCGAGCGGTCCGCGGTGGACGCGGTGCTGTGCGCCGGGGACCTCTTCGACGAGCCGAACCCGCAGGCGGAGTGGTGGGAGCAGGTCGCGATCCGGCTGGAGAAGCGCCACTGGAAGGACAGGCCGGTCTTCCTTCTCCCCGGCAATCACGACCCGCTCGTGGCCGACTCCGTCTGGGCGAAGGGCCACAAGTTCCGCAGCCTCCTGCCGGACTGGGTCCACGTCGTGGACCGCGAGGACTACGAGTACGCCCTCCCCAACGACGCGGTCCTGTACGCCGTGCCCTGCCGGTCGAAGGCCGGCCAGCGCGATCCGACCGAGTCGATCCCGGTCCGTGCAGCCGGCGACCAGCGAATTCGCATCGGCATGGTCCACGGGAGCACCTTCGACGTGAAGGACTGGCAGACCAACTTCCCCATCGCCGCCGACGCCGCGGTGAAGCGCGGCCTAGACTACCTGGCCATCGGCGACACGCACGGCTTCCGCTTCATCCCGCCGGATCGCCCTCACCCCCCGACCGTCTACCCGGGGACACCGGAGCCTACGGCGTTCGACGAGAAGCAGCCGGGCTGCGTCGCGGTCACCTTCATCAACCGCCAGCGCCGGGCGACGGTGAAAGCCGAGCGCGTCGCACACTGGACGTGGGAGGAGGCCCACGCCACGACAATGGGCGCCCTCCGGGAGCTCGTGAGGCGTCCGGACCTCGCCGACCGCGTGCTGCGCCTGAGGGTGGAGATGCGGGTCGCCGCGCCGGAGTACGAGGAGGCCGAACGCCTGATCGAGGACCTCACCGGCACCGCGGCGCGGTACGGGCGCGCGGGCGTCCTGGAGCTGGACCGGCGCGGCCTGGAGTTGGAGACGTCGAGCATCGACACCTTCTGCGCCGACCTCCCCGACGTCCTCAGGGCCACGGTCGGCCGCCTCAAGCTCGCCGCCGCGGACCCGACGCAGCGCACCGTCGCGGAGCGGGCGCTCTATCACCTGTATCGCGAGTCGCGGAAGAAGGCGTCGTAATGCGTTTCGCGAAGCTGGTCGTCGACAACTTCCAGGGCGTCCAGCACGCCGAGGTCTCCTTCGGCCCGGGGCTCAACGTGCTCTACGGCCCCAACGACTTGGGAAAGTCCACCCTCGCCAAGGCCATCTACGCCGCGCTGCTGGTGCCGCCCGGGTCGTCAGAGGCATTGTCGTATTCATCCTGGTACGCTGGCGCCACGCCCCGCGCCTCGCTCCATCTCGTCGACGACGCGGGCAACTCCTGGTGCGTCGAGAAGGTCTTCGCCGGCGGCGCCAGCTCCAGCGCCACGCTGTCGTTCTCCAAGGACGGCACCTCGTTCAGCCTCGACTGCAAGGCTCGCCAAGTCGAGGAGAAGGTCCGCCAGATCCTCGAGTGGGGCATCCCGGCACCCGGCGGGAAAGGCGGCCCGCGGTCCCTCCCGACCAGCTTCCTGGCCAACGTGCTCCTCGCGGCGCAGACGGACGTCGATGGGATCCTCGGCCAGAGCCTCGGTGAGGACCTCGACACGTCGGGCAAGGTGCGGTTGACGAAGGCGCTCGCCACCCTGGCGCAGGACCCCGTCTTCAAGAAGGTGCTGGACGCCGCGCAAGCCGAAGTCGACCAGTGCTTCACCCCGACCTGGCAGCGCAAGCGCGGGCGCTCCTCAAGGTTCACCGAGGCGGGGAACGCCATCAAGCAGCTGGAGACCACTCGCGGCCAGCTCGAGCAGTTGGTCAGCCAGTCTTCCCTCATCGAGGACAGGATCAACGCGCTTCGCCTGCGTCACGCGGACGCGCTCGCCGGAACCAGCGAGGCCGCGGACGCCGTCCGGGGCGTGAAGGCGCGCCTGGAGGCGGCCGGCGCGCGAGACGGGGCGGTGAAGAGGCTGGAGGCGGCTCGAAGCGCACTCGACGCGATCGACGCAAAGGCGGCTCGCGTGAAAGCGCTGGCCACCGAGATCGAACAGCACGCGGAGAGAGAGAGGGTCGCGACGTCCAACCTCGCGCTCGCCGACGAACGCGTGGAGGCCGCGGAGCAGGCGTTGCGCGCCGCCGAAGAAGGGCTGCGGAGGGCGACCAGCGACGATGGAACCCGTGAGCGAGAGTTGCTCCAGGCGCAGTTGGAGAGGCAGATCGCGGAGCTGAACGGCGAGCAACAAGCCGCCGGGGCTCGAAAGGCAAAGGCCGACGCCGCCGCGGCGTCACTTGAGGAAGCCGACAAGGCGACAGCAGGGGCGCAGGCGGCGCGGCAGGATGTGGAGCAGCTGACCGGCGAGCTCGCGAAGTCCCGCGCCGCCGCGGCGGAGGCCGAAGAGGCGCTCGCGCTCGCCGTCTCGCTGTTGGCGTACGGGCGGTGGCGCGCTGCCGAAGCAGCGACGGCGGAGGCGGTGAAGGTGCGGGAGTCCGCCGCCGCGGCCAGGGCCGCCGCCAGCGAGCAGGACTCACGGGCGGTGACGCTCGACTCGCGCGCGGCCGCTATCGAAGAGCAGGTCTCCGCTCGGCAACGGTCGCTGCCAGCGGAAGAGCAAGCGGCGCAACTCGGCCGGCTCGAGCGGGACCTCGAGGTGGCCGAGGCTGGGCTAGGTGGCGGCCTCAGCGTCGCGGTGAAGCCTCGCCGAGGTCTGAGCATTCGCGCCGAGATCGATCAGAGGCCGGCTCTGGACGAGGCCAACCTCGCGGCGGAGCGTCTCCTGGTGGCCGAGCGGACCGTTCGCCTCTCCATCGGTGAGTTGGTCGACATCGAGATCGCCGCTGGGGCCGCGGAGCAGCGACGCGTGGTGGAGGCGCTTCGCGGGCGCTGGAAGACCGACGCCGAGCCGGTCCTGGCGCGCGCCGGAGCGGCCAGCGTCAAGGAGTTGAGCACCGCCCTCTCACAAGTTGCGAAGGAGCGAGCCGCCGCCGGGGAGCTCCGGAGGGAGGCGGAGCGACACCGCGCCGAAGCGAACGGCCTTCGCAGGAACGCCGATCTCCAGGAGGAACAGGCGGCGAGGCTCCTGACGGGGAACGAGGACGTCGCGGCGCGGAGGGCCGCGGTCGGCGCGCGGGACATGGGTCCCCTAGAGGCCCAGTTCCTGAAGCTCGGAAAGAGCTGGGAGTCGCAGGCCGACGCCCTCCAGGCGACCAGGACCGAAGCGCTGGCGGCGCGGCGCGCGGCGCTCGCGGCCGCCGAGCAGTCCATGAAGCTGGCTGAATACCGCGCATCCGAGGCCGCGAAGCGGTCGGAGGTCCTGGCCGTGGCCGCGGCGACGGCTTCGGAGGAGATTGGCTCCGGCGACCCGGCGGGGCTCGCCCGCGCGCTCGACGCGGAGTTGAAGGTCCTCGCCGCCCGCGCCGCGGAGGTCGGCACGCAGGTGAAGGCGCTCGACGCCCAGGCGAACCAGGCAGTCCAGGAGGCCACCGCGGCGCTCGAGTTGGCGAAGCGCGGCGTGCCCGAATCCAAGGAGGCGCGGTCCTCGGCGGCGGCGGCGGTAGAAGGAGCCCGGACCATGCTGAACGCCCGAAGCGTCGAGCGCGAGGTGCTCGCTGGCCAGCTGGCGGCGATGGACCACGCCGGGGCCGAAGCGCTCGCCAATACCTGCCAGGCGGAGGTCGCGAGCTTCCCACCCAGCCTCGCGGTGTCGGCGGCAGACCTCGCCACGGCCGAAGCGCGCCACGCAGCTGCCGCCCTCGAGTTGGAGCGCGCCAAGGAGGACCTGCACAAGGAGGAGGGCGCGCTGTCGAAGGTGGGCGGCGCGGCCGTCCGGGAGGAGTTGCAGCGAATCGACGAGGCGCTGGTAGGCGCCCGCGCCAGAGAGAAGGAGCTGGAGGTCGATGCCGACGCGTGGAGGTTGCTCTTCGAGACGCTGAGGGCCGTCGAGAACGAGGAGGGCGCACATCTCGGTCGCGCGCTGGCCGGGCCGGTGACCACTAAGTTTGGCGAGCTGACTGCTGGGCGCTACGGCGACGTGCGACTCGACGCGGCCTTGAGGACGGAGGAGGTGCGAGTCACGGGGACCGAGCAGGCGGAGGACGCGCTCGCGGCGTTGTCGGTGGGGACGCGCGATCAACTGGCCACACTGGTCCGACTCACCATCGCCAGCCAGCTCAGGAGCGCGATCATCCTCGACGACCACCTCGTCCACGCCGACCCGTTCCGGCTGGCATGGTTCCGGGATGTGTTGACGAAGACCGCCGTCAATACCCAGGTCATCGTGCTCACGTGCCGGCCGCAGGACTACCTGGCGAAGGACGAACTGCCGGCTGGGGCCGCGACCCGAGACCTGGCTGGCGGGATGCTCAGGGCGATTGACGGGGTTGGTCTCGTCAAAGGCTGGGACGCCGCCTCGCGGCGGAGCGGATAGACAAGGCGGCTTCCGGGCCTCCAACTTGGACTAGGTGAGTCCAGTGATGCGAGCGGGTCGAGCGTCACCGTGACGATGCCCGTGGTTCCACCAGGCCATGCTGTCGCACTGGGACCCGGGCGACCTCACGGTGTCGCTGGTGGCGATGGCGCTGAAGTACCCGCCGGTGGTGCAGTAGCGAGAGCGGACCGGGGCGTCCACCCGCCCGAGCATCATCGCGGCCCGGTTCTAGGGGCGCTACCTCTTGGCCGCCCGACGATGACGATGGGCAGTCCCACGAGCCGGAGCTCTCCCGCGTTCACGCGCAAGCTCCCGCTCTGCCTGCGCCTTGAGCGTCTCGTGCGACACCAGCGGCCCCTGGTAGCGGCGCCGCTCGCCGATCAACTTCTGGAACGCGGGGTCCTGGGCAAGGAGAACCTCCTCGAGATCCTTCCCCTCCACACCGGTGAGCACCGCGATAGGCCGCCCATGCCGGGTCAGAACGATCCGTTCTTTCTGCGACTGGCCAACCAGCCCGCTCAACCGGGCCTGAGCTTCTCGAACCCCGACGAATTTCATAAGATCTCTCCCGTGGTCCTTGTGCCCTTGCGCCGGACATGGCGCACGATGACGAGGCTTTGCTCCTCGTCGACATCGTAGAAGACGCGGTAGTCGCCGACCCGAAGCTGGCGGATGGATTCCCCATCCCCCAGCTCGAGAAGCTTCTTCTTTCCCGTGACGGCCATGGGCGCGAGCCTCAGGTTCTTCTCGATCGCATCGAGGACTCGTACCCGATCGAACGCGCGCAACGCGCCTAGCTCCGCAGCAGCCGCGGACTGATACTTGACCTCGTACATCTACGTACAAATGTATATGCATTTGACGGAGCTTTGCAAGGTCAGCCGACCATGTGCTCTCCTCGGGTCGGCGGGAGGCCTTGGTGCGAGCGGGTCGAGCGTTACCGTGGCGATGGCGCTGAAGTACCCGCCGGTGGTGCAGTAACCGTCGCGAACGACAGCCCGGGCCCGTCCACGCGCCCCAGGGCGACCGCCCACCAGTCCTTCAGGTAGTTCTGCCGGAGCAACCACGGCCCCCGAGCGCCGATCTTCGGCATCTCCTCCCGCGCCCGGGCGGCGTACCCGGAGGTGAGGCTCAGCACCGGCTGGAGCGGGCCGGTGCCGGCGCCCGCCTCCGGGACGGCGACATCGAAGCCGCGCCGGTCCATGTACCGCAGGAGCCGGCAGACGAACGTCGACGACAGGTCCGCGCGCAGCGTCCACGACGCGTTGACGTAGCCCATGCACCACGCCAGGTTCGGCGCACCGCTCAGCATCACGCCCCTGTAGAGGACGGCCTGGCCGGGATCGAGCGCGCGCCCGTCGACGGAGATCGACATCCCGCCGAACGGCTGCAGCTTCAGCCCGGTAGCAGTGACGACGACGTCCGCAGGCAACTCCTCGCCGGAGGAGACCAGGATGCCGCCCTTGGTGAAGCGCTGGATGGTGTCGGTGACCACGCTCACCTTCCCGGCGGAGATGGCGGTGAAGAGGTCGCCGTCGGGCGCCAGGCAGAGGCGCTGGTCCCACGGGTCGTAGCGAGGGCGGAAGTGGCGCTCCACCGGGTACCCGGGCGGGAGACGCTCCCGAGCCTGCTTGAAGAAGAAGCGGCGCGCCGCCTCCGGGAACCGGCGGCACATCCAGTACCCGAACACGCCCAGGACGATGTTCCGGGTCCGGATCAGCCGGTTCGCCATGCGCCGCGGCAGGAACGTGCGGAGGAGGTCCGCCCCGCGGTCGCGCTCCGGCAGCACCCCGACGTACGAGGGCGACCGCTGGAGCATGGTGACGTGCCCGGCGCGCGCGGCCAGCGCCGGGACCATCGTCACCGCGGTGGCGCCGCTGCCGATCACCACCACCCGCCGGCCCGAGTAGTCCAGGTCTTCGGGCCACCACTGCGGGTGGACGATCCGGCCGCGGAAGTCCCCGGCGCCGGGGAAGTCGGGCGCGTGAGCGGCGTCGTACGCGTAGTACCCGGTGCAGAGGTAGAGGAACCGGCAGCGGAGCCGGCCGCCTCCCTCGATGTCCAGCGTCCACCGCGCTTCCGCCGTGGACCAGCGCGCCGAGACCACGCGGTGGTTGAACCGGATCTCCCGGTCGATGCCGTACGCGGCGGCGGTCTCGCGGATGTAGCGGAGGATCGACGGGCCGGAGGCGATGCGCTGCTCGTGCTGCGCCGGGCGGAACGGGTAGCTCAGCGTGGCGATGTCCGAGTCCGAGCGCACGCCCGGAAAGCGGAACAGGTCCCAGGTGCCGCCGACGGCGCCGCGCCCCTCGAGGATGGTGAAGCGCCGCGACGGGCACCGCGTCTTCAGGCGGTACGCGGCGCCGATGCCGGAGAGGCCCGCGCCGACCACCACCACGTCGAGGTCCTCGACGGAGGTCATCCCGGCTGGCGCGCGGCCAGCGCCTTCGCCATCTGGCGCTTGCTGATGGCCGCCACCACGTCCTGGTAGCGCCCCGGCAGCAGCCGCTGCACCCAGTCCATGATCTTCGCGTCGCCGCCCACCAGCACCCGCCGAGCGTTGCGCTGGATCCCGCGGAGGATGATCTCCGCCGCCTCGTCCGAGGTGAGCCGGAACTGCTTCTCGAACTCCGCGGTGGCCTTGTCCAGGTCCACGCCCAGCTCGGCGAGCGAGGGGTGCGTCTTGGCCGCCTTGGCGATGTTGGTCTTGATGCCGCCGGGGTGGACGGAGGTGGCGTTCACCGGGGCGCCGGTGATCGCCAGCTCGATCTGGAGGCATTCGGTGAAGCCGCGCACCGCGAACTTCGCCGAGTTGTAGGCGCACTGCCCGGGGAAGGCGATCAACCCGAACAGGCTGGAGGTGTTCACCACGTGCCCGTCGCCGGAGGCCTCCAGCCTGGGCAGGAACGCGCGCGTCCCGTGCGCCACGCCCCAGAAGTCGACCTCGAGGACGCGGCGGAAGTCGGCCTCCTCGGCGCCCTTGACCGTGGCGCCGTAGGAGATGCCGGCGTTGTTGAAGACCAGGTTGACGCGGCCGTGGTCGCGCACCACCTCGTCCGCCCACGCCCTCACCTCCCCCTCGTCCGTGACGTCGAGACGCCGGGTGGTGACCTTCACGTTCTGGATCGACGCCGCGGTGGCGGCCAGGCCCTCCTCGCCCACGTCCGCGAGCGCGAGGTGGCACCCGCGCCGCGCCAGCCCCGCCGCCAGCGCGCGGCCGATCCCCGAGCCCGCTCCGGTGACGGCCGCCACCTTCCCCTCGAAGGAGCGCGTCCTCACCTCTTCAGTCCTCCACCGGCTCGAAGTCGGACTTCGCCGCCCCGCAGTCGGGGCAGACCCAGTCCGCCGGGAGGTCCTCGAAGGCGGTGCCGGGTGGGACGCCGGCCATGGGATCGCCCTCCGCGGGGTCGTAGACGTGGCCGCACACCTTGCACTGGTACTTTCGCTTCACGTTCGTGGCCCTCCCCACGGCTTCATCCCGGAGATCTCCTCCGACTGCGCCAGCAGCGGTTCGGTCTGCGCGCGCTCGCGCCGGAGCGCGTCCCGGATGGCGCGGTCCAGCTTCTTGTTGAAGATCAGGTGCGCGCTGTGGATGCCGGTCGGCTCGAAGCCGCGGGCGATCTTGTGCTCACCTCCGGCGCCCGGCTCGAAGACGGTCCGCCCCAGCGCGATGCATTCCTCGATGGAGTGGTAGAGGCACACGTTGAAGTGGAGGAAGGGGACGTCCTCGAAGCACCCCCAGTATCGCCCGAACAGCTTGCCCTGCGCGGTGAGGTTGAACGCCCCGGCGATGACCTCCCCGCCTCGCGTCGCCTCCACCAGCTCGATGTATGGCCGCAGCGTCTCGAACGCGCGGGCGAAGAACCCGCGGTTGAGCTGGATCCGCCCCCACGCGAACTTGCGGCTGGTGGATTCGTAGAACCGGTACGCCAGCAGCGAATGCTCCGGCGCCAGCGCCTCCCCGCGGCGGGTGGTGATGGTGACGCCCTGCCCCGCCGCCGCGCCCTTCTCCCGGCGGATCTGGTGCCGCCGCTTGGACGTGAAGCGCCCGAGGTAGTCGTCGAACGTCCGGTACCCCGGGTTCCGCCAGTGGTACTGCATGGTGAGCCGGCGCGCCCACCCCTGCGCCTCCAGCGCCCCGGCCTCCGCGTCCGAGGGAAAGATGACGTGCACGGAGGAGCACCCCGCCTCCCGCGCCACCCCCTCCGCCGCCGCCGCCAGCTCCTTCTGCATCTCGGCCACCGGCTCGCCGGGGGCGACCAGCAGGCGCGGCGCGGTGATGGGGCTGAGCGGCGCGCCCACCAGCAGCTTCGGGTAGTAGCTCACGCCCACGGCGCCGGCGGCGCTCGCCCACCCGAAGTCGTAGATGTACTCCCCCATGCTGTGGTGCTTCACGTAGGCGGGCGACGCGGCCACCAGCTTGTCGCCGCGCCAGAGCGTGAGGTGCTGCGGCTCCCACCCGGTGCGCGCGGTGGCGCTGCCGGACGACTCCAGCGCGTCCAGCCAGGCCCACCGGATGAACGGCAGCGGGTCCGGCCCGGCGAGCGCATCCCACGCCTGGCGGTCCACCTCGGTGATGGAGGTGAGGACGCGCAGGCGGAGGGGGGAAGCGGCCGGCATCCGGGAAGACTAACCGGGAGCCTCCCGCCATGCCGCAGTGCCCGTTGCGCAGATCGCGCAGCGCCCGTTCGGACTGCGCACCGCGCCGCGGGCGATCTGCGCAACCCGGATGACCCTCCCCTCCGCGCCGGCCCTGGCACGTCCACTGCTGGATGGGCGTCCTCATGACAGACCAACCGGTGGGCTCTGGCGGGGTTCGCGGTGATAGCGTGGATCGCATGCGCCCCCCTTCTCGCCTCGAAGCGGTGGTCGCGCGCGTGCTCGCTGGCGGCGCCGGCCTGGTGCTCGGCTTCATCGCCGCCTGCGGACCGTTCAACGCGCCGACCACGACCTGCACCCAGGACTCGGACTGCGGCCTCGACACGCTCCACTGCAACAGCGAGGGGCACTGCGAGGAGCGGTGCGCCTATCCGCAGCACTGGTGCGGCGACCGCTGCGCCCATTGCTGCGACGACCAGGCCTGCGCGCCCTACGGCCACTGCACCGCGGCCGGCACTTGCGAGCCCACCTGCCCGAGCGGGCAGCGCTTCTGCGTCCTCGACGCCGGCGTGGGAGCATGCGCGCAGTGCTGCTCGAACCAGGACTGCGCGAACCAGGGCGTGTGCCTCCAGGGGCGCTGCGGATGCCGGATCGACCAGAAGCTCTGCAACGGCGAGTGCATCTCGGTCAACTTCTGCTGCGCGGATCCGACGGGGCCGAACGACAACTGCTCGGGAGGACTGACGTGCGACGGCGGCCTGTGCTGCGACTACGTCGGGATGGCCGACGACGGAGGCAGCCTCGGGTGCATGCCATGGTCGCGATGAAGAGGCGCCGGCTCCTCGCCGCCGCGCTGTGCGCCGCCGCCGCGACCGCGGGCGCGCAGACCATCCCCGTGGAGCTCCGCGTGGAGCCGGGCGCGGCGTTCTTCGTCTCCTCGTCGCAGCAGGCGCGCTACGGGCCGGCGGGCGCCGCGGTGGGCGCGCGCGCCGACGTGCCGCTGTGGCGGTTCCTCTCCGCGGAGCTGGGCGGCGGCTACGTCGTGTTCCCCTTCCCGTCCGCTCCGGACACGCCGCCGGGCGGCGCGCTCGCGCTGGGCGCGGGGCTGCGGGCCACCTTCCACCCCGTCTGGCTGCAGGCGGCCGGGCACCTGGTGGTGAGCGGCCCCAACCTGCGCTTCGGCTACGAGCTGGGCGCGGGCGGCGACCTGGGCAAGGTGGGGCCCTTCTCCATCGGCCCGTACGTGCGCTTCCTGCACATCATCCAGCCGCCCACGCCGCTGCAGGACCCCACCAGCCCCATGGTGCTCAGCGCGGGCGTGTCGCTCTCGTTCACCCTGGGCGCGCCCCCCGAGCCCACGCTGGCCGCCGTGGAGATCCCGGCCAGGGACAAGGCGCCCGCCAGGCCGCGCGTGGTCTCGGCCTCGCAGCTCGCCTCCGGCGACGACCTGGTGGTGCTCACCCACGACAAGATCCAGATCAAGGCCCCCACCCGCTTCGAGACCATCAGCTTCGAGCCGGGCACCGCGCAGATCGCCAAGGACTCGTACCTGCTGCTGGCCACGGTGGCGAAGGTGATGTTCCTCCACCCGGAGATCCGCCGCGTGCAGATCCAGGGTCACACCGACTCGGTGGGCTCGGCCGCGGCGAACCGGGAGCTGTCCGGCCGGCGCGCGGAGTCGGTGCGCAAGCACCTCGTCGAGGTCAACGGCGTGGAGCCGGACCGGCTGGACGCCATCGGCTACGGGCCGGACAAGCCGCTGGCCGGCAACGACACGCCGGAGGGCCGCGCGCAGAACCGGCGGGTGGAGTTCGTCATCACCGAGCGTGCGGACGAGCCGCCGGAGCGACCGGCCCCGCCGCTCGCACCGCCGCCCGCCCCACCGGCGCCTACTCCAGCGCCCGCCGCCGTTCCCTCCAGCTCCAGGTAGGCCCCGGCTGGGGGGGCGCGCGGGAGGCGTGCTACAAACGAAGGCCCCCCGTGACCGACGAGCAGAAGACCGCAGAGCTCGCTGGGTTGAGCCCGCCGGGTCCCGCTGACCGGCTGGTCTTGCTGGCGTTCACCGGCGGCGAGGTCGCCACCTTCCCGCTGCCGCGCTCCGGAGAGGTGGTGATCGGCCGCTCGCGCGAGGCGGACCTGTTCATCGACGCCTCGTCGCTCTCGCGCAAGCACGCCGCCCTGGACATCGGCGAGTCCGGCATGCGCCTCAAGGACCTGGGCAGCTCCAACGGGACCAAGGTGCGCGACCGGGCGCTGGAGCCCAACGCCTGGGAGAAGGTGGGGCCGGGCGACTCCATCGAGCTGGGCGACGTGCTGGTGGTGCTGCAGCGCAGCGCTCGCCACGCGCGCGCCCGGCGCCTGTGGTCGCACGCCTACTTCGAGGGCCGGCTGGAGGACGAGTGCGCGCGCGACGGCGCCTCCCTCTCCGTGGTGCGGCTCCGCGCCGGCGGCGAGGGCGCCACCCCCGAGCGCGCCGCCGAGGCGCTGGGCCGCGAGCTGCGCCCGGGCGAGTGCGCCGCCGCCTACGCGCCGCTGGAGTACGAGCTGCTGCTCACCAGCGGCGACCCGGAGCGCGCCGCCGCCCGCGCGGACGAGTTCGTGGCCACGCTGGAGGACGCCGGCCTGGAGGCGACCGCCGGGGTGGCGTGCTTCCCGCGGGACGGGCGCGACCCGGAGCGGCTGATCGCCAGGGCCGGCGCCGAGGCGCGCGGGGTGGACGCGGCGGAGGCCGGGGACGACGCGCCGGTGATCGCCGACCTGGCCATGGTCCAGCTCTACAAGCTGATCGACAAGGTCGCCGCCGGGAACATCAACGTGCTGGTGCTGGGCGAGACCGGCGCGGGCAAGGAGCTGGTGGCGGAGGCGGTGCACCGCCGCTCCCCGCGCGCGCCGCGCCCGTTCGTGCGGATCAACTGCGCCGCGCTCTCGGAGTCGCTGCTGGAGTCGGAGCTGTTCGGGCACGAGCGCGGCGCCTTCACCGGCGCCACCGAGGCCAAGCCCGGCCTGCTGGAGTCCGCCGCCGGCGGCACCGTGCTGCTGGACGAGGTGGGCGAGCTGCCGCTCTCCACCCAGGCCAAGCTGCTGCGCGTGCTCGAGGAGCGCGCGGTGCGGCGGGTGGGATCGCTCAAGCTGCGGCCCATCGACGCCCGCTTCGTGGCCGCCACCAACCGGAGCCTGGAGGCGGAGGTGGAGGCGGGGCGGTTCCGCAAGGACCTCTACTTCCGCCTGGCGGGGGTGGCGCTGGTGGTGCCGCCGTTGCGCGAGCGCCGCCAGGAGATCGGCCCCATGGCGTCGGCGTTCGCCCGCGTGGCGGCGCGGCAGCTGGGGCGCCCCGGAGCGGACGCGCGGATCTCCCCGGCGGCGATGCGGCTGCTGGAGCAGTACGCCTGGCCGGGCAACATCCGCGAGCTGCGCAACGCGGTGGAGCGCGCGGTGCTGCTGGCGGGCGGTGGGCCGGTGGACGTGGAGCACCTCCCGCTGGAGAAGATGTCCGCGGTGTGGCTGGCCCCGCCCTCGCCCGCGCCGGCCCCGGCACCCGCGCCCGAGGGAGACCGCGCCGCCGCCGAGCGCCAGCGGATCGCCGACGCGCTCCACAAGTGCGCCGGCAACCAGACGCAGGCCGCGCGGCTCCTGGGCATCTCGCGGCGGACGCTGCTCTACAAGCTGGACGCGCACGGCCTGCCCAGGCCGCAGAAGCGCGTGCGCCCGGCGGGACCGGGGGCCGGGCCCGGATGAGCTTCGCGTCCCAGACGCCGCTGGTGGGTTCGATGATCGCCGGGAAGTACCGGCTGATCCGGCGGCTCGGCGTGGGCGGGATGGGCGACGTCTACCTGGCGCGGGTGGAGGGCCTGGCCGGCTTCGAGAAGCACGTGGCGGTGAAGCTGCTGCACGAGCACCTGGTGGGCGAGGAGATGGTGATGGAGAGCTTCCTCGCCGAGGCGCGGCTGGCGGCGAACCTCTCGCACGCCAACATCGCGCAGCTCTACGACCTGGGTCAGAGCGACGGGATGTACTTCATCGCCATGGAGTACGTGAGCGGGCTGGACCTGCGCGCGCTGATGGCGGAGGCCGCCAAGCGCGACGAGCGGCTGCCCATCCCGCTCTGCTGCCACGTGGTGGCCAGGCTGTGCGACGGGCTGGACCACGCGCACCGCAAGCGCGACGCCGCCGGGCGACCGCTCAAGCTGGTGCACCGCGACGTGTCTCCTTCGAATTGCCTGGTCTCGTTCAGCGGCGAGGTGAAGCTGATCGACTTCGGGATCGCCAAGGCGGCGGGCGAGAACTCGCGCACCCGCACCGGGATGATCAAGGGGAAGACGGCGTACCTCTCCCCGGAGCAGGTGCAGGGGTGGTCGCTGGACCGGCGGAGCGACGTGTTCTCGGTGGGGATCGTCCTCTACGAGCTGCTCTGCGGCCCGCGGCCCTTCGCGGGCGAGTCGGAGCTGTCGGTCATGGAGGCGATCCGCGACGTGCGGTACCTGCCCCCCGGCGACCTGGACCCGGACCTGCCGCCGGGGCTCAGCGCCATCGTCACCCGCGCGCTGGCGAAGGACCCACAGGCCCGGTACCAGTGGGCCAGCGAGATGGTCACCGACCTGGAGGGATACCTCTTCTCCCGGGGCGAGCTGATCTCCGCCCGCGACGTCGCGGAGTTCATCAAGGGGCTGGTCGGGGGATCGCGCGCGGTGGTGGCGGCGGAGGTGCTGGCGCCGGATCCGGATCCGCCCACCGGGGCCACCAGGTCGCTCAAGAGCCGGTCGCGGGTGCGGTTGCCGCCCGCGCGGCCGGTGTCGGCGCAGGCGCCCGTCCTCCCGCCGCCGCCCGCGCCCGACCCGACGCAGGTGACGGCGACGCCGCCGAAGCTCGCGGTGCCCACCGAGGTGAGGCCGCCGCCGCAGCCGCCCCAGCCGCTCGCGCTGGACACCGAGGTCGGGCCGCCACCCACGCCGCCGGAGCCGCCCACGGACGTGGGGCCTCCGCCGGAGACCACGCAACCCGACGCGCTCGCCACGCATGGCGGCGGGCTGAGACTGTCGGGCGCGCCGTCGCGCATGCCCGCGCCACCGCTCGAGCTGGGCGTGCCCACCGGCATCGGCTCCGCCGCCACGCTCCCGGGTGCCCGGCCGGCGCGCTCGGTGCGGGTGGCGCTGGTGGTGGTGCTGGCGTTCGCCGCTGCGGGCGGCGCGGGGTTCGCGTGGCAGCGGCTGAGCCGGCCGGCCGGACCCGATCCGGAGACGGAGCCGATCGCCGCCGTGCCTCCTCCAACTCCTGCGCCGTCACCGCCTCCGGAGGTGCCACCGGCCGTCGAGGCGAAGGACCCGGTGAAGCCCGAGTCCCAGACGACGATGGCCGCGGTGAAGCCGGTCACGCCACCCGCACACCCCGCGGCCCGTCCGCCGCCCACCGCGAAGCCGCCTCGCACCCAACCGGTCGCGACCGCCCCCGCGACGCCGGCCACGCGCTCGGACTCCGCCTACCTCAACCTCCACTCCAACCGCCCGGCGGAGATTTTCGTCGACGGCAAGTCCATTGGCCGCACCCCGCAACCCCGCTACGCCCTGCCCGCCGGCCGCCACGAGGTCCGCTTCGACTGCATCTACGACTGGGGCAAGGCGAGGGGCGAGGTCCAGTCGCTCTACCTGGTGCCGTATGCCGAAGGTGACGTGACACACGAATGTCTCGAAATGGCCCGCCCCTGACCTTGCGCGGCGGCGCGCAGTGGCGTATTCGCCCGCGCGCCCTATGACTTGCCCTCGCCCATCGTTCCTCCTCGTCGCAGTGCTGGCCTTCTCCTCCTGCGAGCCGCCCGCCACCGACCCGACCTCTGCTGAAGGCCCCTCCGACACGCTGGCGCCGGCGCTGGCCGGCGACGTCCGCGTCCGCCTGATGGGGGCGAACATCACCAGCGGGAACCTCCAGTCCTACGACCCCGGCGAGGGGATCCGCATCTTCCAGGGCACCGACCCGGACGTGGCGATGATCCAGGAGTTCAACTACGGCTCGAACTCCGCCGCCGACCTCCGCTCCTTCGTGGACCAGGCCTTCGGCACCTCCTTCTCCTACTGCCGCGAGGGCGGCGCGCAGATCCCCAACGGCGTGATCAGCCGCTACCCCATCCTCAACTGCTTCGAGTGGGACGACCCCCGGGTGACCAACCGCGACTTCGAGGTGGCGGTGATCGACCTGCCCGGCTCCACCAACCTCTGGGCGATCAGCGTGCACCTGCTCACCAGCAGCAGCTCCGAGCGCGACCTCGAGGCGCAGTCGCTGGTCTCGTTCATCCAGTCCAACGTCCCCGCGGGCGACTGGGTGGCCATCGGCGGCGACTTCAACACCGACAGCACCACCGAGAGCTGCCTGAGCCGGCTCTCCGCGGTGGTGACCACCTCCGCGCCGCGCCCCGCAGACCGCAACGGCAACACCAACACCAACGCCGCCCGGGCCAAGCCGTACGACTGGCTGCTGGTCAGCTCCGGCCTCAATGCGCTCCGGACCCCCACCGTCATCGGCGCCTCGTCGTTCACCAACGGCCTGGTGGCGGACACGCGCGTCTACTCGCCCATCTCGGAGATCAGCCCCGCGCTGGCCGGCGACAGCGGCGCGGTGAACATGCAGCACATGGGTGTGATCAAGGACTTCATGGTCTCCGGCGGCGCGGTGGCGTCCGTGACGGTCACCTCGCCCAACGGCGGCGAGACCTGGACGGCCGGCAGCACCCACCCCATCACCTGGACCGCCTCGGGGCTCGCCAACGTGAAGGTCGAGTACACGCTGAACGGGTCGGCCTGGAGCGTGGCGGCGTCCAGCGTCTCCGCCTCCGCCGGCTCGTTCTCCTGGGTGGTGCCGTCGACCACGACCAGCGCGGCGAAGGTGCGGGTGAGCGACGCGGCGGGCTCGGGCGTCACGGACACCAGCGACGGCGCGTTCACCATCTCCCCGCAGAGCTCGCCGGCGGCGGTGTTCCTCAACGAGATCCTGGCCAACGAGCCGGGGAGCGACATCAACGGCGAGCTGGTGGAGTTGGTGAACTCGGGCGGGAGCGCGGCGGACCTCTCCGGCTGGACGATCTCGGACTCCACCGCCGTGCGGCACACGTTCCCGGCGGGTACCTCGCTCGGCGCGGGTGCGGCGGTGGTGGTCTTCGGCGGCGCCAGCGGCATCCCCGCCGGCCTCACCAACGCGGTGGCGGCCTCCACCGGCGCGCTCGGGCTGGGCAACAGCGGCGACTCGGTGATTTTGAAGAACGGGAGCGGCACGCAGGTGGACGCCACCACCTACCCGTCGTCGCTGTCGTCGACGGACGGCGTGTCCATGAACCGCAACCCGGACGGGAACTCCACCGGCTCCTGGGTGCTGCACACCACGCTCAGCACGCTGTCGGCGTCTCCCGGCAAGCGGGTGGACGGCTCCGACTTCGGCGGGGGCCCGCCGCCGCCTCCTCCTCCTCCGCCCGGCTCCATCTCCGCCGAGACCGAGCCCAACGACAGCTCCAGCACCCCCAACGGGCCCATCGGCAACGGCAAGGCGGTGACCGCCGCCATCTCCACCTCGACGGACCAGGACTGGTACCGCATCCCGGTGAAGTCGGCGGGGACGCTGAGCATCAGCGTGTCCATCGGCGGCGCCGCCGACCTCGACTGGTACCTCTCCAAGGAGAGCGCGCCCACCACCGTCCTCGCGCAAGGGTTCACGACGAGCAATCCGGAGACGGGGAGCTACGCCGCGGCCGCGAACACGGTGTACCTGCTGAAGGTGAATGGGTACCTCGGCGCTACCTCGGGCTACACGCTGACCGTCACCGCGCCTGCCGCGACGCTCGACCCGTAGGCGGGCACGGCGCTCGCGTCGCTCGCCACCATATTCCTCGATGGGAGCGGCGCATGGAGCTGGCTGAATACACCTGTCCAATGCACCCCGAGGTCCGCCAGCGCGGGCCCGGGGAGTGCCCGAAGTGCGGGATGGCGCTGGAGCCGGTGGCCGTCACCGCACCCGGGACCGACGAGCGCAACCCCGAGCTGGAGGACATGACGCGCCGCCTGTGGATCGCCGCCGCGCTCGCCGCGCCGGTGTTCGCGCTGGGGATGTCCGATCTCCTCCCCGGAATGCCGCTGCACCACGCCCTCGGCGAGCGGCGCATCGCCTGGGTGGAGCTGGCGCTCTCCTCGCCGGTGGTCCTGTGGGCGGGCTGGCCGCTCTTCCAGCGCGGCTGGGCCTCCCTCGTCCACCGCTCCCTCAACATGTTCACGCTGATCGCCCTGGGGATCGGCGTCGCCTACGGCTACAGCCTGGTCGCGACCTTCGCCTCCAGCACCATCGGCGTCTACTTCGAGTCCGCCGCCGTCATCACCACCCTGGTCCTGCTGGGCCAGGTGCTGGAGCTCCGCGCCCGGAGCCGCACCTCGAGCGCGCTCCGGGCGCTGCTCGGCCTCGCCCCGCGCACCGCCCGCCGGGTGAGCGACGCCGGCGAGGAGGAGGACGTGCCGCTGGAGCACGTGCGGCCGGGCGACCGCCTCCGCGTCCGCCCCGGCGAGAAGGTGCCGGTGGACGGCGCCGTGCTGGAGGGCGCCAGCGCCCTGGACGAGTCGATGGTCACCGGCGAGCCCATCCCGGTGGAGAAGTCCGCCGGCGCCGCGGTGACGGGCGGCACCGTGAACCAGACCGGCACCTTCCTGATGCGCGCCGAGCGCGTGGGCGCCGACACCCTCCTCGCGCAGATCGTCCGCATGGTGGGCGAGGCCCAGCGGAGCCGCGCGCCCGTCCAGCGGCTGGCGGACGCCGTCTCCCGCATCTTCGTCCCGGCGGTGATGCTCGTCGCCGCCGGCACCTTCCTCCTCTGGGCGCTGGTGGGCCCCGAGCCCCGGCTGGCGCACGCGCTGGTGAACGCGGTGGCGGTGCTGATCATCGCCTGCCCGTGCGCGCTGGGGCTGGCCACGCCGATGTCGATCATGGTGGGCACCGGGCGCGGCGCGCACGCCGGGGTGCTGATCAAGAGCGCCGAGGCGCTGGAGGTGATGGAGCGGGTGGACACGCTGGTGGTGGACAAGACCGGCACGCTCACCGAAGGGAAGCCGCGCCTGACCTCCGTCGTCGCCGCGCCGGGCTTCACCGAGCCGGAGCTGCTGCGCCTCGCCGCCACCCTGGAGCGCGGGAGCGAGCACCCCCTGGCCGCCGCCATCCTCGCCGGCGCGCGCGAGCGCGGCGTCTCGCCCGGAGCGCTGGAGGACTTCGCCTCCGTCACCGGCCAGGGCGTTCGCGGCGCGGTGGACGGCCGCCCTGCGGCGCTCGGCAACCCGCGCCTGCTGGAGGGAATCGCGCTGGGCGATCTCCCCGAGCGCGCGGAGGCGCTGCGCCGGGACGGCCAGACGGTGGTGTTCCTCGCCGCGGGCGGGAAGGCGGCCGGGCTGATCGGCGTGGCGGACCCGGTGAAGGCGTCCACCCCGGAGGCGATCCGGCAGCTCCACGAGGAGGGCGTCCGGCTGGTGATGCTCACCGGGGACAGCCGGACCACGGCGGAGGCGGTGGCGCGGAAGCTGGGGATCGACGAGGTGATCGCCGAGGTGCTGCCGGAGCAGAAGGCGGACGCGGTGAAGCGGCTGCAGGCGGAGGGCCGCGTGGTGGCGATGGCCGGGGACGGCATCAACGACGCGCCGGCGCTGGCGCAGGCGCAGGTCGGGGTGGCGATGGGCACCGGGACGGACGTGGCGATGGAGAGCGCGGGCGTGACGCTGGTGAAGGGCGACCTGCGCGGGCTGGCCAGGGCGCGGCGGCTCTCCCGCGGGACGATGCGGAACATCCGCCAGAACCTCTTCTTCGCCTTCGCCTACAACGCGCTCGGCATCCCGCTGGCGGCGGGCGCGCTCTACCCGGCGTTCGGCCTCCTCCTCAGCCCGATGATCGCCAGCGCGGCGATGAGCTTCAGCTCCGTGTCGGTGATCGGAAACGCTTTACGCCTGCGCCGGATGGCGCTCTAGAGTGCCGCCGGGCTTCGCGCCCGGGAGGGGTCCGCACCATGACGCCGAATCCGCAGTACCCCGGCCAGCCGGCCGGCGGAAGCGTTCCGCAGGGCACGTCGGGGATGGCCATCGCCGCGCTCATCTTTGGCCTCCTGGGCATCTGCTTGCCGTGCCCGCTGGGCGTGGTGGGCATCATCCTGGGCATCATCGCCCTCAACCGCATCGGCCAGACGCCGGGCCTGGGCGGGCGCGGGCTGGCCATCGCCGGGATCGTCGTCCCGATCGTCGCGGGCGTCGTCTCCGCCGGCATCTGGGCGGCCATCGGCATCCCGAACTTCATCAAGTTCCAGGGCCGCGCCAAGCAGATCGAGTGCCAGGCGAACCTGGTGGCGCTCTACACCGCCGAGAAGAGCTTCTTCACCGAGAAGAGCGCCTACAGCACCAACATCGAGGAGATCGGCTTCCGCCCCGAACGCGGGAACCGCTACGCGTACTTCCTCTTCGACGTGGGCCAGGTGGAGGACCGCTCCTCGGCGACCCCGACGTCCGGCCCGGGCGTCACCGGCGTCAACGTCGACACCAACAAGCACCCGGAGGAGCAGCCGATCGCCTACGGAGACCTGCCGCCGGTCGCCGGCAACGTGAAGGCCGGCGTCCACGGCCAGTGCCCCGACTGCTCCTTCGTCGCCGTCTGCGCGGGCAACATCGACAAGGACGCGACCCTGGAC
Organism: Myxococcaceae bacterium; assembly: GCA_035637895.1. Taxonomy (GTDB): domain Bacteria; phylum Myxococcota; class Myxococcia; order Myxococcales; family Myxococcaceae; genus DASRBA01. The sequence goes on from DASRBA010000128.1 coordinate 40,375, forward strand.
GTGTGGTCCATCTCCTCCGCGGCCCGCACCGGACCCAAGGGCCAGCCCGTCCCCGCCGGCATCCCGTACAACGACGTGAACGACGCCACCGAGTAGGCCTTCCGGGGAAACCGCGGCCGGGTGAGCGGCGTACTGGGGGGTGATGCGCCCCCGGACCGTCCTGTTCCTGAGCCTTTGCGTCTCGTTGACGGCGACCGCGGCTGGCGCCGCCTCCGAGATCGCCTGGAAGCCGTGGTCGAAGGAGGTGCTGGACCGGGCGGCGTCGGAGCACCGGTTGGTGCTGCTGGATGTGGGGGCGGTGTGGTGCCACTGGTGCCACGTGATGGACGAGGTGACGTACCGGGACCCCGCGGTGGTGGGGCTGGTGAAGCGCGGGTACCTGCCGGTACGGGTGGACCAGGACGCGGATCCGGCGCTGAGCGCGCGCTACGAGGCGTGGGGGTGGCCGGCGACGATCATCCTGCGGCCGGACGGCGTGGAGCTGGTGAAGTTCAAGGGGTACGTGCCGCCGGAGCGGATGGCGTCGCTGCTGGAGGAGGTGCTGAAGGATCCGACGCCGGGTCCGTCCGCGGAGGTCGAGCCGGAGCCGGAGCCGGCGCGTGACGCCGTGCTGGGCGCGGAGCTCCGGAAGCAGTTGCTGGCGACGAACGACGCCGCGTTCGACGAGCAGTTCGCCGGGTGGGGTGACGGGCACAAGCTGGTGGACGCGGCGCCGGCGTGGCTGGCGCTGTCGAGGGCGGACGCGGGGGATGCGAGGGAGGCGGCGCGCGCGCGGCGGACGCTGGAGATGGCGCTGCAACTGCAAGATCCGGAGTGGGGCGGGTTCTACCAGTACAGCGATCGGCGGGACTGGAAGGGTCCACACTTCGAACAGCTCATCTCCATCCAGGCGGACGCGATCGCGCTGTACTCGAACGCGTACGCGCGGTGGGGCGATCCGGAGTTCGGCGCGGCGGCGAGGAAGGCCGCCGGGTTCCTGGACGGGTTCCTGTCGGGCCCGGACGGCGAATTCTTCGTGAGCATGGACGCGGACCTGAGCAAGCAGGTGGACGGGCACGCGTACTTCGCCCGGAAGGATGCGCAGCGGCGGGCGCTGGGGCCGCCTCGAGTGGATCGCCACGCGTACGCGCGCGAGAACGGGTGGGCGATCGCGGCGCTGGCGGCGCTGCACGACGCGACCGCCGATCGGTCTCACCTGGACCGCGCCGTGAAATCAGCGCGGTGGGTGCTGGCGCACCGGGCGGTGGAAGGTGGCGGCTTCCGCCACGGTGAGCCCGCCGCGGACCCGCTGGCGCTGGGCGACACGCTGGCGATGGCGCAGGCATTCCTGGCGCTGGCGCGATCGACGGCGGAGCGGGAGTGGATGGATCGCGCGCAGCGGTCGGCGGACTTCATGCTGGCCAGGTTCGCGATGCCGGGTGGAGGCGCGGGCTTCATCAGCTCGGAGCCATTGCCCGGACGCGGCGTGTTCGGCGCGCCGGTGCGGTCGCTGGAGGAGAACGTGGCGGCGGCGCGGCTCTTCACCGCGCTCTTCCACGAGACGGGTGGGGTGAGGTACCGCGACGCGGCGGCGAAGGCGCTGCGGTACCTGCTCTCGCCCGGCGTGGTGGGCGAGCTCCACGTCCCGGGCGGGGTGCTGCTGGCGGAGCGGGAGTGGTCCGCGGAGCCGCTCCACTTCACGGTGGTCGGCCCTCGCGGCGACCAGCGCACGCGCGCGCTGTACGCGGCGGCGCGGAAGGCGTCCCCGGTGTCGAAGCGCACCGAGCTGTGGGATCCGTCGGAGGGCCCGCGGCGCGAGACCGGCGTCACCTTCCCGAAGATCGACCGGCCGGCGCTCTACGTCTGCGGCGCCAAGAGCTGCTCGCGGCCGGTGTTCGACGCGGAGAAGGTGGCCGCGGTGGTGCCGCGCTCAGGTTGACGGCGGCGTTGGGTGCTTGGCGAAGAAGAACTGCATGGGGATGTGGAAGCGCATCGCCCAGTTCGCCTCGTTGTGCTCGCCGTGCGGGAAGGCGAGGTAGAGCAGCTCGGTGCCGAACTTCCAGCCGCGCTCGAGGAGCGTGTCGCGCATCGTCTGGCCGGTCTCGTAGTTGTCGTCCGGGTAGCCGGTGTCGACGTAGAGCTGGAGCTGCCGGCGCGGCTCGGTGCGGATGCGCTTGAGCAGGTCGTCCTTGTAGCCGAACGTGCTGGAGAGGCACGCCGCCTTGCCGAACACGTCCGGGTACTGCCAGGCGAGGTACATCGACACCACGCCGCCCAGCGACGAACCCATCACCGCCGTCGTCGCGGGCCCGGTGAGCGTCCGGAAGCTCTTGTCCACCTGCGGCTTCATCCCCGTGGTGAGCATCTTCCCGTACGCCTCGTAGCCGGGCTTGGTGTACTCGTTCATCCGGTCCTCGGCGTAGACCCCCACCACGATGATCCGGTCGATCAGGTTCATCATGTCCAGCGTCTCGAGGGTGTCGCTCACCTCCCAGTCCACCCCCGCGAACGCCTCGTCCGGGAAGAAGAGGTTCGCCCCGTCGTGCATGTAGAGCACCGGGTACTTCTTGAGCGTGTTCTCGCTGTAGCCGGGCGGGAGGTAGACGCGGTAGAGGCGCCCGCCGTCCGCCTCGGGGGCCACCAGCTTCTGGGTGATCTCCCCGTTCATGGAGCCGAAGAAGTGCGGATAGAGGTCGCGCCCCGCCTTCGGAGGGGTGTTCAGCGCCAGGTAGTTGGAGCCCACGGACCAGTGGAGCTGCCCGTCCTGCGTGATCAGGCACGGCTTGAAGTAGAGGTAGGGGCGCGTGGCGTTGATCTGGAACGTGGTGACCGTCCCGTCCGTCGAGGTGCTGGACGGCTGGACGTCCTTGTTCCAGTCCTGCTCGGTGCGCAGGACCATCTTGCTGCCGGAGGGACGCGGGTAGACGACGCGAAGCTCGAGAGGGCTCATGACCCGCGCACCATACAAGGTTCAGCTCTCCAGGTGCGCTCACGCCCTCTGGAGCAACGCCGCGCCCCAGATCGCCCCCCACCCGACGGTGCCGATGGCGCCGAGGACGATCCCCGCGATCGCCTGCCCCTTCTTTCCCACGGGTGGGAACGCCTCCGGGTCCACGCGCCTCAGGCCGATGATGGAGAGCAACGCGGCCAACAACCCGACCCCCGGAACCAGCAGCCCCAAGAGCGAGAGCAGGAACCCGGAGCGGGCAATGGTGTTGTTGCAGTAGAGGTCCCACACCTTCTTCAGCTTGTCCGCCGAGACCGGCACCTGGAAGAAGAGCTGATTGCGCGTGTTGAGGAGGATGCCCAGGCCAATGAGCCCCGGCACCAGGGGCGCGACGACCATCTGGCCCACCACCAGCGACACCGTCCCCAGGCCGAGCCCCGCGCTCGAAGGCAGGATCAGCAACGGGGTGAGCATCACCTCCACCGCCGGCGCGAAGATGAACGCCCGCGCCCAGCGCCATCCCATGAAGTAGCAGACCTGGGCGGCGCCCACGGCGA
>DASRBA010000129.1:0-62925 GCA_035637895.1 Myxococcaceae bacterium
CCCCCTGCCAGTACAGCTCGCGCGCGCGGATGGGTTTGCGGGCGCCCAGCGACTGCGCCATCAACCCGTCCAGGCCCACCAGCACGCCCATGCCGAAGATGGTCGAGAAGATGAAGACCGCGTTGCCCAGCCCCACGCCCGCGAGCGAGACCGCGCCGGCCCGGCCGACAACCGCCGTGTCCACCAGGCCCATCAACGCGCTGCCCGCGTTGGAGACGGCGATGGGAGCCGCCAGCTCCAGCATCGACCCGAAATCTGTCCGGCTCTGCTTCTTCATCGCGTCACCGGACGGTAGCCGGCCTCCCCGCCTCCGCGGACGTACCAGCTTCCGCAAACCTGACGGACCGGTCCCCCGCGACCCCGCCAGCCTACCCCGGCGGCCACTCCAGCGGCCGCCCGGCCAGCAGGTGCAGGTGCACGTGGAAGACCGACTGCCCCGCGTCGCGCCCGCTGTTCATCACCACCCGGTAGCCGCTCTCCCCGTAGCCGCGCTCCTGGGCGACCTTGGCGGCGGCGATGAAGAGGTGGCCGATCTTCTCGCGGTCCTCCAGCGACAGATCGTTGATGCCGGCGATGTGCTGGAGCGGGATGAACAGGACGTGGACGGGGGCCACCGGGCGGATGTCCTCGAAGCCCAGGCACAGCTCGTCGCGGTGGACCACCTTGGCCGGGATCTGTCCGTCCCGGATCTTGCAGAACAAGCAGTCGGACATGCGGCCCGATCTTAGTGGCTCCGCGGCCCAGCGTGATATCCAGTTCGTGCGGAACCGGAATGGAAATGACGACCTCCATCAAGATCAGCCGTCTGCTGGAGGACAGCGACTACGACCTCCAGCTCGCGCTGGTGGCGGGGAAGAACGGGCTCAACCGCATCATCAGCTCCTCCCGCATCCAGAAGCCCGGGCTGGCCCTCACCGGCTTCACCGAGCACCTCCACCCCGAGCGCGTCCAGGTCTTCGGCAACACGGAGATCAGCTACCTGCGCACGCTCTCCGAGGACGAGCAGCGCAAGGTGCTCCACAAGCTCTTCGACGCCGAGCTGGCGTGCGTGGTGGTGACCAAGGACCTGGAGCTCCCCGCCGCCCTCGTCGAGGCGTGCAACGAGGCCAACCTGGCCCTGATGCTCACCCCGCTGCTGTCCTCCACCTTCATCCAGCAGGTGCAGGCCTTCCTGGAGGAGGCGCTCACCGCCAGCACCTCGCTCCACGGCGTGCTGATGGACGTCTTCGGGGTGGGCATCCTGCTTCTGGGCAAGAGCGGCATCGGCAAGAGCGAGATCGCGCTGGACCTGGTGATGCGCGGCCACCGCCTGGTGGCGGACGACATCGTGGACATCACCCGCCGCAAGGCCGGGACGGTGTACGGGGCGGGCAACGCCATCATCAAGCACCACATGGAGATCCGCGGCCTGGGCATCATCAACATCAAGGACCTGTTCGGCGTGGCCTCGGTCCGGGACCGCAAGAAGATCGAGCTGGTGGTGGAGCTGGTGGAGTGGAACCCCCAGTCCGAGTACGACCGGCTGGGCGTGGACGAGGCGAAGTTCGACATCGTGGGCACCCAGCTCCCGCTCTCCGTCGTCCCCGTCCGCCCCGGCCGCAACATGACCACCATCATCGAGGTGGCGGCGCGCAACCACCTGCTCAAGCTGCAGGGGCACCACTCGGCGCGCGAGTTCGCGGACCGGCTGAACCGCGCCATCACCGAGGGCACCATGCGCAAGACGATGGGGGAAGAGGTGGAGTGAGGTGACCTCCCCGGCGGCCCCCGCGGGCAAGCACGTCGTCGTCATTACCGGCATGGCGGGCGCCGGGAAGAGCACCGCCGTCCGCGCGCTGGAGGACGCCGGCTTCTTCTGCATCGACAACCTGCCCGTCGCCCTGCTCCCCAAGCTCACCGAGCTGGCCGGGGTGGGCCAGGGCACGGTGGCGAAGATGGCGGTGGTGATGGACGCGCGCGAGGGCGTCGGCCTCAAGGAGGCGCCGCGGATCATCGAGGAGGTCCGCCGCGGCGGGCACCAGGTGGAGGTGCTGTTCCTGGACGCCTCCGACGAGTCGCTCCTGCGCCGCTTCTCGGAGACGCGGCGGCGGCACCCGCTGGCGCCGGGCGGGAGCGTGGCGGACGGCATCCGCGCCGAGCGCGCCGCCCTGGGCGACCTGCGCGGGATGGCGGACCACCTCATCGACAGCTCCACCCTCACCGTGCACGACCTGAAGCGGCTGGTGCAGGCGCGCTTCTCGCCGGAGCCGTCCAACTCCCCGTCGCTCTCCATCATGTCGTTCGGCTACCGCTACGGGGTGCCGCCCCAGGCCGACCTGGTGTTCGACGTCCGCTTCCTCCCCAACCCGTACTTCGTCCCGGAGCTCAAGGGGCTCACCGGGACGCACGCGCGGGTGGCGGCGTATGTCCTGGAGCGCCCGGAGACGCAGGAGTTCCTCCAGAAGGTGGTGGACCTCTGCGAGTTCCTCTTCCCCCGGTACCAGAAGGAGGGGAAGGCCTACGTCACCGTCGCGGTGGGGTGCACCGGGGGAAAGCACCGCTCGGTCGCGCTGGCGCACGAGATCCACCGCCGACTGTTCGAGGCAAATCCGCGCATCCAGCTGTGGGACCGGGACGTGGACAAGGAGTGAACGCCCGGCAGATCCCTCGGTCGGACGCCCGCTGACCGGGTGTGTGCGTACCCTCCAGCGCATCCGGCTTTCGGGGAGTTATCTTGATGGCGGCGCAGCCTGTTGCGCGGTGCACCAGGCGGGGGTACGAGAGCGATCATGGTCGGGCTGGTGGTGGCCACACACGGAAGATTGGCGGCGGAGCTGGTCGCGACCGCCGAGCAGATCGTCGGCCACGTCGAGGCCGCGGCCACCGTCAGCCTGGAGCCCGGCGCCAGCCCCCAGGAGATCCGCGAGAAGATGCGCGAGGCGGTCCACTCGGTGGACCAGGGGGACGGGGTGATCATCATGGCCGACCTCTTCGGCGGCACCCCCTGCAAGGAGTCCCTGATGCTGTGCAAGTCCGGCAAGCTGGAGGTGCTGGCCGGCGTCAACCTGCCCATGCTCCTCAAGGCCAACTCGCTCCGGTCGGAGGCGATGCCCCTGCCCGACCTGGCCCACGCCCTCACCCAGTACGCGCAGCGCAACATCACCTGCGCATCCGACCTCGTCCGGGAGACCGCGGCGCAGGCGCACTAGGCACTGGGCCGAGGAGGGGACTGCGAAGGTGATCTCCCTGGTCCGCGTCGACAACCGGCTGATCCACGGCCAGGTGGTGGAGGCGTGGCTGCCCCACCTCAAGGTCGCCCGCGTCGTGGTGGCGGACGACGAGGCCGCCAACAGCCCGCTGATCCGCGCCGCCATGGGGCTGGCGGTGAGCCCCTCCGTCGAGGTGGACATCCGGCCGCTGGCGCAGGTGGACTTCGCCCAGGTGGGCGCGGACGGCGCCAAGACGCTGGTCCTCCTCCGCACCATCCAGGACGTGGTGGCCGCGGTGGAGCGCGGGCTGCGCTTCTCCAGGCTCAACCTGGGCAACGTCCACTTCGAGGCCGGCCGCCGCCAGGTCTCCCCGTCGGTCTTTCTCTCGCGCGCGGACCTGGATCGGTTGAAGATGCTGGCCGGAGCCGGGGCGGAGGTGGAGGCGCGGGCGGTGCCCTCGGACCGGCCCGTCACGCTGGCCGACATGTCGGAGAGGTTCGGCAAGGATTCCTGAGTCTCGATGGTGGATTGGTCCCAGGTCGCGCTCGCAGGGGTGTGGGGCGGACTCCTCGCGCTCGAGCGCCGCGCGTTCCTCCAGGCGATGTTCAGCCGCCCGCTGGTGGCCGCCACCTCCATGGGCCTGCTCCTGGGTGACCCGGACTCCGGCCTCGCCGTGGGGATGCTGCTGGAGCTGTACCACCTGGGCGCGGCCAACCTGGGCGCGGCGCTGCCGGAGAACGACACCATCGCGGCCACCGGGTGCTCGGCGGCGGCGGCGTCCTGCACGCTCTCCCAGGGCGCGGGCGCCATCGGCACGCCCACCATCTGGGCGCTGGCCATCATCCTGTTCGGCTGGCTGGGCACGCTGGGGCGCAAGGTGGACCGCTGGCTGGAGCCGTACAACACCCGGCTGGCGCGCAAGGCCACCGCCCGCGCCGAGCACGGGGAGCTGCGCCGCGCCGTCCGCCAGAACCTGTGGGGGATGTGGCCGCACTTCGTCCTCTACGCGGCGCTGGTGGGCGCGTGCTCGGTGGTGGGGTACCTGCTGGGCCCCACCGTCTCCAAGCTCCCGCTCCAGCTCAGCCGCGGGCTGGCGTGGGCGTACCCGGCCATGGGCTGCGGGGCGGCGGCCATCGCGGCGCGGGGCTCGCACGCCAAGCATTCCGCGTCGTGGGCGGCCGGCACCGCGGTGGTGGTGGCCCTGGCGTACGCGGCGATCGCCATCCGGAGGGGAGCCGCATGAGCCAGCCGCCCGCCCCCTCCACCCTGGAGACCTCCAGGCCCGGGCAGGTCTCCCTGTGGACGCTGCTGCGCGTCTTCGGGCGGTCGCTGTTCCTGCAGGCCTCCTGGAACCCGCAGGGGATGCAGAACCTGGGGCTGGCGTACGCGCTCTTCCCCGCGCTCAAGGCCCTCTACCCGGACCCGGAGCGGCAGATGGCCGCGGTCCGCCGCCACATGGCGTTCTTCAACACGCAGCCGTACATGGCGGCGGCCATCCTGGGCGGGGTCATCTTTCACGAGGGCCGCATCGCCCGCGGCGAGGAAGGCCCGGAGCAGGTGGTGGCCTTCAAGTCGGCGCTGATGGGCCCGCTGGCGGCGCTGGGGGACGGCTTCTTCTGGCTCTCGCTCCGGCCGGCGGTGGGCGCGCTCTGCGCGGCGCTGGTGCCGGCGCTGGGCGCGTGGGCGGCGCTGCTGTTCCTGGTCCTCTACAACGTGGTCCACCTCGCGCTGCGCGTCCAGCTGTTCCGGATGGGGTTGCGGCTGGGGGACCGGTTGGTGGAGCAGGTGGCGCACGCCCACCTCCCGCAGTGGGGCGCCCGGCTGCGCACGGTGGGGGCGGCGAGCGCCGGCGCGGCGGTGGCGTACCTGGCCGCCTCGCTGGGCTCCAACCAGGGCGGGAAGGAGGGCGCGGTGCTGGCGGTGGGGTACCTGGCGCTGGGCGTGTTCGCCTACTGGCTGACCAGCAAGCGATTCGGCAACTACGCGCTGCTGTACCTGGCGGCGGCGCTGGCGGTGGCGGCGGGGGCGTTCCTGTAAGGGGAGGACCGGATGTCCGTGGCGGAAGGTGAGTACGAGATCATCAACGCGCTGGGGCTCCATGCGCGCGCCGCGGCGCAGTTGGTGAAGGCCGCCAACCGCCACAAGTGCGAGGTGGCGGTGGAGTGCGAGGGACAGTCGGTGAACGGGAAGTCCATCATGGGGGTGCTGATGCTGGCGGCCGCGCAGGGGATGCGGGTGAAGATCACCTGCCGCGGCGAGGACGCCCAGGAGTGCCTGGACGAGATCGCCGCGTTGATCGGCAACCGCTTCGGGGAGGGCCAGTGAGGTGACCGCTCCCCCTCCCACGCTCACGTTCAAGGGGATCGGCGCCAGCCCCGGCGTCGCGGTGGGCCACGCCTTCGTCATCGACCGCAAGCGGATCCGCACGCCCAAGGCCCGGCTGGGGGAGGAGGAGGTCGAGCAGGAGCTGATGCGGATCAAGACCGCGGTGGAGCTGTCCGACCACCAGCTCCAGGAGCTCAAGGACCGGCTTGGCCACGGCGAGGGCCAGGAGCACGCGCTCATCCTGGAGGCGCACCGGCTGATGCTCCACGACCCCATGTTCGTGGACGAGGTGAAGCGGCTGATCGCCACCGACCGGATCAACGCCGAGTGGGCGGTGCGGCGCGTCTCCCGGAAGATCAAGCACATGTTCGACAACATCCCGGACGAGTACTTCCGGGAGCGGCGCGCCGACCTGGACTTCGTGGCCGACCGCATCGTCCGCAACCTGATGGGGCAGGTGGTGGACGTGGAGGTGGAGATCCCGGCCGACGCGGTGGTGGTGGCGCACGACCTGTCGCCGGCGGACGCGGCGGTGATGATCAAGGACGCGCGCGTCTCCGGCTTCGTCACCGACCTGGGCGGCCACACCAGCCACACCGCCATCGTGGCCCGGGCGCGCGAGGTGCCGGCGGTGGTGGGCGCGGGCCGCGCGTCGGAGCAGATCTCCCCGGGGGACCTGATCGCGCTCGACGGCGGGCGCGGCCTGGTGCTGGTCAACCCCAGCCAGGACCAGCTGTCGCTGTTCGCGGAGACGCTCCGGCACCAGAAGGAGATCGAGGTCGAGGCGCTGCAGACGCGCGACCTCCCCGCGGTCTCCACCGACGGCTACCGCATCAAGCTCAACGGCAACATGGAGTTCGCGGAGGAGATCCCCTCTCTGCTGGAGCACGGGGCGGAGGGCATCGGCCTGTACCGCACCGAGTTCCTCTTCCTCGACCGGCAGACGCCGCCGTCCGAAGAAGAGCAGTACCGCTGCTACCGGTCCGTGCTGGAGGCGATGAAGGGGCGGCCGGTCACCATCCGCACCCTGGACCTGGGCGGGGACAAGGTGCCGGGGAGCAAGAAGCACGAGCGCGAGCCGAACCCCGCCCTGGGCCTGCGCGCCATCCGCTACTGCCTGCACAACCGCGAGCTGTTCCGCGTCCAGCTCCGGGCGCTCTTGCGCGCCTCCGCCCACGGGAACCTGAAGACCATGTTCCCGCTCATCTGTGGGATGAGCGAGCTGCGCGAGGCCCGGAGCGAGCTGGAGGCCTGCCGGAGCGAGCTGGGCCGGGCGGGCGTCCCCATCGGGCCGCGCTTCCCGGTGGGCATCATGGTGGAGACGCCCAGCGCGGTGCAGATCGCCGACCGGCTGGCGCAGGAGGCGGACTTCTTCTCCATCGGCACCAACGACCTCATCCAGTACACCCTGGCCATCGACCGGCAGAACCGGGAGGTCGCGTACCTCTACAAGCCGCTCCACCTCTCCGTGCTGCGGATGATCCAGTACGTGGTGGCGGCGGCGAAGGGCGCCAACATCCCGGTCGCCATCTGCGGCGAGATGGGCGGGGACCCCGTGTACGCGCTCATGATGATGGCGCTGGGCTTCGACGAGCTGTCGATGACCGCGGGGCAGATCCCGGCGGTGAAGCAGATCATCCGGCGCTCCAGCCGGACCGAGGCCGCGGCGCTGCTGGAGCAGGCCATGTCGCTCACCACCGCCGAGGAGATCGAGCGCTACATCCGGACCGAGATGGAGCGGCGGTTCTCCATGGACGGGGAGTGAGGTTTCAGATGATCGGCGTGGTGCTGGCGCTGGCGCTGTCGCAGACGCCGGAGCAGGTGGCCGGGGTGCGGAAGCTGGAGAAGGAGGGCAACGAGCTCCTGCGTGCCGGGCACTACGCCGACGCGGAGAAGTCGTTCCAGGCCGCCGTCGACCTGTGGACGAAGTACCGCGGCCCGGACGACGTGGAGGTCCTCGACGACTCCATGACCCTGGCGGTGGTGCGGCGGCGCAGAGGTGACTTCGAGGGCGCGGTGGTGTTGCTGCAAAAGGTGTTCGAGGGGTTGTCGCGGTGCAAAGACCCGGACGCGCCGCAGCTCCGCCGCCGGGCCACCAACGACCTTGCCGCGTCCTACAAGTACGCGGGGCAGCCCAAGAAGGCGCAGGTCGCCTGGGAAGGGCTGCTGAAGATCCTGCCGGCCGACGCCGCCGAGGAGCGGGCGGTCGTGCTGGACAACCTGGCCATTCTGCTGCTGGACGACCTGAAGGACCTGGCGGGGGCCGAGAAGTACGCGAAGCAGGGGTACGCGGCGTGGCGGGCGCTGCGCGGCGAAGGCGACGACCCGGACGTGGCGATCTCGGAGACCACGCTGGGCACCATCGCGCTGCGCAAGGGGGACCGGAAGGAGGCCCGGCGGCTCCTGGCGGACGCGGTCCGGGTCCTCGAGGCGAGCGGGGGCGCGGACAGCCCCAACGTCGCGGCGGCGCTCAACCTGCTCTCGGACGTGGAGGAGGTGGAAGGGCACCGCGACGCGGCGCGCGCCGACCTGGAGCGGTCGCTGGCGATCAGCCGGAAGCTGAACCTGGACTCCAAGCATTACCTGGTGGTCGACGCGAAGCAGCGCCTCCAGCGGCTGGACGCGCCGGACGCGGGTCGCAGGTAGCGCGACTCGTTTTCTGCTCCGGTGAGGAAGCGCAACTTCTCCGAGGCCGCTGGGAGAATCGCACATGCGCCCCGCCGGCATCGGCTCGCCCCGACTCGCCACCGTTCCTGAATCTCGAGAGGCGCGACCCGCCGCCGCCGCCGCCACCGCCGGACCCGCGCCGCGCCCGCAGGACGCGTTCGAGCGGGGCTCGCGCGAGGTCCAGGGGCCGGCGCTGCCGCAGGACCCCGCCCCCGAGCCGGTGGACGGCCGCCAGTGGATGCAGGACGCGCTGGAGGACATCAAGACCCGGGTCGCCAACGGCGAGAACGTGAAGGTCGTGTTCGACCTGGACGACACCATCTGGGACGGCCGGCCGCGGACGGTGGAGCTGGCGCACCGCTACGACGCCGAGCACGGCACGCACCTGTTCGACGGCCTCGCCCTGGACCAGGTGGGCAAGGACGGCTTCGAGACCGCGGTGAACGCCGGCCTCAGCCGCTCGGACGCCAAGGCCTTCAACAGCTACTGGAAGTCGCGGGTCTACACGGACGAGATGGCGCAGTTCGACGCGCCGATGCCGGAGATCGACTCGCTGGCGCAGCAGGCGCACGACGCCGGGGCGCAGGTGGTCTACCTCACCGGCCGGCCGGAGGCCGAGCGCGAGACCACCCGCGGCGAGCTGCAGCGGCTGGGCCTGCCGGGCGCGGACGACGCCCACCTGATCATGAAGCCCACGCTCAACCAGCCGACCGCCGACTACAAGGTGGCCGAGCTCAAGAAGATGCTGGAGCCGGGCGACACGCACATCGGCTGGTTCATCACCGAGAGCCGCCGCGACCTGGGCGCCGTGCAGGACGCGAAGCTGGACGTGCCGACGGTCCTGCTGGACGCGCCCTGGGAGCGGAACGGCCGGCCGTTGGACCCATCCACGCCGATCTACCCGTCGCAGGTGGGCGTGGCCGACGACCAGGTGCTCTGGGCGGCCTGAAGCGGTTCTCCCGCGTGCATACGTTGACGCACGGGAGATGCCACACATGGCCATCATTCGCAGAGGCGAGAAGGACGAAGGTTCCTCGGGGATCAGCCGGGGATGGGAGTGGGACCCGTTCCGGGTGATGCGGGAGATGCTGCGCTGGGAGCCGTTTCCGGGAATGGGTCGCGGCCTGAGCGGCGCCACCTTCAGCCCGGACTTCGAGGTGAAGGAGCGGGCGGACGCCTTCCTCATCAAGGCGGACCTGCCGGGCATCCAGGAGAAGGACCTGGAGGTCTCCTGCACCGGCAACCGCGTCACCATCAGCGGGCACCGCGAGGAGGAGAAGGTCAACGAGGGGGAGACGTTCTACACGGCCGAGCGTTCGTACGGCAGCTTCAGCCGGTCGTTCATGCTGCCGGAGGGCGCCGACCTGGACCACGCGTCCGCCGAGCTCAAGGACGGGGTGCTCCAGCTGACCGTCCCCAAGAAGGGGGAGGAGAAGGCGAAGAAGATCTCCATCGGCCAGGGGCAGGGGCAAAAGGCGGTCAAGGCGTAGCATCGAGGAGGGTTGGCGCGGCGGGCCGCCCGGGGGCAAGCTAGTCCTCCGGATGCGGAACGCCTCATGGCTCGTCGCGCTCGCGTGCCTGGCGGCCACCTGGCCGGGGCTGGCGCGGGCCCAAGAGGACGAGGAGGACCAGCCCCAGCCCGAGGAGCGCCCGGCGGAGCAGCCGAAGAAGAAGAAGCGCGCGCCCGAGTCCTCCAAGCCAAGGGGCAACGAGCTGCCCGGGTGGGCGGAGAGCTGGCCGGAGACGTTCCGCGCCGCGCAGCAGGGCGGGTCGCTGCGGATCACCGCCAGGATGACGCCGTCCGCGCTGCCGCCCGGGCCATCGGACGCGTTCGCGCTGGTCACCATCCGCGCCCCCATCTACCCCGTGGAGCGCCAGGCGCCGCTCAACGTGGCGCTGGTGATGGACAAGTCGGAGTCGATGAAGGGCGCGCGGCTGGTGGCCACCAAGCGCGCCGCCCGCGAGGTCATCGGCGAGCTGGACGAGCGCGACCGGCTGGCGATCATCGCCGTCTCCGACGACACGGAGACGCTGCCCGCGCGGGAGGTGACGGAGGGTAACCGCGCCCGGATGCTGGCGTTCGTGGACCGGATCCAGGCCTCCGGCGGGAGCAACCTCTCCGGCGGCATCGAGGCGGCGATCAGCCAGGTCAGCCCCAAGTCGCCGGACTTCGAGTTCAACCGGGTGGTGGTGGTGACGGACGGCATCGCCACCCGAGGCCTCACGGACAAGGACAGCCTGGCCAACGTCGCCAAGAAGGCGCGCACCGTGTACCGGATCCACGTCAGCGCGGTGGGCGTGGGCGAGGACTGCGACGAGGACGTGCTCCAGCGCATCGTCAAGGACGGGTGGGGCTTCCTCACCTACGTGCGGGGCCCGTCGCAGGCCGCTCGGGTGGGGCACCTGCAGAAGCTGGAGGTGCTCCGCCGCGCCGCCGAGCAGACCGAGCTGCGGCTGAAGGCGGGCAGCGGGGTGCAGGTGGTGGACGTGCTCAACTACCAGGCGATGCCCTCGGGCGACGCGCTGGTGGTGCCGCTGGACGAGGCGGGGCCCGGCGACGAGTTCAACGTGGTGATGAAGCTGAGGGTGAACGTGCGGGCGGGGATGCAGGGGAGCTTCACGCTGGGCACCGCGGAGCTGAGCTACCTGGACATGTTCGGCAACGCCACCCGGAACGCCAAGGTGGAGATCTCCGCGCCCATCTCGGCGAAGGGCCCCGGCGCGCCGGACCCGGAGGTGACGGTGGAGGCCGCCAAGGCGGTGACGGCCAAGAACCTGGTGCTGGCGGAGGAGAAGTACGAGGAGCAGAACCGGAGCGCGGCGTTGGAGATCCTCGACCAGACGGAGGACGCGCTGGGGCAGATGATGAAGGCCGCGCCCAAGGACGCGCTCTCCGAGGAGCTGGTGGCGGTGGCCTCCGCGATGGAGCGGTACGCGCCTCCCGCGGGGAAGGGCGGGCCGCCGGCCAAGGTCGAGAAGAAGAAGAAGCGCGGGCGCGGGCGGTGAGCTCTCCCGGGGACGTCCTCGCGCTGGTGGACGCGCGGGTGCGCGATCGCGTCCACGCCGAGTACCTGGCGCAGCCGCGGTCCGGGAAGGCGCTGGGGCCGCGGGTGGTGCTGGTGGGGCACCGCGCGGCTGGGAAGAGCACGCTGTTGCCGGCGGTGGCGGGGTTGCTCGGGCGGAAGGCGCTGGACCTGGACGGGGAGATCGAGCGCGCGCTGGGCCGGCCCATCCGCGACGTCTTCAAGGAGGACGTGCGCCTGTTCCGGTCGGTGGAGCGGGAGGTGTACCAGCAACTGCCGAAGCGGACGGTGGTCGCCGCCGGGGGCGGGTTCCTGGCGCTGCACGCGGACCTGCTGGGCGAGGACACCGCGGTGCTGGTGCCGGTGTCGTTCGAGACGTACCGCGAACGGCTGATGGCGGACGCCAGCCGGCCGAGGCTGCGGCCGGAGCTGTCCGTCGAGGAGGAGCTCCGCGCCGTCTACGACGAGCGGGAGGCCATCCACCAGCGGCTGGGGTCCCGGGTGATGAGCCTGGCGGAGTTGCTCGCGTCGTCGATACCGTGAGACCCCGCTGATGGCGCTGGGCCGAGTCGGTAAGCGCTCTGGCGGGGCGATCACGACGTCGATACCGTGAGGCCGCTGATGGCGCCTCGCCTGGTAGTCACGCTCCCCTCCGGTCTGGACGGCGACGCCGCGCGGGCCTTTGCTCGGCGCATCCGCGCCCGAGGCGCGGCCATCCTCGAGCTGCGCACCGACCTGCACCCGCCCGCTTCGGTCGACCCGGCCGCGCTTGCCGAGCACCTGGACCTCCTCGTCGCCGAGCGCGGCGCGCGTCTCCCCGCGCCGTGGATCGCCGCCGCGTCCGTCGTGGACCGCGAGGAGGCCCACGCCGAAGGTGGCCGCGGTCGCCCGCTGGTGTCTCACCACGCCGCCCGCCCGCTGCCCACCTCGCAAGCGCTGGCGCTGTGGCAGAAGCTACGTCCGCCACCCGAGGCGCTGGTGAAGCACGTGGAGCCGCTGGGCAATCCCCCCTCCGGCACCCGGCTTCTCGCCACCCAGCGGGCGCTCCAGGGCGAATTCGGTCCCGACCGCGTCACCGTGCTCGCCACCGGCCCGCTGGCGCTCCCGTTCCGCGCCGTCCTCTCGCGCGCCAACGCGCTGGAGTACGTGGCCATGAGCGCCGACTGGAGCTCCGCGCCCGGACAGCGCCTCCTGGACGACGCCGTCCGCGAGGCGCGCGCGTCCTCTCCCCGCCTCCTGCGGCTGGGCATCGTGGGCTCGCGCATCCAGGGCAGCCGGTCGCCCCGCATCCATCCCCAGCCCTTCGACCGCATCGACCTCCCCGAGGACGCCGCGCTGGGCGACCTCCTGGACGCGCTGCTCCCGTTCTACGCCGGCCTCGCCGTCACCAGCCCCTTCAAGCGCGCCGCCGCGGAGCACGTGCGGTCCAAGCTGAAGGCGGTGAACACGCTGGTGCGCAGGCCCGACGGTTGGGAGGCCCACAACACCGACGTCGAGGGCGCCCGCGCCGCACTGGAGGCGCTGGCGGCGAAGCAGGTCACCCTCCTCGGCTCCGGCGGCGCCGCCGTCGCGCTGGGGCTGGCCGCCCGAGCGCTGGGCGTGGAGCTGCGCGCGGTCCGCCGCGGTGAGCTGGGCGAGACGCCCGTCTCCGGCGCCGTCATCTGGACCTGGCCCGCGCACCTGCCCGCGCCCGCGCACCTGCGCTTCGAGCGCGCCGCCCGCGTGGCGATCATCGCCTACGGGTCGCCAGCCCAGGCGATCGCCAAGGAGATCTCCCAGCGCGGAGGCCTCCCCCTGCGCCTCGGCCCCCGCTGGCTGATCGCCCAGGCCCGCCGCCAGCGCGAGCTGTGGGAATCTGCCGGGCTCTGAGAGTCCAAGAAAAACCCAGTGGTAACGAAACCTTACGCGGGTGGTGCACGACAAACCCACATGCCTTCTCTCCCCGTTGGCTCATCCCCCGTCGCCCGCGCCACCCCGGCGCAGGCTCCCGCAGTCTCCACCCCCGTGGCGCCCCAGCAGCAGGCCGCGGCCACCAAGCGCGAGGACGGCTTCGATGCGTCGAAGCCCCGCCCCGCGCCGGTGGTCACCCAGCCCGGCGTCCGCCCCGCCGACGGCCTCAAGTCGTACGAGGAGCTGTCGCCGAAGCAGCAGGCGCTCCTCGGCGAGGACGGCAAGGCGCGCTGGGACGCGCTGAGCGCGAAGGAGAAGGCGGGCTTCATCGTCCTCACCACCCGCATGGAGCAGAACAAGCTGGACTCCTCCGGCCTGAAGCTGAAGGCGCAGCCGGAGGGCATCCAGCAGGACCGCCTGCTCTTCGAGGCCGAGCCCAAGGAGGCCGTGGAGCGGCTCAAGGGCCAGGTGCAGGAGGCGGTGAAGCGCGGCGACTTCCTCGAGGACAAGCCCTCCGGCGGCCTGCACGGCGACGGCATGGCCGACTACGGCGCGCGCCAGTGGGTCACCAGGGAGTCGATGCAGCTGGGCTTCGGGAAGGACGGCCTGTTCGTCGACATCGACCGGTTCGGCGTGAAGACCGACCTGGTGGGCCTCTTCGGCCACTTCGGAGAGGTCATCCACAACCACACCACGAGCTCGAAGACGGATCCGTTCAAGGTCGGCAAGGCGCTCCACATCGACGTGGCCTCGCATTTGCCTCAGTCCGCGCAGTAGCCGGACGCGGACCATCCATCAGAGAGAACCGCTGTCCACGAGGTCGCCGTCACGCCGTCAACGGCGTTGTCGGCGGCCTCGCTGCGTGAAGCGCGTAACTTGCCGGATCGAGGCCGCACCACGCATGGCATGCGCGGTGCTCTTGCGTGAGCCCAGAGCAGCACCACTCACGGAGGACGCCATGACCCGGATCGGAAGCTGGCTGAGCACCCTGGAAACCAAGCGCATCCTGGCGCTGATGGTCGGCCCGGGAGCGCTGGCCCTGGGGGTGGATGCGGCGATCTCGCACTTCGCCGGCCGGGAGATGAGGAACCCGGCGCAGCTCACGCCCATCACCTACGGCGCGGTGGCCTGCATCGCCCTGGTGGCCGCCGCGGTGCCGAAGCTGACCGCGGCGCACTTCCGCCGCGCGCTCCGCTGGGTGGGGGGGCTGGGGCTGCTGGTCGGCCTGGTGGGGACCGCCTTCCACGCCCACGCGCTGTGGGTCATCCTCCAGGGCGAGCCGATCACGCTCCACGCCCTGTGGAACGCGCTCGCGGTGGCGCCGCCGCTGTTCGCGCCGGCAGGGTTCGCGGGGATCGGCGCGATCGTCTGGGCGCTGGGGAATCCGCGGGTGACCATCAACGTCCAGCGGCGGCCCGTGTTGACCTCGGTCCCGCCGCTGCCGCCCGCGAACTTCCCCGCGCGCCAGGCCGCGTGAAGCGATAGCGTGCCGGTCCCTCGGATCTGGAGGGAACCATGGAGGAGGCGGCGCAGGTCTGCTTCATCAACATCGGGCCCAAGCAGCGCAGGTTGAGGCTGATGTCCGGGGTGCTGTTCCTGGTCCTCAGCGTGGGCGTCGGAGTCGGGCTGGTCATGGGAGGCGCGCCGAGGTTGGCGCGCCTCGGGCTTTTCATCCCGCTGATGGCCGCCGGGGTCGGGTACTTCCAGTACCGGGAGAAGACCTGAGTGAACCTCGCGCGGCGCGGTCTGCGCCACATGGACGGGGAGAAGGAGAAGGTCACCGACTCGCTGGAGGTCCGCGCGCTGAGGCAGCAGGCGCGCAAGGTGTACCTGGAGTCGCTGGTGGCGGCGGTGGTCCTCACGGCGGCGGCGGTGGCCGTACCGGTGATGTGAGCGTGCGCCGCTCGCGGGGAGTGTGGTTGGTGCCGGCGGTGGCGCTGGTGGTGGCGGTGGCGACGTGCGCGTCCTGCCACTCGCTGAAGCGCGCCGTCATCTCGGTGATGGGCGACCCGAAGAAGTACAAGCCCGCGGAGGTGCCGGATGGGGGGGCGAGCGCCGGCGCGCTCCCGGCGACGTACGACGGAAAGGACGCCGCGCGCCGGCACATCGACGTGGCGCTGCAGCCGGTGGCGCGCGGGTTCGACTCGCCCACCGACGTCCAGTTCCCGCCCGGCGAGTCGAAGCTGTGCGTGGTGCTGGAGAAGGGCGGCGCGGCGAAGTGGGCGTCGGTGGAGGATGGCGCGTCCGGGCCGCTGTTCAGCGTGAACGTGCTCACCGAGGCGGAGGAGGGTCTGCTGGGGTTGGCCTTCCACCCCAAGTTCGCCGAGAACGGCCGCTTCTTCATCGACTACGTCGCGGACGTGGGCGGGCAGGACACCACCGTCATCGAGGAGTGGCGGGTGCCGCCGGGCGCGGACCTGAGGACGGCGCACCCGAAGGCGGAGCGGCGGTTGTTGACGCAGGCGCAGCCGTACCAGAACCACAAGGCCGGGCAGCTCGCGTTCGGGCCGGACGGGTTCCTCTACGTGGGGTTCGGAGACGGCGGCTTCGCGGACGACCCGGAGAGAAACGGGCAGAACCCGAAGACGTGGCTGGCGAAGATGCTGCGCATCGACGTCGACCGCGCCGAGGGCGGGAAGGCCTACGCGGTGCCCGCGGACAACCCGTTCGTCGGGAAGGACGGGTGGCTGCCGGAGATCTGGGCGCTGGGGCTGCGCAACCCGTGGCGCTACACGTTCGACCCGAAGGGCCGCCTGGTGGTGGCGGACGTGGGGCAGAACCTCTGGGAGGAGATCGACCTGGTGGAGCGCGGCGCCAACCTGGGCTGGAGCGTCCGGGAGGGACGCCACTGCTTCAGGCCGAAGGAAGACTGCCCGACCCAGGGGCTGGTGGAGCCCATCGCCGAGTACGGCCACGACGAGGGGCAATCCATCACCGGCGGCTACGTCTACGAGGGCAAGTCCGTGCCGGCGCTGGACGGCAAGTACCTGTTCGCCGACTTCACCTCCGGGCGGGTGTGGGCGCTGGAGCTGTCGGGCGGCGAGCCGTTCGCGCTGGGGCGGTGGAGCATGCTGCCCGCCACGTTCGGCAAGGCGGCGGACGGCGAGGTGTACCTGGCCGACTTCGGCGAGGGCACCGTCTACCGGTTCGTCCCCGCTCACCCGTGATACACGCGCGAGGCGGCGATCTCCCCGCCGCGCACGTCGAACACCTCGGCCACCGGTGACGGCGCCTGGTCCGGCGCGTGGCGGACGTACTCGATGAAGACGCGATCGGCGGAGGCGGTGATCGCCGTCAGCTCGTAGCGCAGGCCGGGGAGGCGGGCGTTGGAGTCGCGCCACCACTCCGCGAGCGCCGCCCGGCCGAGGAGCTTTCCGCCCGTCTCCGGGTGCAGCGCGCGGATCTTCGGCGAGGTGTGGGTGGCGTCCTCGGCGTAGAGCGCGACCAGCGCGTCCACGTCGTGGGCGTTGAACGCTTGCAGCCAGCGCTCCGCGATGCGGCGGGTGAGGTCGGCGGACATGATTGTGGTACAATCCCATCACCCGACCCGCTCCGGGAACCTGCCCTTTCGAGGGAGAGGAGGAGCGATGAATCGGCGCGGAGTGCTCAAGGGGCTCGGAGTGGCGGCGGCGGCGGCGTTCTGGCCCGGGTGGGCGCGTGAAGCCCATGCCGGCCCGCTGGGCGGTCTGCTCGGAGGCGCGTCCACGCTGATCTCGGCCATCGAGCGGGCGCGCGCCCGGAACCAGCCGCTGCTCGTCCTCGTCATCCCCGAAGACGACCGCGCGAAGTACTCCCGCGGGCGGCACTTCGGTCAGTGGCTCACCCACGGGGACGACGCCGACCTCGCGCCGCTCGCCTGCGCGGACCTGGTCTGCGCCGGGATGGATGCGGTCCGCGCCCTGTTCCCCGGCTCACCCGTGGACGGGGAACCGGCCATCCTCCTGCTGGACGCCGACCCGTCGCCTCGGCCCAGCGTGGTGCTGAGCGCCTTCTCCGGCGCCTCCACCACCGGGGCGGCGGTCAGCGGCGCCATCTTCGGAGACGTGGACGCCGTGAAGCGCCGCGCCGGCGAGCGCTGGAGCCTGCTCACCTCCGAGGTGCGCGCCGAGGTGCGCCGGATCTACGACGGGGTGGACGGTTCGCCCGAGGTGGTGCTGGCCGCGGCGCCGGTGTTCGCGGTGGATGCCGTGGAGGGGAACACCGAGGCGCTCCGGCTGTTGGCCCGCGCGGCGCGGGTCCGTTCCTGCGGCCAGTCCATCCCTGGCAGCGAGTGGGCGGAGACGGAGGTGGGCCAGGAGCGGTTCCTCTACTTCCCCACCCGCGCGTTCCAGAACACCTGAGCCGGAACCTCTCACCCTCCCCAGGAGTCTCATCCACCATGCGAGCCATCGTCCTTCTCCCTGTCCTGGCCTTCGCGTTCCTCGGCTGCGGTCCACCCCCGGACCAGACGCGGCTGGTGCTCCTCGACGAGGCGGCGCGGATGTCGGGCGCCCTCGTCCAGCTGGAGCACTGGGAGGGCGCCCCGGCGTTCGCCGTTCGCCTCACCCCCGACGACCGCCCGATGCTCCTGACGCAGACGGACGCGCGGCGGCTGGAGGTGCCCGCGCACACGCTCGCCTATGTGCAGGGCAGCGACGTCCAGGTGCGACTGCTGGACCTGGACGACACGGCGCGCGGCCAGATGGTGCTCACCGGCTCCGAAGGCGCGGCGCAGCGCGTGGCGTCGGTGGTGAACGCGGAGGTGAAGGCGCTCGGGGAGGACCGCTACCGGCTGGAGGGAGAGGACCTGTTGGACCGCTCCGCGTTCCTCGAGGCGCCGCGCGGGCTGCGCGAGGTGCGCCCGGTGGAGTCGACGCCGGAGCCAATGCGCCCGCTGCTGGGCCGGGACACCAGCACCGGGTCGTCCCTCTCGTGGCGCGGGGAAGGCGTCGCCGAGTCCGTGCCCATCACGCTGGTCGGCGTCTACGCGAGCGGGGCGACCACGCTCATCCTGGACGCCGAGGGCGGCTACACGCTCACCCGGGAGTGCGGTGACACCGTGCAGGGGACGGTGGTGGAGAGCGGCGACCGGTTGGTGCTCCTCGGCGAGGACCACAGCCCGCGGGCGCTCTACGTGCTCGACGAGGGCGGCGTGCAGATCGGCGCCGAGCATCTCCAACCCGTGCTGGAGGAGGCGCCATGAAGCGGCGTGGATTGCTCAAGGGGATGGGCGTGGCGGCGGCCGCGTCCCTGTGGCCGGGCTGGCTGAGCGAGGCCTTCGCGGGCCCACCCTGCGGCGTGCGCAAGGGCGCGGTGACGCTGAGCGCGGCCATCCAGCGCGCGCACGCGGCCTCCCGGCCGCTGCTGGTGTTCACCATCCCGGCGGACGACGGCGAGAAGTGGGACCGCGGGCGCCACTTCGGCGAGTACCTCAACCACGGCAGCGACCACGACCTCGCGCCGCTGGCCTGCACCGAGGTGGTGTGCGCGGAGCTCAAGACGCTCAGCCAACTCATCCCAAGCGCCACGGGGCCGCTCGCCCCTGCCGACCCGAGGGAGAATGAACCTGTCATCTCCTTCGCCGACGTGGAGCGCTCTCCCGCGCGAATCGCCCATGCGCTCCTCAGCTTCAAGCAGCACGACGCGATGTACGACCGGCTCGCCGAGCTCCCCGGCCTGGAAGGGCTGAGCGAGGAGGAGCGGAGGCAGGCGTACACCGCCCACTGGGCCGAGCAGCAAGCGCGGGAGGAGCAGGGGATCGACGACTGCATCCGCCAGACGAGCGCGGCCATCCGTGCGGCGGTCTTCGGCGACTCCGCGTGGGCGAAGCGCCGGGCGGATGCGACCTGGGACAAGCTCACCGGGAGCGACCGCGAGCTCGCCCGGAAGATGATGGCGGGCGGGGAAGGGACGCCGGAGCAGGTGCTGGCGCTGGCGCCGGTGCTGGCCGTCTCCGCCGAGGCGACCGGTGACCCGCGGCTGGAGAAGTTGCTGGCGACCGCGGCGCGCGCCCGGTACTGCGCCCAGCGCATCCCGGGCAGCAAGTGGGCGGACGCGTCCGGTTGCGGCGAGACCGTCGAGGGCGAGGACGACAACCTCGCCTTCGGGTGCGGGATGGGCCGCGTCCCCGCCCGCAGCCAGCGCTTCCTGTACTTCTTCACGCGGTCGCCGTACGCACCGCCGACGGAGGAGTGACCACGGTCCAGGTCGGCTTCGTGCTCCAGCCGGACGAGGAGATGCTCGGGCTCACCGAGCCGCTCCTGGAGCTGGCGGACTATCTCGAGGTCGCCCCGGAGACGACGTGGTTCGAGACGGCGGACGGGCGGCTGCTGGAGAACGGGTTCCACCGGCGGTTCCTCCAGATCGGCGATCGCACCGGGAAGCCGTTCGTCGCGCATGGGGTGGGGCTGTCGCTGGGGTCGTTCGGGCGGGCGGAGTGGCGTCGGCGGGCGCGGTGGCTGCGGCGGCTCCGGGAGGACCAGGCGCGCTTCCAGTACCGCTGGTACACGGACCACCTGGGAGCGACAGTGATGGGCGGGCGCGCGGTGGCGCTGCCCGTCGCGTTGCCGATGACTCCGGAGCTCGCGGCGCAGGTGCGGCGGGTGCTGCGGGCGGCGCAGGCGGTGGTGCCGGACGTGGGGATGGAGAACACCGCGCCCACGGTGCTCTTCGGGCACCCGCTGGAGGAGCCGGGGTTCATCGCGGCGGCGCTGGCGAGGCCGAGGACGCACCTGCTGCTCGACCTGCACAACCTCCACACGGTGGCGGTGAATTTCGGGGTGGATCCGGACGCGTACCTGGCGCGGCTGGACCTGGCGAAGGTGATCGAGATCCACGTCGCCGGCGGGAGCTGGTCGGACCCGGCGTGGCTTCCGGGTGGGCGGTCGCTCCGGCTGGACAGCCACGACGGCGCGGCGCCGGACGAGGTGCTGGCGCTGCTGGAGAAGGTGGCGCCGCGCTGCCCCAACCTCCGCGGCATCACCCTGGAGAGGATGGAGGGGACCGTGGGCGCGCCGGACGTCGCGGCGCTGGCGGCGGAGTTGCGGCATCTGCGCGATGTGGCGAGGTCGCTCAGGCGATCGGGGCAAGCACCCGTGCCTCGCGACAGCGTGTCAGCTCCGCTGGGGACGCGCCGTGAGACGGATGAGCAAGGGACACCATGCGAAGCGAATGAGCGCGGGGACGCAGAGAATGGGGGCGCGTTTCCGCGCGAGGAGAACATGCGCGCCGGCGCGGCGGAGTTGGAACAGTTGCAGCGCGATCTCTCGGACGCACTCCGCGCGGAAGATCCCGTGGCGTCGATCCGGGCGCTCTCGGAAGCATCTGGTCTGCTCCCTTCGCTCCGCGCATCGCTCCTCGCCGCCGACCCGGACGGCCTCCGCCTCACCGCGCTCCTGATAGCCAAGCTCCGCTTCGAGCGCGTCATCCGCGGCTCCTCCGCGGCGGGCGCCTGGTTCGACCGCGACCCCGCCGCGTTCAGCGCCGCCTTCCGCCGCTACCACGCCGCCGTCCCGCCCTCGGAGTCGTTCCCCGCCGCGGAGGCGAGATCATTCCTCGCCTGGGCCGCCGCCCATCAGGAAGACGCGCCGAAGAGCACCCGCTCGCTGCGGTAGAGCCGGATGGTGACCACCACCGCGATCGCCGCGTACAGCAGCCCCGACGCCAGCGCCATCAGCAGGTGCGCCGGCTCCGCGCCCTCGCCGCGCACCAGCCGCGAGATGAGCACCTCCTCCGAGAGCATGGGCACCAGGCACATCCACGGCTTGGGGACCACCGGGAGGAACACCATGAACATCCCGGGGACCGCCGGGATGAGGTTCAAGAACCCCAGCGTGGTCTGCGCCTCCTTGAACGACTTGGCGAACGACGCCACCACCATCTGCAGCGCCCCGGCGGTGATCATCAGCGGCAACAGCAGCAGCACCGTCGTCCCCAGCGGCAGCGCGAACACGCCCCCGAAGTCGGTGAAGGACACCACCCTCGGCAGCAGCGCCAGCCCCGCCAGGCACATCGCCATCGCGGCGAAGGAGAAGCACGCGGTGGCCATCAGCTTCCCCAGCACGAACGCCCACCGCGGCACCGGGTTGATGAGCAGCGGCTCCAGCGACCCGCGCTCGCGCTCGCCGGCGGTGCTGTCGGTGGCCACGCCCATCCCGCCCATGAACAGCGAGAGCACCAGGATGAGCGGCACCATGTTCAGCATCTCGCCCGAGCGGCTCTGAGGGGTCGACAGGTCCACCCGCTCCAGCGCCACCGCCTGCGCGATGCCCGCGTCCACGCCGCGCGCCAGGAGCCGGAGCGCCCCCAGCCGCACGGAGTACTGGCTCAGCAGTCCCTCCACCCGGCCCACCGCCGCCATCGCGTTGGTGTGCGAGCGGTCCGAGACGACCTGGATGGGCGCGGACCGGCCGGCCCGCAGCGCGGTGCCGTAGTCCTCCGGCACCACCAGGACCACCTTGGCGTCGCCGGAGCGGATCAGCTCCTCGGGCGAACCGGTCTCCTCGTGCGGGTGGACGTTGTTCTCGCGCAGGAACGTCATCAGGTCCGGCGCCCGGTCCATCCCCACCACCGGGAGCGAGAGCGGCGTGCGGGTCAGCTCCGCGGCCTGGTTGGAGATGACGGTGATCACCGCGCCCAGCGAGAAGACGAAGAACAGCGGCCCCAGGCAGGCGGTCATCACCGACCGGCGGTCGCGCACGTTGTCCACCGCCTCCTTGCGGAACACGACCATCGCCTGGCGGAGCCCGTTCACTGCAGTCCTTCCCCGGAGCCGATGGCGGCCACGAACGCGTCCTCGATGTCCTCGCGGCCGGTCTTCCGGCGCAGCTCCTCCAGCGTCCCGTCCGCCACCACCGTGCCGCGGGCGATGACCACCACCCGGTCGCACAGCGCGGTGACCTCCTGCATCACGTGGCTGGAGAAGAGCACGCACCGGCCCTCGTCCTTGAGCCGGCCGATCAGCCGCCGCATCGTGCGCGTGCCGGGGACGTCGAGGCCGGCGGTGGGCTCGTCCAGGACGACGTTGCGCGGGCTGTGGACCAGCGCGCGGGCGATGGCCACCCGGAGCTGCTGGCCCTGGGAGAAGCCTTCGGCGCGGCGGTCGGCCACGTCCTTCATCTCCAGCATGTCGAGCAGCTCGTCGGTGCGGCGGGCCAGCTCGGCGCCGCGCAGGCCGTGGAGCTCGCCGAAGTAGCGGACGTGCTCGCGGGCGGTGAGGCGCGGGTAGAGGCCGTGCGCGTGCGGGAGGGCGCCCAGGCGCGAGCGCACCGCCAGCGGCTCCTTCGACGCGTCCAGCCCGTCGACGAGCGTCCGGCCCTGGTCCGCGGAGAGGACGGTGGTGAGGATGCGCAGGGTGGTGGTCTTGCCGGCGCCGTTGGGGCCCAAAAGGCCGGTGATCTCCCCATCCCGGGCGACGAAGGAGACGCCCCGGAGGGCCTTCACCTCGCCGAACGACTTGTGGAGCTCCTGGACCTCGATCACGGCTCGTGCCCCAGGAAGTCGAGGAACATGGGCGCGGGGGCGATGTCCGCCACGCAGGTGGTGTCCAGCTGGTCCACGGAGGCGTCGCGCTCCACCTTGGCGATGAGCGAGGGGAGGCAGCCGCGCGGGGAGACGTTGTGGCCGTGGCCCTTCACCACCAGGTGGAGGCTGTGGGTGAGGGTCTTCTTGGCTTCCTCGGCGAGGTCCGGCGGGGTGACGGGGTCCGCCTCGCCGGAGAGGAGGAGGACGGGGACGTCGGAGCGGACCGGCTCCTTGAAGGACGCGTCCACGGTGGCGTGCGGCCAGCGCGCGCAGACGGTGCGGTAGGTGGCCCGGTGGAGATCGCCCAGGTACGAGGTCTTCGGGAGCCAGGGGAGGGCCGGCGGGTCCTTGGAATAGAAGGGCGCGTCCTCGGCGCAGACGACGGAGAAGTGGAGCGGGCGGGAGATGGCGTTCTCCATCTGCTCGGAGAGGTAGAGGGACTGGGCGGCGACGGGGGAGTAGTCGCCGGTGCTGTCCGCGCCGTGGATGAAGAGGGGGAGCAGTCCCACCAGCTCCGGCATGTAGCTGAAGTCGAAGACGGTCATCGCGAAGCGCTCGCGGGTGAGCGTCACCTCGGTGGGGGCGCCGGTGGTGGGGTGGCGGAGCTTCACGTGCTCGGGGGCGTGGGCGAGGCGGTCGAGGACGCGCTGCATGGACGCGGGGAGGTCCGGGAAGCGGGCGGCGCAGGCGGGGGTGGCCGCGCAGCGCTGGAGGTCGAGGTCCAGCGCGCGCTGGGCGGTGAGGCCCATCTGTTCGCCGACGACCATGGACATGGGGACGACGCCGTCGAGGACGGCGGTCTTGACGCGGTCGGGGTAGGCGCGGAGGTAGGCGAGGGCGAGGCGGGTGCCGTAGGAGACGCCCACCAGGTGCACGCGGGCGTAGCCCAGCGCCTCGCGGGCGGCGTCGAGGTCGCGGGCGGCGTCGAGGGTGGTGTAGTGGCGCGGGTCGCCGTGGATCTGCTTCAGGCAGGCGTCGACGGCGGCGAGGCGGGCCTCCTCGTTCATCGCCTCCTCGTCGAGGTCCTTGGGGAGGTCGCAGCGCAGCGTGCTCAGGGTGCCGGTGCCGCGCTGGTCGACGAGGACGACGTCGCGCTCGCGCTGGGCGGAGGAGAGCGCGCTCATGGCGCCCACGTGCTGCTCGGTGGCGGCCTGGCCGGGGCCGCCGGCGAGGAAGAAGACGGGGGTCGGGTCCGCCACGCCGCGGGCGGAGATCACCGCCACCTTGAGGTCCAGCTTCGGCCCGTCCGGGCGGGAGCGGTCCTCGGGCACCTGGAGCGTGCCGCAGTGGGCCTGGATGCGGCCGTGCCCGCCCTGGCCGACGAGCTGGCAGTCGCGGAGGGCGATGGTGGGGGCCCGGCGGTCAGAGCGGGGCGCACAGGCCAGCGCGAGGGCGAGCAGGGCGCAGGAGGGGAGGAGTCTCATCAGGCTGGGCGGGGAGAGATGAACACGGGTGCGGTCTCGCCGCCAGCCGGTCACCGCATGGCGGTCGCATCCCCCGCCTGCCACAGCTCCTCGGCGAGCTGGGAGAGCAGGAGCTCCGGGACGGGCCGCAGCGGCAGCGCGCCCTTGATGATCGCCGCCGCGGCCACCACGCGCGGGGCGCCGTCGCGTTGGACCGGCATCAGCACCGGCAGCCACTGCCCCTTCCCGCCGGGGAGCTCCAGCGCGCCGACCTCTGCCACCGGCACCTCCGTCGCCCGCCGCCCCAGCTCCTCGCAGATCTCGGTGGCTGGCTCGTCCCCGTGGAACGGCGCCGCCAGCGCCAGCTGCCCGTCCCGCACCAGGTACAAAAAGCCCCTCGCCCCGGCCGCCTCCCACACCAGCACCTCCAGCGCCCGCTCCAGCCGCTGCGCCGTGCCGCGCGCGCCGCCGAGCACTGCCGACCGGAGCGTCACCTCCGCCGGCGGGCGCTCCACCATCGTCACCGCCTCCGTCGCCAGCTCCGCGCTGGAGGGCACCCGCGCCGCCGCCGGTCCCACGTCCATCACCCGCTGGCTCCTCGCCAGCAGCACCGGATTCCGCGTCGGCCCGAACAGCTCCTCCAGCCGCGCCGCGTGCCGGTGGTGGACCTCCCCGTTCCGCTCCATCGCCGCCACCAATGCCCGCGCCTCGTGCAGCGACCCCACCACCGCCGGGTGGTCCAGCCTCCCTACCTTCTCCAGCACCCGGTCCAGCCGCGCCCCGCCGGCCGCCGGGTCCCCACCCGCCGCCTCCGCCAGCGCCAGCGCCCGCTCCGACCTCACCCAGGAGACGAAGAACCCATCGTCGAAGTCGTTCCCCACCGCCACCGCCTCCTCGGCGGTGCGCTTGGCGGCGTCCGTGGCGCCCTGGGCGATCTGCGTCTCCGCGATGGCCGCCAGGATGCTCTGGTGGATGGGCCGCATCTCCGGGTGCAGCGCCGCCCTCGCCCGCTGCAGCGCCGCCAGCGCCTCGTTCAGCTCCCCGCGCTCGCGGTGGTACTCCCCCGAGAGCAGATCGCACAGCGCGTGGTACCGCCCTCCCCGCGCGTTGATCTGGTTCAGCTCCTCCAGGCACCGCCGCAGCCCCAGCACGTCGCGCGTCACCATGTACCCGAACGACGCGCAGATGGGCCGCTGGATCTCCGCGCCCCACACCGACCCCATCGTCAGGAACGACAGCTCCGCCCGCGCGTCGTGCTCCAGCGCCAGCTCCTCCTCCCCGCGCAGCCGGTGGTACTGCGACCGCGTCAGCGCCAGGTGCCCGTCGAACATCCGGAGGTCGACCTTCTCCGCCTCCTCCACGTGCGCCAGGTAGCTGGCCGGGTTCGGCAGCGCGATGGCCGCCGTCGCCGCCTCCATCCGCATCGACGCCAGCAGCACCCGCCGGTTCAGCTCCGGGAGCTGGTTCAGCTTCTTCTCCGTCAGCATCCCCAGGAACTCCTGGACGTTCCGCTGCACCTCCCCGTGCGCGTTCCGGATGAAGGCCCACAGCGTCTGCAGGAAGAGCAGCAGCGCCCGCAGCCCGAAGTTGCTCTTCGTGGGGAGCGCCGCCACCGCCGCGATGGACGCCTGGAGCCGCTCCACGTCGTGCAGCAACCCCGCCACGGTGGCCGCGCTGGCGATGGTGAGGATGTACAGGCCGAGCGCGTGGACCGGGTGCGGCCCACACCGCGACCGCGGCGTGAACAGCCACCGCACCCCGGCCCGCAGCAGCTTGCGCGCCAGCATCCCCGCGCTCACCGGCACCCGCTCCTTCAGCACGCGCGACAGCCCCGCCCACTCCGCGGCCCCGGCCAGCAGCGGCTCCACCTGCCGCAGGCTCGCCGGCAGGTCGGCGATGGAGCCCGCCACCAGCAGCATGTACCGCAGCTCCAGGATGACCCGCGGCCGCTTGCGCACCCGCTCGTAGACCCCGACCACCGCCTCCAGCGGCGCCATGCACTCCTTCATCGACTGCGCCTCGAAGAGCCGGCGCCCGGCGCGCTCCAGCCGCTCGGCGCCCCGGACCTCGTCCCCGCCCAGGTAGAGGTGCCAGCCGATCTCCCCGTCCCGGTCGGCGGCGCCGGGAGCGGCCAGGAGCGCCTCGCCGAGGCGGCGGTGGAACGCCCTTTGCCTCGGCTCCGGGATGGACTGGAGCAGCGCCTCCCGGAAGCCGCCGTGGAGGAAGCGCACCTTCCCGCCCACCTCCGCCAGCACCTCCTTGCGCACCAGCTCGTCGATGGCGGTGAAGATCTGCTGGTCCGTCTCCAGCCCGGAGATCGGCGCGCACAGCTCCAGCGGCAGGTCGCCGCGGTGGACGCTGAGCGCCTCCGCGAGCACCCGCGCGTCCAGAGACAGCGACTGCAGCTGGTCGGACAGCGTCTCCAGCAGCGCCGCCGGCACCTCGCCTTCCGGCGCCCCCAGCAGCTCCGGCACCTGCCAGCGCCCGCCCTGGTAGCGGAGCGTGCCGCGCTCCACCAGCTGCCGCGCCAGGTGCACGGTGTGGAGCGGGTTGCCGCCGGCGACCTGGTGCGCCCACGCCGCCAGGCGCTCCACCCGCGGCAGCTCGCCGAACATCCCGCGCAGCAGCTCCTGGACCTGCTCGCGCTCCAGGCCGCGCAGGCGCAGCGGGTTGGCGCGGCGGCGGAGCGCGGCGATGGGCTCGGGCGCGCGGGCGGCCACGTCGCTGCGGAGCGCGAGCGCCACCACGAGCGGGCTCCGCTCCCGCTTCATCCCCAGGGTGGCGAGCACCGCCGCGGACGCCTCGTCGCACAGGTGCGCGTCGTCCACCACCAGGGCCAGCGGGCGCGCGCGCGCCACCTCCAGGAACCAGGAGGCCAGCTCGGCCTGGACGCGGAGCCGCTCCTCGTTGGGGTCGGAGAGCGCCGCCGACGCGGGCGCGCGGCCGAGGTGCAAGGAGAGCTCCGGCAGCACCCGACCCAGCGTGCCGGCGTGCGCGGGGCCCGTCTGGAGCGCGAGGTCCGGCGCGGCGCGGAACAGCTCGCGAAGCAGCTGGCGGACCACCGCGTAGGGCGCGTCGGCGGGTTGCTCGCCGTCGCCGCGGAGCACCAGCGCGCCGGAGAGCTGCGCCTCCAGCGCCACCTCCGCCAAAAGCCGCGTCTTGCCCAGCCCGGGCCCCGAGTCGAGCACCACCGCCGCTTGCTCCCCGGTCAGGGCCCGGGTGACCCAGCGCTTGAGCTGGGACAGCTCGCGCTGGCGGCCCACCAGGGGCGGCGAGGCGAGGTAGGCGCGGGCGGCGTCCGGATGGCTGGTGGGGGCGAGCCCGGCCAGGCCGCTGAGCCGGTCGATCACCTCGGCGGCGCTGCGCGGGCGGCGGGCCGGGTCCAGCGAGAGCAGCGCCATCACCAGGCCGTCCATCGCCTCCGGGACGCGCGGCTGGAGGGAGCTGGGAGGGGAGACCTTGCGGCGCCAGGTCTCCTCCAGCTCGGTGAACTTCTTGGCGGGGTAGGCGTGGCGGCCGGTGAGCAGGCGGTAGGCGAGCGCGCCCAGCGCGAAGAGGTCCGCGCGGTGGTCCAGGGGCAGGCCGCGGAAGCACTCGGGGGCGACGTAGGGCGGGGTGCCGGCCACCTCGGCGGAGGCGCCGGCGGTGGCGAGGATGCCGAAGTCGATCAGCTTGGCGCGGCCGTCGGCGCCGAGCCGGATGTTGCGGGTGGCGACGTCGCGGTGGACCAGCCGGCGCGAGTGGAGGAAGGCCAGCGCGGAGGCCATCTGCAGCAGCACGTCCAGCGCGCGGTCCAGCGGGAGGAGGCCCAACTCATGGAGGTCGGCGCCCTCCAAAAGCTCCATCGTGTAATAGAGGCCCTCCTCGTCGACGCCGAACTCGTGCGCCTCGACGATGGACGGGTGCTTGAGCTGGCGGAGGGTGTGGAACTCGCGGCGGAAGCGGAGGCGGTCCCGCTCCGTGGTCGGCTCCGCCAGGCGCTTGAGGGCGAAGCGCTGCCCGGTGGAGACGTCCTCCACCCGGTACACCGTCCCCATGCCACCCTGGCCAAGGATGCCGGTGGAGCGGTAGCGGCCCTGTAGCATTACGACTGCGTCATACACCCGGCCCGCGTCGCCGATCACCCCTCGGTCGGCGTGCGAGTAGGCGTGCAGCGCGGATCCACCGCCACCCGTCGCCGCTCGGCGGTGGAGCAGCGACCAGAGGCGTCCGGGAGCTACAGCGCGTCCCCTGAGCTAGTCGCCCAGCTCGATCTTCTCGTCCTTGTCCTTCTCGTCGAGGACGGGGTCCGGCATCTGGTCCACCAGCGCCTTGATCAGGTGGAAGGAGGGACCCGCGTAGGTCTCCACGTCCGGCCCGAACTGCTTCACGTAGGCGGCCGTGGTCTGCGCCAGCTCGTCGTCCTTCTGCGGCCAGCGGCCGGCGCCCTCCGCTTCCCACACCACCGCGCCGTCGGTGCAGCGGAAGAGCGTCGCGTTCACCTCGGTGAAGAGGTACTTGCCGTCGCGCTTCACGTTGGGCTTGAGCCAGAGGACGCCCTCGATGCCGGACTTGCAGCGCGACTTCGGCTCGAACTCCTCCACCATCGCCGCGGTCTCCTTGGCGATGAACTGGCGCTTGAGGTTCACCTGCCTCCGCGCCATCACGCTCCACATGTCGCCGAGCGACTGGACGCCCTCCGGCAAGGGCTGGGTGACCACCGACAGCCGCTTGGTCTGCAGCTTGTCCACCTTGTCGTAGTCGGCGCGGATCCGCGCCTCGCGGATGGTGCACCCCAGAAGCAGCGACGGCGCGGCGAGCGCCAGGGCGGCGCGCGACCAGGTCTTCACGTGTGTTCCTCCCGCAGCGCCGTGGCGGGGGCGCCGCTCCCCTTCGGCGTGCCGGCCTGTTCCGCCGCGCGCGCCGTCCTCTTGTCGTGGATGATCTGCAGCACCGCCGCCAGCACGGTGAAGGAGATGATGAGCGTGGTGGCCAGGCCCAGCGTCGCCACCAGGCCCATGGACTTCAGCCCGTTGTGCTTGGCGGCGAAGAGCGACGCGAAGCCGGCGATGGTGGTGAGCGTGGAGGACGCCACCGCCGCGCCCACCGACCGCAGCGCCACCAAAGGCGAGGTGCCCTCCAGGAACCGGTGGCACAAATAGAGGCCGTGGCTGACGCCGAACGCCAACAGCAGCGGCAGCATCACGATGTTCATGAAGTTCAGCCGCTCGTTCATCATCGACATGATCCCCAGCATCATCAGCACCCCCAGCCCGAGCGGGAGCACGGACGCGGCGGTGAGCGACGCCCGCCGGAAATCCAGATAGTGCATGGTGAGGATCCACACCGCCGCCAGCAGGAAGGTCAGCTTCCCGTCGAAGAGGACGATGCGCGCCAGCTTGGCGTAGAGGATGGGCAGGCCGGCGGCGCGGTACTCGTGGCCCTGCTTGGTGTGGATGAGGTGCGTCTGGTCCGAGAACTGCAGCATGTTCTTCCCGTCCCACAGGTCCACGGTGGGGAAGAGGAACGTGAGGTAGCCGTGGTTCTCCGGCCTGGTCGTGGGCAAGTGGCGGAACTCGGCGGCGTACTCCTCCGGCACCTGGTCCACCGTGTACGGCCGGGCGGCGAGGATCTTCTTGAACTTGGCCGCCTTGTCCTGCAGCTCCGGAGGGAACGCGCTCGCGTCGATGTCCTTGAGCTCCTCCTGCCATTGCTCGAGGATCTTGGCGTTGGCGGCCGCGGTCTCCGGCGGGGGGACGAAGTTGTAGAGCGAGATCGCGTTGTCCACCGTGGAGTACTTGGTCTTGTCCAGCGGCCACAGCTCGTCGAACAGCTCCCGCGTCTCCGCCAGGTCCTTGGTGTAGACGGCGATGGGGTCCGCGGAGATCTGGAACCGCTGGTTGATCTCGTCGTTGAGCTGGATGGAGTACTCGTCCGGCGGCACCAGCGCGCGGGTGTTGTAGTCGAAGCGCACGCCCATCTTCAGCCGCTCCAGCATGGAGGGCTTCTGGCCGTGCGCCGGCTCATGGTCCGTCCAGGGGATGGCGAAGGCGGAGATGGCCGCCACCACCACCAGGCACCCCACCAGGACCCTCACCGGGTTGCGGATGCGCGTGTCGCCGGTCTCCATCTCCCTGGAGGGCGGCGGCATCACGCCGATCAGCTTCGGCACCAGGTCCGCGCGGCGGTTGCCCACCAGCATCAGCACGGCGGGCGTGAAGGAGAACAGGGTGAAGGCGAGGATGAAGGTGCCGGCGCCCGCCAGGAAGCCGAACTGCGAGAAGCCGCGGAACTGGGAGAAGAGCAGGGTGAAGTACGCGCCCGTCATCACCGTGGCCGCCACCAGCGCCGGCCGCCCCGCGTTCACCAGCGCGTTGTGGATGGCCTGCTTGTAGTCGCGCCCCAGGCCCAGCTCCAGCCGGGTGCGGAAGATGAAGTGGATGCCGAAGTCCACCCCGAACCCCGCCAGCAGCGCGCCGAGCATGGAGGTGATCATGTTCAGCTCGCGCACGGTGAGCCAGACGAAGCCCAGCGACATCACCGTTCCCATCACCATGCCGGTGAGCACGATGAGGGTGGGCGCCACCTTGCGGAAGAAGACGATGGTGATGACGGAGATCAGCGCCAGCGCCAGGTACGTCACCGGCTCCAGTGAGCTGTTGATGGCGTACGAGTCGTCGACCACCATCTTGTACGAGCCGGTGTAGCCGTAGGCGATGGTCTTGCTGTCGCCCATCCGGTGGTAGTCCTCCACCAGCTTGACCCCGTCCTTCTCGTACTTGCGCATCCAGGGGTCGAGCGTGTTCTCGATGTACGCCTTCGTCTTGCCCAGCTCGCTCGAGTCCCACATGGGCTTGACGGTGATCAGGACCATCTTCCGGTCGTCGGAGATGTAGTAGTCGTCGAGGATGCTCTTCTTGTTGACCTTGCTGTACTTGGCGATGAGGTCGTCCACCTCCAGCTTCACCGGCTCCGTCTTGCGCAGCTCGATGTAGAAGGGGTTGTTCCGCTTGAGCTGGTCCTTCAGGAACGCGTTGACCCGCTTCTTCGCCTCCTGGAGGTCCTCGGTCTTGACGAAGAGGACCATCTTCTCCTGGATGAACTCGACCGGGAGCTTCTCCTTGAACCAGCGGACGTTCTGCTTGTCCGCGTCCAGCATGGCGGAGACGTCGTCCGCCACCTTCTTCATCACCTTGTCGTCGTCCGACCGCAGGGCGATGATCAGGTGGCCCGCGCCGCCCACCATGTCGATCACCCGCTTCACGTCCTTCACCTCCGGGAGGTCCTGGGAGATGAGGTCGAGCTGGTTGGTGTTGATCTTGAGGCGGGACGCCGCCCAGCCGGACAAGGCGGTGAGCGCCACCAGGACCAGCAGGACGCGCCCCGGGTGCGTGGTGACCAGGTCGGCGTACCAGTTCAACGCCCGGGTGAGGCGAGTGTCGCTGTGGCTCATGGCACCGGGGTACATACCGTGAGACGCCCCCACATCCAACGTTTGGAGGTCCGATGACCGGCGCCCTCGCCGCCCTGCTCGTCCTGCTGGCACCGCCAGAGCCCAGCCCGGAGCTGATGAAGAAGCTGGCCGACAGCGACGCCCGCCTGCTCCGGCTCTACAAGGAAGGCGCGGTGACCATGACTTCCCGGGTGGAGGAGCTGGACAAGGGGGGAAATGTCCAGCACACCCAGACGGTCGCCATGCGCCTCACCGTCAAGGACGGGGCCCAGCAGGTGGAGGTGCTCAGCGCCGCGCGCGACGGGCAGGACATCACCGCCGACGAGCGCAAGGAGCAGGCGGCGAGGCAGGACCCCAAGGGGAAGACGAACCAGCGGCAGCAGCTCACCCTCCCCTTCGCCGCGGAGTCGCAGTCCAGCTACGCGTTCCAGCTCCTGGGCCCCGACGCGAACAACCCCGCCCTGCAGCGCATCGGCTTCGGCCCGCGCGGCAAGAAGTCGAAGGACCTGTGGGTGGGCGAGGCGGTGGTGGACCCGCAGGCGGGCGAGGTGAAGTGGCTCAAGCAGCGGCCCTCGGAGCTGCCCGCCTTCGTGGACGCCATCGACATGGTGCTGGAGTTCGGCGCCTCCACCTCGATGGGCTCGGCCGTGTCCACCGTGCACATGGACGGGGAGGGCGGGCTGCCCTTCTTCAAGAAGCGCTTCCGGTCCGTCATCACCTTCAAGGACTACGTCCCGCCGAAGTGACTCCCGGCTAGAGCGTGCTGGTGATCTTCTGCAGGCCGCGCGGGCTGGCGGGCGAGACCCCGCGCAACAGCGCCGCCTCGTAGGACACCAGCTGGCCCAGCACCACCGCCGCGATGGGGGCGAACGCCTCCGGCAGGTCGCGGAGCGGGAGCTGGAAGGTGGGGTAGGGCAGCGGGCTGGGCCGGAGCTCGCCGGCGCGGAGCAAGAGCGGGATGCCGCCCCGGCGGTGGATCTCCTCGGCGGTGGCGAGCGCGGGCGCGGTGGAGGCCCCGCCCACGTCGATCAGCAGCACCGGGTGCTGGGAGCCGATGAGCGTCACCGGCCCGTGGAAGAAGTCGGCGCCGGAGAAGGACTCGGCGTGGACGCCCGCCATCTCCTTGAGCTTGAGCCCGGTCTCCAGCGCGGCGGGGAAGCCGAAGCCGCGGCCCACCACCGCGCAGGTCTGCACCCGCGCCAGGTGCTCGGCGAAGGCCTTGGCCTGCGGGCGGAGCTGGAGCGCCTTCTCCAGCGCGTCCGGCAGCCCGTTCATCAGCGACGGCGGCGACCCGGCCAGCGCCTCCGCCAGCATGGCCATCACCGTCATCTCCGCCACCAGCGTCTTGGTGGCGGGGACGGAGACCTCCTCGCCCGCGTCCAGCTCCAGCACGAAGTCCGCGTGCTGCGACAGCGGCGACACCGGGGCGTTGACCACCGCCACGGTGACCGCGCCCTGCTCGTGGGCGCTCTTGAGGAAGGCCACCACGTCCTCGCCGCGGCCGGACTGCGAGATGCCGATGACGGCCGCCCGCGCCAGCGTCGGGCCGGAGCCGTAGAGGGTGACGGTGGACGGGGCCGCCAGGGAGACCACCCGGCGGGCGCGGATCTCCAGCATGTAGCGCGCGTACACCGCGGCGTTGTCGGAGCTGCCGCGCGCGCAGAGGACGATCGACCAGGGGCCCGTCGCGCGCAACCGGTCGACCACCCGGCCCACCGCCGGGGGCGCCTGCTGGAGGATGCGGCGGACCACCTGGGGCTGCTCGGCCATCTCGCCCAGCAGCCGCTCTTCCGCTTCGGTCACGAAGGGGGACTGTAGTACGGCTACTTCAGCTTCACCTTCGCCAGCTCCGGTTCGGCCAGCTTGTCCTTCATGGCCTTCAGCAGCTTGTCCCAGCCGCCTTCCTTCAGCAGGGGCAGCACCTGGTCGTCTCGAACGCCCTCGAGCATCGAATCGCCCAGCACCTTGACGTCGACGACCTTCCACTGTCCCTTCTCCTGCACCACCCAGTAATTGAGCTTGAGCTCCTGCTTTTTCACGGGGTGGTCGATGGAGACGACCGAGGCCACGGTCGTCTTCCCGCCCTGCGTCTCGGGCGCCTCGTAGACGACGCCGCCCAGGTGCTCGAAGTTCTTGCGTACCTTGGGGAAGGCGATCTTCGCGAACAGCTCCTGGAACCCCTTGGTGAACTGGGCCTGCTGGTCCGGCGTGGCCTTGCTCCAGTAGTCGCCGGTGAGGAACTTCCCCTGCGCCTCGGCCGCGAAGTAGGTGAGCGCCTTCACGTCGCGCTCCTGGCGGACGTTGCCGATGATGGCCGCCAGCGGCTTCACCTCGGGCAGGTTCTTGGCGTCCTCCCCGGCGGAGGCGGCGCCGGCCAACATCAGGGCCGCGAGCGCGGCGGACCAGCGGGCGAGCGACAGTGTGGTCTTCATCGGTGTGGGCTCCCGTGCGTACGTGGGTGCGTGGGTCTGCGTGAGACGTTCGAGCGTCTAATGGACTGATCGGCCCGGGTCGACGCAAATTCAAACGGGCTGGATGGAGGGTGAGGTCCTGGGCGTTTGACACTCCAGGCAGGGGGACCTAGCGTCCGCGCCCCTCAGAAACCCCCTGGAGTGCCCAGCGCCATGCCCACCGACTACCTCTTCACCTCGGAGTCCGTCACCGAGGGCCACCCGGACAAGATCGCCGACCAGATCAGCGACGGCGTGGTGGACGCCATCATCGAGAAGGACAAGAACGGCCGGGTGGCGGTGGAGACGCTGGTGAAGACGGGCCTGGCCATCGTGGCGGGCGAGGTGACGACCTCCTGCTACGTCGACATCCCGCGCATCGTCCGGAGCACCATCTGCCGCATCGGCTACACCGAGAGCGCCATGGGCTACGACGGCAACACCTGCGGCGTGATGGTGGCCATCGAGGGCCAGTCGCAGGACATCGCCCGCGGGGTGGACAACAAGAAGGAGCAGGGCGCGGGCGACCAGGGGATGATGTTCGGCTTCGCCTGCGACGAGACGCCGGAGCTGATGCCGGCGCCCATCTCCTACGCGCACGCGCTCACCCGCAAGCTGGCGGACGTGCGCCGCAAGTCGCTGGACTGGCTGCGGCCGGACGGCAAGAGCCAGGTGACGATGGAGTACCGGGAGGGCCGGCCGGTCCGCATCGACGCGGTGGTGGTCTCCACCCAGCACGCGGACAGCGTCAGCAACAAGAAGATCCACGAGGCGGTGATGGAGGAGGTCATCCAGAAGGCGCTCCCCAAGCGCCTGATGGACAAGAAGACCAAGTTCTACATCAACCCCACCGGGCGCTTCGTCATCGGCGGCCCCATGGGCGACTCGGGCGTGACCGGCCGGAAGATCATCGTCGACACCTACGGCGGGATGGGCCGGCACGGCGGCGGCGCGTTCTCCGGCAAGGACCCGTCGAAGGTGGACCGGTCCGCGGCGTACATGGGCCGCTACATCGCCAAGAACGTGGTGGCCGCCGGGCTGGCGCGCCGCTGCGAGGTGCAGGTCTCCTACGCCATCGGCGTGGCGGAGCCGGTCTCGGTGATGGTGGACACCTTCGGCACCGCCGCGGTGGACGAGCTGCAGATCGCCTCCGCGGTCCGCCGCGTGTTCGGGCTGAAGCCGCGCGAGATCATCGAGCACCTGGATCTGCTGCGCCCCATCTACCAGCGCACCGCCGCCTACGGGCACTTCGGCCGGAGTGAGAAGGAGTTCACCTGGGAGCGCACCGACAAGAAGGACGTGCTCCGCGAGGCCGTTGAGGGCCCGCACCTCCGCGCGCTGCCGTAGGCCACACGGATGGTCGTCCGGCGCGTCAAGGGCACGCTCTTCGTGGACTACGTGCGCATGATGCGCAGCCACAAGAGCGGCGACTGGTCGAGGTACCTCACCGGGGACGACCTGCGCTTCCTCCAGGATCGCATCGCGCCGGACTCCTGGTACCCCATGGACGTCTTCGAGCGGATGGGTCTGGCCATCCTGGCGGAGATCGCCCAGGGGGACGTCCAGCTCTCGCGGTCGTGGGGAAAGGCGCAGGTGGAGTGGCTCATCGTCCAGAACCCCGGGCTGGTGGCGCTGGGCGACCCGTGCGACACGCTGATGCGCTTCCGGGTGCTGAGGAACAGCTTCTTCGACTACCCGGCGCTGGAGATCCGGGCCATCTCCGAAGGCGAGGCGTCCATCGAGGTGACGTACGGGATGTCCCCCACCGCGGAGCAGGCGGCGTCGCTGCAGACCATGGGCTTCTTCGAACGGATGCTGGAATACGCGGGCGCCAAGAGCGTCACCGCGTGGTTCTCCACCCAGTCCTGGACGCGGGACCTGGTGACCACGCTGCAGCTGCGCTGGACCAGCTAGGGCTCAGCTCGCCTTGACGTAGCGGCCCTTCTGGCCGCCGTACTCGAGGATCAGGCTGCCGTCCTGACCCACCTCGTACTTCGTCTTGGCGTCCACGTTCGCGCCGGGCGGGCGGGTGACGATGACGTGCCCTTCGGTGCGGAAGTCCATCACCAGCGCCTCGTCGAGCCCTTCGCCCTTGAGCGCGTAGCGGAGCTTGCCGTCCTTGCGGAACTCCAGCTCGGCGAACGGGCCCTCGCCGGTCTCGCCGGCGGCGGCGTCCGGGATCCACTTGCCCAGTAGGTCGGCCGGGACGGCCATGGCGCTAGCTCCCATTGACGGTGCCCTTGCTGTAGCTCCCGGTGCGGCCCGGGAACGGAGGGGTGGTCATCAGCTTGGGATCCTGCTGGTACGCCCGGAACAGGTCCACGATGAAGTTCATCCGGTCGTTGAAGCTGGCCCAGTCGTTGGCCCCGCTGCCGCGCGTGGTGTTGGGCGTGCGGTCCACCTGGTTGAGCTGCTTCTGCAGGTCCGGGTTGGTGACGGTGCCCAGGTTGGGCGGGAAGGCCTTGGGGACGTCCTGGCCCAGCTTCAGCGTCCCGCTCGGCGTGCCTAGCGTCATCAGTTGGTCGGTGGCCACCTTGCGCCAGACGTTCCCGGCGAGGTTGGTCAGCGGGGAGATGGCCTTGTCGACCAGCCCGGCCTTGTCGAGCTTGTCGTAGGCCCACTTGCCGGAGCCGAACGGGCCGGCGTTGGACATGGTGTCGCGGATGATCTTCTTCAGCGCGGGCTTGACGACCTGGTCGATGGGCGCGTTGAGCGCCTTGGCGATCTCCGGCTGCAGGCGGGTCTGCTCGTGCATGCCGATGCTGTTGTTGGCGAACAGCATCAGCTCGGCCTTCTTCTTCGGGTCGGTCTCGAACTGGGCCTTGGCGTAGGCGCCGAACGCGTCGCGCAGCCCCTCCTGGCCCGGTTGGAAGTGCTGCAGGAAGCGGTCGACCTTCGCCTGGTCGTACTTGGTGTCGCCCTTGAAGGTGTCGATGTACTTGGAGAACTCGGGGGCGATCTCCGCGAAGACCTTCCGGTTCCCCTCGCCGATGGCGCCCTGGAGCTGGTCCATGGTGCCCACCATGTGCTGCGCCAGCTTCCCCGGCAGGTCCGGGATCTGCGGCATGCCCAGCTTCTTCAGCCAGCCGTTGACCTGGTCCACCTTGTCCTGGAACCCGGCCGTGTTGCGGATGGCGTCGGTCATCGCCTTGGGCAGGTCCTCGCCCCGGATGCTCACGCCGGCCTGCTTCGAGGCCCAGGTGGCGAAGGTGGACCAGTTGGCGTTCTCGCTGCCCACCACCTGGCCCATGGCCTTGGAGAGGTCCGAATACCCCTGGGTGATGTCCAGGTTGCGCGCCGCGGCGTCCGGGTTGGACTGGATCCGCTGCGTGTCCGCCACCGTCGGGTAGCTGCCCGGGACCGGGCCGCCGGGGCCCTTCACGGGCGCGGCGGCGGCGGTGGCGGCGGCCGGGGCGGGGCCGCCGCCGGACTTGGACTCGAACACGGTGGCGTTGCCGGAGACGGCCGCCGGCACCTCGGTCGGCTGCCACCGCTTCACCAGCGGTTCATTCTGCGGCGCGGCGTCGGATGCCGGCTGTTCGGCCGGGGCCGCTTCGTTCGCGTCCACCTCCGGCTCGGGTTGGGCTACGGGAGCTGCGCCAGTTCCATCGGTCTTGGAGACGCCCATGATCGGAATTATCCAGCCTTACGCCTGGGAGTCCTGAAAGGTTTCTTTGCCTTTTGAGGACTTGAGAATGAGAGGTAGAGAAGCCTCCAACAAACCCAGGAAGATCACCCACATGCCCAAGAGCAGCAAGTCCAACGGCGTCAACGGCCAGAAGCCCAGCGTGCCCTACGATGTGAAAAGCCTTGCCCTGGCGGAGA
Source organism: Myxococcaceae bacterium (assembly GCA_035637895.1). GTDB lineage: Bacteria > Myxococcota > Myxococcia > Myxococcales > Myxococcaceae > DASRBA01. Next base: position 37,705 of record DASRBA010000129.1, read on the forward strand.
AGGGCCGCGGCCGCATCGAGTGGGCCGGCCGGACCATGCCGGTGCTGAACCAGATCACGGCGCGCTTCGCCAAGCAGAGGCCGCTGAAGGGCATGCGGATGGCTGCCTGCCTCCACGTCACCAGCGAGACCGCCAACCTGGCCATCGCGCTCAAGGCGGGCGGCGCGCACGTGGTGCTGTGCGCCTCCAACCCGCTCTCCACCCAGGACGACGTGGCCGCGTCGCTGGTGGTGGACCACGGCATCTCCACGTTCGCGATCAAGGGCGAGAACCACAAGACGTACTACAAGCACATCACCTCCGCGCTCGACCACCGGCCCAACCTCACCATGGACGACGGCGCGGACCTGGTGAGCGTGCTGCACTCCGAGCGCAAGGAGCTCTTGGAGCACGTCATCGGCGGCACCGAGGAGACCACCACCGGCGTCATCCGCCTGCGCGCGATGGCCAACGACAACGTGCTCCAGTACCCCATCGTGGCGGTGAACGACGCGATGACCAAGCACCTGTTCGACAACCGCTACGGGACCGGGCAGTCCACGGTGGACGGCATCATCCGCGCCACCAACCGGCTGCTGGCGGGGTCCGTGTTCGTGGTGTCGGGCTACGGTTGGTGCGGCCGCGGCATCGCGATGCGGGCCAAGGGGCAGGGCGCGGACGTGGTGGTGACGGAGATCAACCCGCTGCGCGCCCTGGAGGCCGTGATGGACGGCTACCGGGTGATGCCCATGGGCGACGCGGCGAAGATCGGCGACTTCTTCTGCACGGTGACGGGAGACACGCACGTCATCCGCAAGGAGCACTTCGAGAAGATGAAGGACGGCGCCATCGTCGCCAACAGCGGCCACTTCAACGTGGAGCTGGACCTCAAGGCCCTGGAGGGGCTGGCGAAGGACCGGCGGATCATCCGCGAGTTCGCCGAGGAGTTCACCCTCCGCAACGGCAAGCGCATCGTGGTGCTGGGCGACGGCCGGCTGGTGAACCTCGCGGCGGCGGAGGGGCACCCGTCGTCGGTGATGGACATGAGCTTCGCCAACCAGGCGCTGTGCAGCGAGTGGGTGGTGAAGCACCACAAGACGCTGGAGAAGCGCGTCTACACGGTGCCGGAGGACATGGACCGGGAGATCGCGCGGCTGAAGCTGAAGTCCATGGGCGTGAAGGTGGACGTCCTCACCGCCGAGCAGGAGAAGTACCTGACCTCCTGGGAGATGGGGACCTAGAATTCGAAGGTGACCCCCCCCAGGGGGCCGTAGATCTCCGAGTATCCAGGCGCGAGGGTCTTGGTCACGCCCATCGCGGCGATCCGGAGGGTGAAGCCCGGCGTCCAGTGGGGGTGGTAGACCACCGCCACCCCCAGCAGCGAACCCAGGAAGAGGAGGTAGCCCCCCGGGTCGTGGGTCTCCGGGTCATTGAACTCGTAGAGCAGCCCGGCCGGCGCTATCCAGGACTCGCCGTAGATCTCGGTGGTGAAGTACTGCCGCGCCAGCAACGAGGGTGACAGCAGCCCGCGCGCGCCGAAGGGCGGCGGTGGCGACCGCGCCCTTCCGAGGCGGACGCCCAACTCCCCCCCCACGGCGAGGACGAGCCCGTGCGGCAGCTGCGCGAACACCCGGTGGTAGCTCCCCATCCCGAACCAGTCGAACTCCGGCAGCCAGGCGGCGCCGAGGAAGACGGCGACGATGTTCTCCCGGGTCTCCACGGTGAGGCGTTCGGCGCCGACGACGTCGCCTCGCGAGCTGGCCACCAGGACGTACTCGCCTGGAAGGTCCACGGCGACGGCGGTGGACGGCTCCTCCGTCCAGTGGATCCACGGCAGCGTGCGGTCCGCCAGCACCTGCAGCGCCACCCGGTCGTACGTCTCCAGCGGGTTCACGCACAGCGGCGTCAGCGTCGGGTCCGCCGACGAGCGCGTCCGGTTGGCTCTCCGGCAATTGATGTACTCCTCCACCGCGGCGCGGAAGTGATCGCACCCGGCTTGCTCGTCGCACTGGTAGAGCTTCCAGTGGAGGCCCAGGTCGCGGCTGTCGGTGTCTTGCGGAGAGGAGACGGAGAGCTGGGCGTGCAGCGCCAGCGGGTCTCGTATCCGGACGCGGGCGGTGGGGGCGATCCGGATCTCCGCCAGATCCTCCTCCTCGAAGTAGCGGCGCACGCAGCGCTCCACCAGCTCGCTCCAGGAGAGGTGCGTGTCGGCGGGCTCGGCGAGGCTGGCGAAGGTGGGGGTGGACTCCTTGTCGCGCAGGTTCCGCATCCGCAGGGAGACCTCGCGCCGGCCGTTCCGGGCGTCCACGTACGCGGTCAGCCACGCCGCCCACAGCGCGCCCTCTTCGGGGATCTCGCAGTCGTACTTGGCGAAGTTGGTGAGGAGGCTGACCTTCTTCGGCGCGTCCGCGCTGGACTTGATGTCCCGCCCTTCGAGGACCTTCTTCAAGGCGGTCTCGTCCTGGATGGCCTCCTTGCAGGTGATGATCGCCATGCGGGGGGAGAAGGCGTGGCGGAGGCTCTCCTCCAGGAGCGGGGCGGCGTCCTTCTCGGTGGGGGACTCCACCTGCATGAAGACGAGGGCCGCCTTGGGTGGCGGAGACGCGGCGAGGGCGAGGACGGCGGTCAGGGTCGCGAAGGCGATCATGGGGTCACCTTGCATCGCTGGAGCAGGGTCCGCGCCGCCTCACACGCGCGGCACCGGTGGAGGTCCAAGGAGAGAGGGTAGTGGTCGAGGTCGCAGGGCTCCAGGCAATCATCCTGGATCTTCTTGAAGCGCGCCTTCAACACCGCCTTCGGCACGTCGCACGGGTTGGCGGGAATGGGGCTGTAGAGGCCAAAGGACTCCCTGCTCGCGAGGTTCTGGTCGGCGCGGGGCGCGGTGGCCGGGGTGCTCGCCGCGGGTGGAACGGACGGCGCGCCGGCGTCCTCGCCCGCGTCGGCCACGACCGCTGGGGGCGTGGTGACCGGAGTTGGAGTTGGGACGGGCGCCGGCTGGCCGGCATCCACTGCCTGAGGCGTGGGAGGGTGCGTCGGCTCCGGCTTCCGGAGCGCCGGAATCGCCACCCAGGCGCCGACCGACAGGACCACCACCGCCACCGCCGCGCCCAGCAGCCGCATCGGCCACGGCGATCGCTTCGGCGTGGGCGCGGCGACGTGCGCCGGGTCGAGCGACCGCAGCAGCGGCCCGAGGTCGTCGGACGCGGTGATGTCCAGCATGTGGAACGTGGAGAACGGCAGCGGCGGCGAGCACGCCTCGATCTTGATGGAGAGGACGCGCTTCTTGTGGCTGAGCGCGAAGTTCGCCTCCGCGGGCACCCACGGCTTGCGGCACGACGCCTCCGACCACAGCACGATGCACGCGTCGCACGCGGCGATGATCGCCTCGATCTTCCGGGCGAAGTCGTCCCCGACCTGCAGGAACCCCTCGTCCGCCTGGACGTCATGCCCGGCCGCGCGCACGGCCGCGGCGATCACCAGCATGCGCGCCTTGTCCTCGTGCGCGTAGCTGATGAACACCTTCATCTACGGGCAGAACTCCGCGCGGCAGACGCCGCCCACGCACCGGGCCAGCGGCCCACAGGAAGGGGTGTCGTTGCAGGCGGCGCCCAGCGCGATGTAGTTCACGCAGCTGATGCCGTTACACCGGGCGCCGTTGCAGTAGAGGATGGCGTCCTGCGCCCCAGCGGGTGGCGACAGGAAGCACCCACCGCCCGGCCCGGGCAGCTCGGTGCAGAAGTTCGCGCCGTTGCGCTGCTGGCAGTAGGTGAACCGGTCGCAGGCGTTGCTGTTCGCGGGGCACGGCGCGTCCAGCGCCGCGCCGTGCTGGCAGATCTTCGTCCCGAACGCGGACCCCACGCAGGCGAGGTTCCCCTGGCAGAACGAGTTCAGCGGGTCGCAGTTGGGCGTCCCCTCCGGTTGCCTGGGTACGCATTGTCCGCCGCTGCAGTAGTGCGAGAACGGTTGGCACTGCCCGGCGTCCGCGTCGCCGCAGGCGCCGCCGGTGATGTAGCGCTTGCAGGTGCCGTTGGTGCAGGCCGTCCCCGGCGTGCACACGTCGGTGCCGGTGCAGGCCACGTTCTCACTCACGAAAGCGCGGCAGGCGCCGGGGCAGCCGATGGTGGTGTCGCACCAGCCGGCCGTGCAGTCCTTGTCGGTGGCGCACGACGCGGCCGGCGCCACGGTGCCGGTGTACATCTCGCATTGGGCGAGGAACTGCCCGGGCTTGCGAGTGCCGAGGTCCGCGCAGTCCATATCCAGCACCGACGCCCGGCATTGCTTCAGCTTCGCCCCCACGTATCCCAGCCGCCCGGCGGTGACCCCCCCGTTGTACGCGCCACAGATCTGGTCCGGGAGGATCCCCGCTTGCCAGTCCTTCACCGACCCGCCCAGGCAGGCGGAGAGCTTCTGCGAGACGGAGACCAGCACCAACTGGCACGCGGTGGGCGCGTCCGGCGGCGGCTTGAGCTCCACGCACTTGTTGGTGAGGTCGCAGTACTGCGAGCGGGGGCAGTTGTCGTCCGTGTCACACGGGGCGCCCTCGCGGTCCACCGTGCAGGCGGCGATGGCCACGCCGGCGATCGCCCCCACCACTCCAGCCAGGAGTACGCGGTTCAAAACTTACCCTCCACGGAGAAGAGGACGCCGGTGGTGATGGCCGCCGCGCCCGCCACGCCCCACATCACGTTGCAGGCGACCTGGGCGTTCACCGAGGCGTCGTACAGCTCGTCCGGGGTCGGCGAGGTCGACGGCGAGTGCATGCCGCTGGTCAGCTCCTTCGCCTTCGCCTTCGCCTGCGAGCCCAGGGCCGCCGCGGTGCCCATCGCGAGCACCGTCCCCCCGAGCGCCACCCACGACCACACCTTCCCCTTCTCCGCCACCGGCGCCGGCGCGGGCGGAGGCAGCGGCGCGGCCTTCTTCGCCAGCGAGATGTCCAGCTTCGTCGCCGACTGGGGCGTCAGGTCCACCGTCCGCTTCGCGGTGTCGTAGCCGTCGTGGGACAGCTCCAGCTCGTGGGAGCCGAACGGCAGCTCCATCGTCACCGGCGTGGTGGCGCGCAGCTTCCCGTCCACCGCCACGTTGGCGCCCGTCGGATCCGAGCTGACGGTGAGGTCTTGCGTGCCCTTGGCGAGCCGGGTCTCCAGGTTGGCGATGATGGTCTGCACCCCGGCGCGGTCGGTCGCCTTGGGGACCAGCCGCAGGTACTCCTTGTACGCCTTCACCGCCGAGCCGATGTCGCCCTGCTTCTCGTAGGCCTGGCCCAGGTTGTAGCTGACCACCCCGGCGGCCTCGGGCTTGACCTTGATGGAGAGGGAGATGGCCTTCTCGAGCTCGGCGATGGCCTCCGGGTAGCGGGCCTCCTTGTAGAGGGCCAGCCCGTTGTCGGCGTGCTGCTTGGCCTCCTCCAGGGCCTGTGCGTTGGATGGGTTCGCCGCGTGCGCCGCGGACGCCACCAGGGTGAGCAGCGACAGCGGGACCGTCCAGAGGCGTGAGCGCATAAAGGTCAGAACGGATTCGCCTTCAGATCCTCGGCCTGATCGAAGGGCTGCTTCGGGTTGTTCCGCTTGTCTCGACTTTGGCGCTTGCCGTGGCGTTTGACCAGCGTGACCTCGACCTGCGCTTCCTCCGGCGTGACGCGGCGCACCTGGGGCTCGTGGCCGTCCAGCTCGAAGCGGAGGTCGGTGGCGGCGGAGGGGCGGTCGAGGTCCAGCGGCGTCTGGCCCAGTCGCTGGGTGCCGCGGAAGACGGAGGCGCCCTCTGGCGTGGAGCGGACCGCCACCTTCTCCGGGGGGGCCGGCTTGTCGGGAGGCGGCGTGGTGGTCGTCGCCGCCGCCGTCGTGGTCGGGTTCTCCACCGGCTTGTCGGGCGGAGGGTTGGACGCCGTGGTGGTCGTGGGGGTGGTCGTGGGCGTCTCCAGCCCGGTGGTGCCGGGCCCGCTCCGGGTGGCCATCAGCACCACCACCCCGGCGATCGCCACCAGCCCGCCCAGCGCGCCCACCAGCGGCCACGGGTTGCGGCGGGGGACGCGATAGAGGGTGTCGGCGAAGGGCTCATCCGGAGGCGGAGGAGCGGACGGGTTCCGCGGCAAGGGCGTGAAGGCCGCGGGCTGGGGGCGGCTCGCGCGCGAGGGCGTGGCCAGCGTCGGCGGCTGCTCCGGCTCCAGCGGCGGCGCGCCCGGCAGCGTGGGCGAGGTGGAGACGGCGGCGGAGAGCGGGATGGGCCCGGCGATGTGGCGGGCCACGGCGAGCCGGAGCTGGGTGACGGTAGGCTGGCGGTCGTCGGGCTTCTTGGAGAGCGCGCGCATGATGGCGGCCTCCAGCTCCTCGGGGATGCCCAGGTCGGGGCGGCGCTTGCGCGGCGGCTCCACCGCCTCGTTGATGTGCTTGAGCATCGTCGCCACCGAGTGGTCGCCGCGGAACGGCAGCGTCCCGGTGAGCAGCTCGTAGGCGATGACGCCGATGGCGTAGACGTCGGTGCGCGGGTCGACGGACTCCCCGGAGGCCTGCTCCGGCGCCATGTACTCGGGGGTGCCGAGGATGGCCCCCTGCTCGGTGATGGGCTCCTGCCGCCAGCCCATCTTGGAGATGCCGAAGTCCAGCACCTTCACGAAGTCCGGCCGGCCGGGCCGGTCCAGCAACACGATGTTGTGGGGCTTGAGGTCGCGGTGGACGATGCCGCGGGCGTGGGCGGCCTCGATGGCCTCGCAGATCTGCGCCAGGATGTTGCACGCCCGGCTCACCGGGAGGACGCGCTCGCGCTGGATGAGGTCCGCCAGCGTGCGCCCCTCCAGGTACTCCATCACGAAGTAGAGAGAGCCCTCCGGCGTCCGGCCGAAGTCGGTGACGTCGACGATGTTCTCCTGGCCGATGCGGCTGGCCGCCACCGCCTCCTGCTCGAAGCGCTTGGCCATCGCCGGATCGCGCGAGACCTCCTCCTTGAGGATCTTCACCGCCACCCGCTTGCCCAGGGCGACGTGCTCGGCGACGTAGACGGTCCCCATCCCGCCCTGCCCCAGCTTGGAGAGGATGCGGTAGCGGTTCTCCAGCAGCCGGTCCCCGAGCGCGGTGCCGTCCTTGGGACAGAAGGCCACGTCGTCGGGGTAGTTCGTCTCGCAGGTCAGGCAGCGCGCCATGGTTCAGGTCACCGGACGGCGTACTTCTTGAGGAGCTTGATGAGGTGGGCGCGATCCATGTCCGCCTCGCGCGCCACCTGGCTGACGTTCCCCCCGGATTGCTCCAACCGGCGGGAGAGGTACGCCTTCTCGAAGATCTCCAGCCAGGCGTCCTTGGCGTCCTTGTACGGCAGGTCGTGGCGGACGGCGGCGGCGTTGTCGGCGCGGCTGGAGTTGCCGGAGAGGCTGAGCTTGGAGGTGTCCAGCGCGCCGGAGAGGGCCACGCTGCGCTCCACGAAGTTGCGCAGCTCGCGGACGTTGCCTTCCCAGGGGAGGGAGGCGAGGTGGCGGAGCGTCTCCGCGGAGGGCGAGGTGAAGGGTTTGGGCTCCAGGCCCAGCGCGCGGAAGGTGTCGCCCCACAGGTGCTGGAGGAGGAGCGGGAGGTCTTCGATGCGCTCGCGCAGCGGGGGGACGCGGACCATGGCCACCGCGAGGCGGAAGAAGAGGTCCTCGCGGAAGGAGCCCTGGTTGACGGCGCGGCGGAGGTCGCGGTGGGTGGCGGCGATGAAGCGGACGTCGACGGGGCGGTGCTGGTCCGCGCCCACGCGCTTGACCTGGCGGCGCTCGAGGGCGCGGAGGAGCTTGGGCTGGACGTTGAGGGGCAGCTCGCCGATCTCGTCGAGGAAGAGGGTGCCGCCGTCGGCGGCCTCGAAGGCGCCCTTGCGCTCCTGGGAGGCGCCGGTGAACGCGCCGCGCTCGTGGCCGAAGAGCTCCGACTCCACCAGCTCCGGCGGGATGGCGCCGCAGTCGACGACGACGAACGGCTTCTTGGCGCGGGTGGAGTGGTCGTGGACGGCCTCGGCGATCAGCTCCTTGCCGGTGCCGGATTCGCCCAGGACGAGCACCGTGGCGGCGGAGCGGGCCAGGCGGTCCAGTTGGGCGAAGAGGGCGCGCATCGCCACGCTGTCGCCGACCAGGCGGCCGAAGCGGGGCTCGGGGTGGAGGGGGACCTCTTCCTGCTCCTGGGCGACGGCGAAGCGGACGGGGGCATTGCCGAAGGTGAGGGTGGCCTCTTCGCCCAGGTACGCCTCGACGACGCGGACGCCGTTGACCCGCGTGCCGTTGGTGCTGTCCAGGTCGCGGAGGCGGTAGCCGTCCGGCTCGCGGGTGAGCTCCGCGTGGAAGCGGGAGACGGTGGCGTCGGAGAGGACGAGGTCGTTCCCTTCCTGCGAGCCGACGGTGATCCGCTCCGCCGCGGAGGAGACGGGCTCTCCGGAGGGAGGGCGCAGCAGCGCGCGGCGGACCCGAAGGCCCACGGGCGTCTCGCCGGTGCGGATGACCTCGGTCAGGGAGGACAAGGGAGGGGCATTCTAGTCCCTCCGGGCGGGAATGGCTGGATCAGTCCTCGTCCTCCGTCCCCAGCAGCGCCGCGGACAGAGGGCTCTGCGCCACCTTCTCCGTCGTCGTGTTCCCGCCCTCCTCCGCAACCGGCGCGCCCCCCACCACCGTCGCCACCAGCGCCGCCACTTCCCGCGGCCCGGCGGGTGGCGCGGCCGCCGCCAGCGCCCGCTCCATCTCCTCCGCGCTCGCGAACCGATCCTCCGGCCGCTTCGCCAGCGCGCGCGCGATCACCTCCGCGAACGGCCGCCCCGCCACCCTCGCCACCTCTTCCAGCGGCCCCACCGTCGCGTCCTTCACCAGCCGCAGCAACTGGGCGTCGCTGGTGGCGCCGAAGGGATTCCTCCCCACCGCGCACTCGTGGAGCAGCACGCCCACCGAGAACAGGTCCGCCCGCGCGTCCAGCGGCCGTCCCGCGGCCTGCTCCGGCGACATGTAGCGCAGCTTCCCCCGCGTCTTCCCCGGCGCCGTTCGCGACGGCCCGCGCGGCAGCTTGGCGATCCCGAAGTCCCCCAGCTTCACCTCCCCCCCACTCCCCAGCAGCACGTTGTGGGGCGTGGCGTCGCGGTGGACGATGTTCAGCGGCTCCCCCCGCTCGTCGGTCCTCGTGTGGACGTGCTGGAGCGCGCGCAGCACGCCGCTCCCCACGCAGGCGGTCAGGGAAGGGGCCAGCCGCCCCGCCGCCTTGATCGCCCGCCCCAGGTCCGCGCCGTCCACGTACTCCAGCGCCAGGAAGTACGTCCCGTGCTCCTCGCCGAAGTCCAGCACGCCCACCACGTTGGGGTGGGAGAGCGTGGCCATCAGCTTGGCCTCCTGCACGAACAGCTCCCGGTACTCCGCGTGCGCCGCCAGCTCCGGGAGCATCCGCTTCACCACCGCGGGGCGCTCGAAGCCGGCCGCGCCGCGCTGGACGGCGAGGAACACCTCTGCCATCCCGCCCTGCGCCAGCTTGCGGACGAGCCGGTACCGCCCAACTGTGGCCAGCCCCTCTGTCATGGAATCCCCGGAGCCTACGGCCTGGGGATGCCTGCCGGGGTGGGGTTTTCACGGCTTCTCCCGGTGCGCATGTCCTGAAGCAGGAGGTGTGCGATGTCCGACGAAGGGCGCCGTCCCCAGACCCAGGATGCGTTGGACGCCCACCGGCTCCAGCGTCGCGAATCCCACGCCGCCCAGACGTACTCGGCGTTCCTCAAGGACCTCTGCCGGATCGGCGGCATGGCGCCCGAGTTCGCCGAGCAAGCGGCGGTCTCGGTGCTCTGGGCGCTGGAGCAGCGGATCATCCCGGACGAGGCGAGGGACCTGGAGGCGCAGCTCCCGGTCCAGCTCACCAACCTGCTGGCATGCTGCAACCGGCCCATGACCAGCCGCCCGGAGAAGTACACCCGAGAGGAGTTGCTGGAGAGGGTGGGTCGCGACCTCAACATGCAGCCGGACGAGGTGGAGCCGGTCGTCCGCGCCGTCTTCGCCACCGTCCGCCAGCACGTCAGCGAGGGCGAGGTGGAGGCCGTCATCCAGATGCTCCCGCGCCAGATGCGGGACCTCTGGCAGCGGCCGATCTGATAGAGCACCGGCCCACCGATGGGCCTGCTCGAAGCGATCGTCCTGGGTCTCGTTCAGGGAGTGACCGAGTTCCTCCCCATCAGCTCCACCGCCCACCTGCGCATCGTCCCCGCCCTGCTGGGCTGGAGCGACCCGGGCGCGGCCTTCTCCGCCGTCATCCAGCTGGGCACGGTGGCGGCGGTGCTCATCTACTTCCGGCGCGACCTGTGGAACCTCGCCATCGCCGCGCTCCGCAGCCTCGCCCGCCGCCAGCCCTTCGAGACCACCGAGAGCCGGCTGGCCTGGTTCGTGGTGCTGGGGACCCTCCCCATCGGCGTCGTCGGCCTGCTGTTCAAGAAGGTCATCGAGACCCAGCTCCGCTCGCTCTACGTCATCTCCGGGTCGCTGATGGCGCTGGCGGTGGTGCTGGCCGTCTACGAGCGCATCGCCTCCCACCAGCGCACCCTGGACCAGATGACCCTCAAGGACGGCATCGTCATCGGCCTGTGGCAGTGCCTGGCCCTGGTCCCCGGCGCGTCGCGCTCCGGCACCACCATCACCGGCGGCCTCTCCCTGGGCCTCAAGCGCGAGGACGCCGCCCGCTACTCTTTCCTGCTCTCCATCCCCGCCACCACCCTGGCCGGCGTGTTCGAGCTCAAGCACTTCCTGGAGGCGGCCGAAAAACCGCCCACGCTCGCGCTGGTGGTGAGCACGCTGGTGGCCTTCGCCTCCGGGATGGCCGCCATCGCCGGGCTGCTGCGCTACCTCCGCACGCGCACCATGGCGGTGTTCGTGGTCTACCGGCTCCTCCTGGGCGCGGCGCTGCTGGGGCTGCTGTTCACCGGCGTCCTCGGGCCGCAGGCCTAAACCGACCGGCGCGTGGACGAGCTCTTCCAGAAGCTGAAGGCGCGGTTGCACCGCGACCCCGGCAAGGCGCTCCACCTCCCCGGCGCGCAGCTCCGGGAGTCGGCGGTGCTGGCGCCGCTGTTCCTCCGGGAGGGAGAGCCCTGGCTGCTGTTCACCAAGCGCCCCACCACGCTGCGCCGCCACGCCGGGCAGATCTCCTTCCCCGGCGGCGCGCGCGACGACGAGGACCCCACCCCGCTCCACACCGCGCTGCGCGAGACGCAGGAGGAGCTGGGCATCCCCGAGGAGCGGGTGGAGGTGCTGGGGATGCTGGACGAGATCCCCACCATCACCTCCTTCCGCATCGTCCCCTTCGTGGGCGCCATCCCCGCCGACTTCCCCCTGCGCCCGAACCCGGAGGAGATCGCCGAGCTGATCGAGGTCCCGGTGCGCGCGCTCCTTTCACCCACGCTCCCTCGCGTGGAGATGTGGAACGTGATGGAGAAGGAGCGCGAGGTGTACTTCTACGACTACGGCGCCCACGTCATCTGGGGCGCCACCGCGAGGATCCTGAAGGACCTGCTGGCCATCATCCGCGAGCTCACCCCCGCCACCCCATGAACGACCTCCATCCCGTCATCATCGCCGGCGGCTCCGGCACCCGCTTCTGGCCGCTCTCCCGCACCCGCCGCCCCAAGCAGTTCCTCCCGCTGGCCTCCAACAAGCCGCTGATCGCCGACACCGTGGCGCGGTTGAAGGGGCTGGCCCCGCTCGCCCGCACGCTGGTGGTGTGCGGGAAGCTCCACGCCCGCGCGGTCCGCGCCGCCGTCCCCGGGCTGCCGGCGAAGAACGTGCTGGTGGAGCCCGCCGCTCGCAACACCGCCCCCGCCATCGGCCTGGCCACCATCGCGGTCGCCTCCCGCGACCCAGAGGGCGTGCTGCTGGTGCTCCCCTCCGACCACCACGTGGGCGACCCGAAGCGCTTTCGCGAGGTGCTCGCCCATGCGGCGGAGGTGGCGCGCACCGGCATGCTGGTCACCATCGGCCTGTCCCCCACGCGCCCGGAGACCGGCTACGGCTACGTCCAGGTGGGCGAACCGCTGAGCGGCGCGGCGAAGCGGGTGCGCCGCTTCGTGGAGAAGCCGGACTCCGCCACCGCCCGGCAGTACGTCGACAGCGGCGAGTACCTCTGGAATGGAGGCATCTTCGTCTTCCAGGCGCGGACGATGCTGGACGCCATCCGCGAGCACCTCCCCGCGCTGGCGGACGGCCTGGAGGTCATCCGCAAGTCCCGCTCGAAGCTGGCGAAGGTGTTCCCCACCCTGCCCGCCATCTCCATCGACTACGCGGTGATGGAGAAGGCGAAGAACATCGCGGTGCTGCCGGGCGACTTCGGCTGGTCGGACGTGGGCTCGTTCACGGCGATGGAGGAGGTGCGGCCGTTGGACCAGCGCGGGAACGTCGCCGCCGGCAAGCTGCCGCTGCTGGTGGACTGCGACGGGTGCGTGGTGATGGGCAAGGAGCGGCCGCTGGCGGTGGTGGGGATGAAGGACGTGGTGGTGGTGGACGCGGGCGACGCGGTGCTGGTGGTGCCCAAGGCCCGGAGCCAAGATGTGCGGCAGGTCGTGGAGGCGCTCAAGCAGCGGAAGCTGTCGCGCTACCTGTAGATGATGCTCGTCTCGCTCCTGCTCGAGGCGGTGAAGCAGCGCGGCGGCGCGGCGGTCTGGACGTGGGTGGGGCTGATGCTGGCCACCTGGCTCACGTTCGCCTACGGGACCGACCGGCCGCTGAAGGGGACGGAGCTGGTGGGGGCGGGGTTCGTGTACGGCGTGCTGGTGCTCGCCGTCTCGGCGGTGGTGGCGCGGATGAAGCAGCGCGCGGCCGCGGGGACCAAGCCGAACCCGAAGCCGAAGAAGAAGCGGCGGTGAGGAGGAATTGCATGCGGCGGCTCGCGTTGCTCTCGTTCGCTACCCTCGTGCTGGGCTGTTCCTTCTTCAGGTCGGTCAGCGCCGGTCCGTCGAAGGATGCCCTGCAGCCGACCGTCGACCTCCTGGCGCGCGGGTTCCTCGTCCGCGGCGAGCAGGCCCTCCCCGGGTTCGGCTACTACGCGTACCTGGTCTTCCTCGACGCCGGCGAGAGCACCCGGCCCCAGCGCGAGGCCGCGGTCCGCGCCTTCGCGCGCCTGCTGGAGGACGCGCGCGAGCTGGACTCGCTCCAGGTCCCCCGCGAGCGCCTGGCGGTCCTCTACGTCCCGGTGAAGAAGAACCCGGGCGAGCGCCCGCCGCCGGAGGACATCCTGGAGCTGTACGACTACGCCGCGGCGCAGCTGCTCACGGTGGAGATCGAGCGCCGCGGCGCCTCCCTCCCGCGCCTGTTCCTCCTCGGCTCCACCACTCCCATCCAGCCCCGCGCCTCCACCCTGCCCCCCGACCTGCGCGTGGTGGAGCTCAAGGGAGACCAGCAGGCCATCGAGGCCACCGTCCAGCGCTTCCGGGACAACCTCCTCGCCCCGGACCGGCCCGCCTTCGCCGCGGCCATGCTGGAGCGGGTCCGGACGTTCTTCGAGAGCGTGGGCGGGTTCGTCCTCTCGGTGGGGGCGGTGAACGGATCGCCAAGCAAGCCGTGAGGGCCGGCGTTGGTTTCCGGCGCCCCCCGCCACCTTCCGCTGATCCGCACTTGGAGTGTTGACCAGCCAACCCACTGGTCCATTTGAGCCGGGGTCAAGGGGACCCCTGTCACAAACCGTTCGCTGCGTCTCGCCCATGGGCCGAAATCGTTGTCGGGGCGGTTCGTGGTAAAAAGGTCCCCTGCTGAGGTCCCCATGACTCGACTGCTGCTCACCGTCTCCGCACTGGCCGCGGCCATCGCCGTGGCCGCTGGTCCCGGGAAAGCGCCGTCCCACGTGGAGTCCCCCACGCCCGGGCGCGAGGCGCCGTGCGTGTGCGCGGGCGAGGTGGACGGGGGCGTCCGCACCAAGCCCCACGGGCTGGTGATGGTGGCGGAGATGGTGCCTGCGACGCCCTGCATCCAGGGCGGGTGAGATGGCGGTCCCGTCGGTCTTCGCCCAGGAGGCCCTCCGCCTCATCCAGGCCGGGAAGATCGACGACGCGGTGATCCAGTACGAGCTGGGCGTGAAGGCCGACGGGCGGGACGTGGACTGCCTGGTCGGGCTCGGCCGCGCGCGCTTGCAGCAGGGCCGCGGCGCCGAGTCGAAGGCGGTGTGGGAGCAGCTCCTCTCCGTCCAGCCCCAGCACCCGGAGGCGCAGAGCCAGCTCGCGCTCCTGCGGTTCTCCGCCGGTGAACCGGCGGCGATGGAGGCCCTCTTCGCCGCCGCCTACGCGCCGGGCGCCGGACCCATGGAGCACATGAACCTGGCCTGGGCGCTGGGGAAGAACGGCGACGGCGACGGCGAGGAGCGCGAGTACAAGAAGGCCATCGCCGCCGAGCCGAAGAACGCCTTCGTCCAGATGAAAGCCGGGGAGGCGGCGCTCCGCCGGGGTGATCCGGTGGCGGCGCTGGCCCACCTCGAGCCGGCGGTGGCGCTGGCGCCGGGCGAGGCCTTCCTCCACGCGTACCTCTCCAAGGCGCACCAGCAGAAGGGCGACCTGGAGGCCGCGGCGCAGGCGCTGCTCAAGGGCCTGGTGAAGACCGACGAGCACCCCACGCTGCTGGAGGAGCTGTACCTGGTGCGCTGGGCGCAGGGGTACTGGACGGACGCGCTGGGCGCCGTGGAGAAGCTCCACCAGCGCCACCCGGAGAACCGCCAGTACCAGTACCTCCACGCGGTGGCGCTCAACCGCACCGGCCACTACCGCGACGCGCGGGCCCTGCTGGAGCCGCTCCTCTCCGCCGAGCCCCCCTCCCCCGACGTCCGCCACGCCCTCTCCGACGCGTTCCGCGGGCTGGGCGATCTCGAGCGGGCGCAGGCGCTGCTCGAGGAGGCGGTGGCGCTGGATCCGATCGCGGTGGGCCCGGTGAACGACCTCTCGCTGCTCCTGATGAAGCAACCCGGCGGCAAGCCGCGCGCGGTGGAGTTGCTGCGGCGCGTCGTGGAGGCGCACCCCAACGACGCGGCCACCCACTACAACCTCGCGGTGGCCCTGAAGGAGGCGGAGCCGGGCGCCGCGCTGGCGCACGCGAAGTCCGCCCAGGCCAGCCCCGACAAGCGAATTCGCGAGGTTGCGGAACAGATGATCCGGGAGCTGTCGCACCAACGGTACGACATCTCCTGATTCCAACCTTCTTAGCAACCGATCGGCCCACCTCTCCGACAATCCCCGTTGGAGGTCCCCCAGCCATGCCCACTGATATCGGTATCTCGCACGCGAACCGGAACCTTGGCCCGAAGGTCGTCGAGGGCACCAAGGAATCGGGGCCGCAGATCGAGGACGCTTCCCGGACCATTCGCGGCGCGCGCACCCAGGGCACCGTCGGCGTGGAGGAGCGCGCCGGGGTGGGGGACAAGAACAACGGCGCCTCGGTGGGCGCCAAGGCCGGCGTGGACTACTTCGCGGCCGCGGGCGCCACCAAGGACGGGCACCTCAAGGCCGTGGCCGTGGGCAGCCTGGGCGCGTCGGTGGACGCCACCGCCAACGGCCGGCTGGGGAACGACTCCTTCAACGCCGCCGGGAAGGTGCAGGCCACCGCGGGCGCCAACGCCACCGGCATCGCCAGCGCGCAGGTGGGCGCGGACGGGGTGAAGGTCGGCGCCACCGGGCGCGCCTTCGCGGGCGCGGAGGTGAACGGCGCCGCCAGCACGCACGTGGGCCCCCTGGACGCCGGCGTGGGCGGCGGGCTCTCGGTGGGCATCGGCGCGGAGGGCACCGCCAGCGCCAGCTTCACCAAGGACAAGATCGGCTTCCAGCTCAAGGGCGGGCTCACCCTGGGCATCGGGTTCAACGTCAACATGAACGTGAGCGTGAACCCGTCCGAGGTGGTCAAGGACGTCAAGAACATCGGCTCGTCCGCGGTCCACAAGCTTGAGGACGCCGGCTCGGCCGTGAAACACTTCTTCGGCTTCTAGGAGCACGCGCAGTCCCAGAAGAAGCTGGGGGGGGTCACATGTTCTCCGTCGACGTGAAGGTCGGTCGACTGCTCGAGGTGCGCCTCGTGGCGCCGGTCACGGTGGTGGACATCGACATCACCCGCAAACGGCTGGCCCTCTTCTTCCGCACCTTCCCCAGCAAGCTGGTGGCGTGCGGCGACTTCAGCGCCGCGGACGTCTTCCTGCCGGACGTGGCCGACCGGGTGCTGGGGACCTTCAAGCAGGACAACCCGAAGATCGAGCGCTCCGGCATCCTGGTCAACGCCAGCGCCATCTTCTCCCTGCAATTGGAGCGGCTGGTGTCGCAGGCCAACAACCCCGCCCGGCGCTGCTTCCACGACCCGTACGAGCTGAAGGCGTTCGTGGGCAAGCTCCTCACGCGCGAGGAGCACGGGCGGCTGGCGGCGTTCCTCTCGGAGCGGGCGGAGCTGTCGACCCGCGTCTAGACGTCAGGGGCCGACGACGGCGGTGACGCAGCGCTCGAAGTCGATCAGCTGCTGCGCCAGCTGCTGCACGTCCTCGCGGGTGACCGCCATCACCTGTTCGGCGTAGTGGTTGAAGTTCTCGTCCCCCACGCCGTAGAGGTAGTCCAGCCCCAGCAGCGCGGCGCGCGCCGAGTTCCGCTGCAGGCCGATGGCGTGGGTGCCGACGAGGTGCTGCTGGGCGCGCTCCAGCTCCAGCGGCGTGATGGGCTCCTCGCGGATGCGCTTCAGCTCCTCCTTGATGCCGTCGATCGCCTGGTCCGCCTTCTCCGGGCTGGTGGCGATGTAGACGGCGAAGTAGCCCGGATCCACGCCCTCCGCCGCCACGCCGGTCACGCTGTACGCCATGGACCGCTTGTCGCGCAGCTCCACGAACAGCCGCCCGCCCTGGCCGGAGAGCACGGTGGAGAGCAGCTCCTGGGTGCGCCGGCGCGGGTCGCGCAGCGTCAGCCCCAAAAAGCCGAGCACGACGTGCGTCTGCTGCTTGGCCAGCGTCTTCTTCACGGCGCGCGACGGTTCGCGCGGGTTCTCCTGCGGCACCGCGGGCGGCGGGGCGGCGCCCTCCCGCGTCCGGCCGAAGTGCTTCTCCGCCGCCGCCAGCACCTGGTCCACCTTCACGTCGCCCACCACCGCCAGGGTCATCTGCGAGGGGTCCATGTGCTGGCGGTGGTAGGCGCGGAGGTCCTCGGACCCCAGCGGCTCCACCGACGCCGTCTCGCCGAAGATGGACATCCGGTACGGGTGCACCCGGTAGAGCGCCCGCACGAACAGGTCGAACGCCACCGAGGAGGGCTTGTCGTCGCGGGTGGCGATGTCCTGCAGCAGCAGCTTCCGCTCCCGCTCCATCTCCTTCTCCGGGAAGGTGGGGGCGTTGACGCATTCGGCGTAGAGGTCGAAGGCGGGGGCGAAGTGCCTGGAGAGGAACTCCCCCCGCACGCTCAGGGAGCTGCGCCCGGCCTGCGCACCCAACCCGCCCGAGTAGCGGTCGGTCAGGTGGGAGATCTCCTCGGCGTCGTGGGACGGGGTGCCGCGGGTGATCATCCGCCCCAGGAGCGTGGCGCGGCCGTTGACCTGCTCCGTCTCGTACCGCACGCCCCCCTCGAAGGCGGCCCGCATCGCGAACAGCGGCACCGACGTCTCCTCGCGGATGACGATCTTCGCGCCCGAGGGCAGCTTCTCCACCACGATGCCCGCGCCCCCGCCGCGCGAGCCGCGCACCACCACCGAGATGGGCTGCGGCGCGTCCGCGCGGGGGGCCTTCCGCTCGGGCGCGGCGCCGGGGGCGGCGGCGGCGCGCTGGAGGATCTCCAGGCCCTGCGCCTCCGTCATCACCCCCTCCGACCCGGCCGGCCACAGCCCGGTCAGCACGCAGGCGTCCCAGCGGAAGTACTTCGCCGCCACCTCCTGGACGCGCTCCGGGGTGAGCGCGGCCACCCGCTCGTAGTAGCGGGCCTCCGCCTCCAGCCCGTTCATCGACGTCTCGAAGAACCCCAGCTTCCGGGACACCCCCTCCACCGTCTCGCGCTGGTAGACGGCCTCCGCCTCGATCAGCTTCTTCACCGTGTCCAGCTCGTCCTGGGGCACCGGCGCGCGGGTGAGCTGCTGCAGGCACTTCACCGCCGCCTCCAACGCCGCCGCCGCCTGGGGCGGCTGGAGCGAGAGGGTGGTGTTGAACAGGCCCGGGTCCTTGGGCGTGTATGCGTAGCAGCTGACCTCGTTGACCAGGCCCAGCCGGCGCTTCACCTCCAGCACCAGGCGGGAGGCCTCGCTCTGCCCGGCGATCATCCCCAGCGCGTCCAGCGCCGGCACGTCCTCGTGCACGCCCTCCACGATGGGGAAGCTGATGTTGAGGTAGACCTCCTTGGCGTCGTCGTAGCGGAACCTGGTCCGGTGGCCGGCCAGCGCCGGCTCCCTCGCGCGCGCCACCGGGCCCGCGTAGGGCCGGCCCCAGTCCCCGCCGAACAGCTCCCCCGCCCAGTCGCGCACCTGGCCCTCGCCCAGGTCGCCCACCACCGCCAGGACCATGTTCCGGGGCGCGTAGTGTCGCGTGTAGAACTCGACCATCTTCTCCCGCGTGAAGCCGCGGACGGTCTCCGCCCAGCCGAGGACCGGCCGCTGGTAGGGATGGACCTGGTAGACGGCGGAGAACAGGTCGCGGGAGGCGCGGCGGACGGGCATGTCGTCCGCGCGCTTGATCTCCTCGCAGACCACCTCGATCTCCTTCGCCAGCTCCTCCCGGTCGAAGGCGGAGCGGCGGATGGAGTCCGCCAGCACGTCCATCCCCATCCGGGCGAAGTGGCTGGCGAGGACGATGTGGTAGACGGTCTGGTCGAACGACGTCCAGGCGTTGATCTCCCCGCCGTGGGACTCGATGTCGCGGGCGATCTGCCCCGGCCCGCGCCGCTCCGTGCCCTTGAAGAGCATGTGCTCGTGCAGGTGGGCCAGCCCGGCCTGATCCGGCCGCTCGTCGGCGCTCCCGGCCTTGACCCAGACCTGGAAGGCGGCCACGGGGGCCGCGTGCTGCTCCTCGAAGAGGACGGTCAGCCCATTGTCCAGCGCGAAGCGGGTAGCCATGCGGACGGACGATAGGTGATGCCCGGACGCGGCCCAATGGGTGTTAGTGTCGGACCCCCGTGGGCGCTCCAGAGCCGGATCCGTTCTCGGATCTCCGCGTCAGCATGGATGGCGACGAACCGCTCCTCGAGCCTGGGCCGTCCTCCGTCCTCCCGCCCGAGCCCGGCCCAGGCGGCCCGCCGCCGCTGCCCAAGGGCGGCGGAGCGCCGCCGCCGCTGCCGCCCAAGCTCCCGCCGCGCTCCACCGGGGCGCGCCCGGCCTCGGTGACGGCACCGACCCCGGTGCCGAAGGGTCCCACCCACGCGCGCACGCCGACCGCCACGCCGATGGCGGCGCCGGTGGGCAACGTGCCGTCCTCGCTGCCGCAGATCCCCATCGCCGTCCCCAGGCCGGACGGCGACCCGTTCGGCGAGCCCCCGGAGGCCCGGCCACCCCGCTCCGGCTCCCCGGACGAGAAGGTGGAGTTCTTCCGGCAGGTGGTGAAGCAGAAGTCGGAGACGCTGGCGCGCGCGCGGCAGGTCTACGGCGAGCGCGACGCCGAGGCGGAGCAGCTGCGCACCCTCTCCACCCAGCTGCGCGCCCAACTGGAGGCCGCGCTGCAGCAGATCGCCCCGCTGCGCGACCTGCCCGAGAAGTACAACCAGGTCGCCGGCCAGCTGGACCAGGAGCGCGCCCGCGCGGACAAGGCGGAGTCGGAGCTGGCCGGGCTGAAGGAGGAGTTCTCCGCGGTGGAGGCGGACCGCAAGGACGCCGCCCGCGCGCTCTTCGACGTGGAGGCGCAGCTCCCGCTCCTCAACGAGAAGCTGCAGAAGGAGATCGCCGCCAAGGTCGAGGTCCAGGAGGAGCTGGAGGGCGTCAAGCAGGCGCTGGCCGTGGCCCAGGACCGCGTCTCGGAGATCGCCGCCCAGAAGTCGGAGGCGGAGGGCAACGCGGAGGCGCTCAACGAGCAGTACCAGAGCGTGACGGCCGAGCTGGACGCCGCCCACGCGGAGACCGCGCGGCTGGGCGGCGAGCTGGAGCGCGTCACCGAGGAGTCGAAGACCCTCCAGGCGGAGCTGAACGCCGCCGCCGCGGAGCGGGACGCCTTCAAGGTGGAGGCGGAGGAGCTGGGCCCCAAGGTCAACGCGCTGGAGTCGGAGCTGGCCGAGGCGCGGGGGAAGATCTCCGCGCTGGAGAGCGAGCACGAGTGGCAGGGGACCTCGCTGCAGGAGTCGCAGGCCCGCGTCCAGGCGCTGGAGGCGGAGAAGGGCGAGCTGCAGGGCAAGCTCAACGCGATCAAGCAGGAGCTGCAGGAGCGGGTCTACGCGCTGGAGCACGAGCTGTCGCAGAAGACGAGCGAGCTGGAGGCGCAGCTGGCGGAGTCGCGCGGCAACCTGGAGGCGGCGCTCAACGAGCGCGACAACATGGCGCAGGCGATGCACGCCGGCATCCGCAAGGCCAAGGAGGAGGTGGAGGCGGAGCTGGAGCGCCTCCGCGGGGAGATCGCCATCGGCCAGCACGAGCTGGACCAGGTGGTGCGCGAGCGCGAGCAGTTCCGGGCCGAGCGCGACCAGCTCACCGAGGAGTCCGGCGACCTCCGGGCGCGCGCGCAGGCCGCCCAGGGCGAGCTGCAGGGCCAGGTCTCCCAGCTCGACGAGGAGCGCAACCGCTACGCGGACGAGGCGCAGACCGCCCGCGCCCAGGCGGACCTGCTGCGGCAGTCGGTCACCCAGCTGCAGGGCCAGGTCCGCGAGGAGGCCGCCAAGGTGAAGGAGGCGATGGCCTCGGTGAACGCGGAGCGCCAGAAGCGCCTGGAGGTGGAGCGGAGGGTGAGCGAGGCGGATGGCCGCGCCGAGGCGCTCCAGGACCAGGTGAAGCAGATGGAGTCCGAGCTGGACTCCGAGCGCAGCGTGGGCGGCGCGCAGCAGATGAAGAAGATGCGCGACGAGCTGGCCCAGGCGAACAAGAAGTCCATCGAGTCGCAGGTGCAGCTGCAGAACGAGCGCCGCGAGCGCGCCGCCGCCGAGCAGCGCATCCAGGAGGCGGAGAGCCGCGCCGCCGAGCTGGAGCGGCGGGTGGAGGAGATCCAGGAGGCGGGCGCCAGCGCCAACACCAGCGTCGCCGTCAACCCGGAGGTCATCGCCGAGCGCGACAAGCTCCGCGAGGACGTGGCGAGCATGAAGAAGAAGCTGGCGGCGGCGGAGAGCGCGCGCGAGGCGGCCGCCAGCCTGAAGAACAAGGTGGCGAAGCTGGAGGCGGAGCTGAAGAAGCTCAAGAAGTGATGCCTGCTCCAGCGGCCCCGGTGGACGCGCTCACGGGAATCGAGGCGGCGCGCTTCGGGATCTACGTCCACTTCCCCTACTGCCTCTCCAAGTGCCCGTACTGCGACTTCGCCTCCACGGCGGCGAAGGAGGTGCCGGAGGCGCGCTACGCGAAGGCGGTGCGGAGGGAATTGACGCTGGCGCTGGAGCGATGGCCCGCGCTGCGCCGGCGGCGCGCCCAGTCGCTCTACCTGGGCGGCGGCACGCCCTCGCTGTGGGGCGTGGGGCACGTCGCCGGGGTGGTGGAGGCGCTGGCGGCGGAGGTGGGGCTGGAGGCGGGCGCGGAGGTGACGCTGGAGGCGAACCCCGGCGCGGCGGACGCCTCGCGCTTCCGCGGGTACAAGGAGGCGGGCGTCAACCGGCTCTCCATCGGCGTGCAGTCGTTCCAGCCGGAGACGCTGCGCGCGCTGGGGCGCGAGCACGACGGGCCCGCGGCCGAGCGCGCGTACGCGGCGGCGCGCGCGGCGGGGTTCGACAACGTCTCGCTGGACCTCATCTACGGCGTCCACGGGCAGGCCCCCGAGCAGGTGGAGGCGGACGCGGCGCGCGCGGCGGCGCTGGGGCCGGAGCACCTGTCCGCGTACGCGCTGACCCTGGACAAGGAGGCGCTGGCGGAGGAGGTGCCGCTGGCGAAGCAGCTGGCGCGCGGCGAGGTGCGGCTCCCGGAGGAGGACGTGGTGGTGCGGATGGGGCGCGCGGCGGCGGAGCGCTTCGCCGAGCGCGGCATCGAGCGGTACGAGATCTCCAACTACGCCCGGCCCGGCTTCCACTCGCGCCACAACGCCCTCTACTGGACCGGGGGCGAGTACCTGGCGCTGGGCGTGGGGGCCACCGGCACCGTGGGCGGCGAGCGGTACTCCAACGACCGGAGCGCGGAGCGGTACCTGCGGCGGGTGGAGGCGGGGGAGCGGCCGGTGGCATCGGCGGAGGCGCTGGGGCGGAGGGAGCTGTTCGAGGAGCGGCTGGCCATGGGCTTGCGGCTGTGCGCCGGGGTGGATCTCCAGGAGACCTGCCGGGCGTACGGCGAGCCCTTCGAGCCGCGGGCGGAGAAGGCGGCGCGGTACCAGGCGCGGGGGCTGGCGCGGTGGGATGGGAGGAGACTCGCCTTGACCGACGAGGGCGCGGACCTTCACAGTGCCGTCAGCGCGGACCTCTTCTGATGAGTAAATGGTTCCTCTGGATCATCCTCAGCTCGCTGACGGGGAGCCCCGTCGGCTCGGCCATCGCGATCCTCGTCTTCTACTGGGCGGTGGACCGGTTCACCTTCCGGATGCTCCCGGACCCGGTGGGGTTCGTCCGCAAGCGGATGCGCGCCGGGAAGCTCCAGCGCGACCTGGTGGGCAACCCGCACGACCGCCGCGCCCGGTACGAGCTGGCGGAGATCATGCTGGGCCGCAAGCGCTACGCCCGCGCGGTGGAGTTGCTCCGGCCGAACCTGGAGGCGGGCGACGACGACGTGCCCACGGTGTTCACCATGGGCGTGGCGTGCCTCGGGGCCGGACATCCCCAGCAGGGCGAGAAGCTGCTGGACCACGCGGCCGAGAAGGACGCCGGGTTCCGGCTGGGCGCCATCGAGCTGGAGCGCGGGCGGTGGCGGCTGCAGCGCGGGGACGCCAAGGGCGCGCAGGAGGCCTTGAAGAAGGCGCTGGGGTTCCGGAGCGGCTCCGTGGAAGCGCGGGTGCTGCTGGCGAAGGCGCTGGAGGCGGGCGGGGACGACGGCGCCGGGGCGCTGATGCGCGAGGAGGCGTGGCGCGAGTACGTGGGCTCGCCCGCGTTCCATCGGCGGGTGGAGCGGTTCTGGGCGTGGCGCGCCAAGCCGTCCCGGCCCGCGCTCTACGCGGCGGTGGCGGTGGCCGTGCTCCTCCTGTTCGGGAAGTTCGCCGCGCCGCAGGTGGCCGCGGCGGCGCACCGGTTCAACCACTCGTCCCAGTACCAGGCCGAGGACGACGGTCCTTGAGCTAGCGCTCCCACCGCGAGCACACCGGCCAGTGGTCGGAGGTCGTGGTGGTGTACGCGGAGAGGTTCGGATCGCCCCAGATCTCCGGGTGGAGCACCGTCACCGAGCCGGCGTGCAGCTGCGGGAGCAGCTCGTTGGTGACCAGTTGGTGGTCGATGGTGGAGCCGAAGGTCTGCGTCCCCTGGTTGGCGGCGGTGAGCGCGCTGGTGACGAAGGTGTAGCGGGACGGGTCGTTGAGGAAGTTCTGGAAGGGCGTGGCCGCGCCGGAGGTGGAGATGTCCAGGTCGTCGTTCCAGTCGCCGACGACCGCCACCTTCTGCGTGGGGAGCGTGTTGTCCAGGTAGGTCTTCAGCTCGGCAGAGGAGGCCACCCGGCGCTGGTAGCTGGTGGCGTCCGCGTACGCCTTGAGGTGGAGGACGATGACGGTGAGCGGGTCCGTCCCGCCGTCGGCGAGGTGGACGTCGAGGTCCACGCGCAGCGGCGGGCGGTAGGCGAAGTCGTTCTCGGTGGTGGCGTCCCCGGTGAGGATGAGCTGGGCGGAGCGGAGGGTGGCCACCTGCGTCCGGTAGATGAGCGCCAGCTTCTGCTCGAACTGTCCGTAACAAGGCGAGCCGCCGAAGCTGACGCAGCTGCTGGTCCCGGTGACCCGCGTCGCGTCGCTGGAGACCACGCCGGCGTAGCCGGGGAGCGCGGCCACCACCTGGTTGAAGCGGGTGACGTCCACCACCTCCTCCAACCCGGCGATGTCGAACCCCGCGTCCTGGAGGATGGCGGTGACGTTGCGCTGCTGGAGGTCGTCGTCCGCCGGGTTCTGTGTGGTGTCTCCGAAGAACTCCAGGTTCCAGTTGGCCAGCGAGATGCCGCCGCCGTCGTCGCCGGAGGTCTGGCCCGCGTCCGAGCCGGCGTCGGAGCCGCCGTCGCCACCGTCCGGGTGGCCCGGCGGCTCCCGGCCACAGGCAGCAGCGAGGACGGCGAGGGCAAGGGCGAGTGGGAGCCGGGTCACGGGAACTCCAGGGGTAGCGCGGCGCAGTGTACCTGCGTGGCGCAATCGATTCTCGACCTCCGGGTGGCGGACCGGACGCCGATCCCCGCCGTTGCCACCATGCAACGCCGGTCCTAACGTGACGCGCGATGGCGATCGAGCCCCAGACCGACGTCCGGACCTGCGCGCAGACGTTCCTGGCGCGGGTGACGCGCGAGCTGGAAGAAGCAACCCAGCGGGCCGATGCGCTCCGCGCGACTGCGGGCGAGGCCGCGCAAATCCTTCGGGGCTTCGGGGCAACGGGCGTCTGGCTCTTCGGCTCGCTGGCGTGGGGTGAGCCCCACCAGGGGTCCGATGTGGATCTGCTGGTCGAGGGTGTGCCGGCGGCGAGTTGGTTGGACGCGGTCCGCGCGGCCGAGCGACTATTCGCGGGGGCTCAGGTCGACGCGCTGCGCTCGGAGGACTCGCCACGCTCGCTCGTCGATCGCGTGCGCGCGGAGGGAGCCCGCCTGACATGACTCCATCGGAGCTCTCCGCGTCGCGACTCCGGCGTGTTCTCGCCGAGGTGCAGGCCGACCGAGCGGCGTTTCAGAGGCGCGCGGGCGAGGTCCTGCTGTATGCCGACCGGGCGCTCACCCAGGAGCAGGCTGCAGCCGCAGCACTGGGACTGGAACGTGCGTTCACCGCTCTGGAGTCCATCCTCGAGCGGGTCACGCGCGCGCTGGAAGGGTGGACGCCGTCCGGGCCCGATTGGCACCGCCAACTGCTCGACGGAGCGGCGATGTCCATTCACAAGGTGCGGCCGGCATTGTTGGGCCCGCGCTCTCACCAGGTGGCGGATCGCTTGATGCGCTTCCGTCACTTTCTCCGCCACGCATACGGTGCCGACCTGGAGCCTCGCCGAGTAGGTGAGCTGGTGGCGGACTTGGCGCAGGGCCAGGCTTCCATCCTGGCGGACCTCGACGCCATGGAGGCTTTCCTGGCGTCGATGGCCGACGAGCTCGGGGGC
>DASRBA010000130.1:0-4938 GCA_035637895.1 Myxococcaceae bacterium
ACCCCTGCATCCACAGCACCCACCCCAGGACGATGTAGTCGAGGTGGCTCTTGTGGGACGCGCACAGCACCACCGGCGCGCGCCCCGCCTCCTTGAGCGCCCGGTGGAGCCGCTCCTCGTCCACCTCGATGGACTCGTAGATGCGGTTGAGCACCCAGCTCAGGATCGGCGTGAGCAGCCCCAGCACCACCGGCGATCGCCTCGCCGCGATCTGGTACAGGTTCCGCCGCGCCTCGCGGGTGACCGACTCCACCGACCGCGACGCCTTCGCCGCCTGCTCCTCCAGCGTCTTGCGCAGCACCCGGTCCCGCAGCGTCTCCTCGATCAGCCGCGCGTGCGGCTTCACCGGCGGCCCGAACACGCTCCGCGTCTCGCGCGCCAGGTGCTGGTGGAGGATGCCGCGCACCTTCCTGGCCAGCACCTCGTCCGACTGGCCGGCGTTCTCCGCGACGAACTTCGTCAGGTCCAGCGGCTCCGCCACCCGGAACTGGGCGCGCTTGTGGTTCCGCCAGAACGCCAGCATCGAGTGGAGGAACCCCGGCGCGTCCGGGCTGCCGAAGATCCGGTCCAGCACCGACGGCAACAGCCGCGCCGCCGTCTTCTCCCAGACGAACAGCTCCGGGAGGAGGAACACCGGGCGCTCGCCCTTGCGCGCCATCCGCACCAGGGCGGGGAAGGGGTCCTCGCGGGCGCTCACGCCCTCCGCGACGCCCAGCGCGGACCGCCGGAGGAAGATCAGCCCGCTGCCGCCCTGCCGCCGCGCGTAGGTGAAGCGGACGTCGATGTCGCCGCGCTGGGCGGTGTTGCGAAAAGGGCGGGTGAACCACGGCCGCAGGTTCACCACCGCGCGCACCGGCGGGAGCGCGCGCGAGGCGAGCAGCCAGCACAGGTACACGAAGTTGATCCACGCGGTGGTGCGCATCACGTGGATCACCAGGCCCTGCTCGTGCACTGCGCGCAGCCTCGCCTCCGCCTCCTGGGTGACGCGCACCGGCTCGAAGTAGCGGGCGGCGGCGCGGCGGGTGAACGGCCCCAGCTCGCGCTTGAGCCGCGCCTCCGGCGCCTCGGGGGCGGGCGTCGGACCGAGGGCGCTGTCAGAGGCGGTGGCCACCCCTGACCCCTACTACATGGTGTCCGGCGTGGCGATGCCCAGCAGCGAGAGCCCCGAGCGCAACGTCAACCGCACCGCGTCCGTGAGCGCCAGCCGGGCGGCGCGGATCGCGTCGTTCCCCTCCACCAGCACCCGCTTGTCGCGGTCCTGGTTGCCCAGCGTGTACCAGCGGCTGAAGGCGGCGGCCACGTCCAGCACGTGGCGGGAGAGGATGGACGGCTCGTTCTGCTCCAGCGCCTCGTCGATGGCCGAGGGGAAGCGCGCCAGCACCCGCGCCAGCGCCTGCTCCTCCGGGAGCGACAGCTGCGCCGCGTCGTACGCGCCCAGCTCCGCGCGGCGGGACACGTCGAACGTCACCCCGGCGCGGCGGAGGATGTTGCAGGCGCGGGCGTGGGCGTACTGGAGGTAGGGGCCGGTGTGGCCCTCGAAGGAGAGGACCTCGTCCCAGTCGAAGGTGTAGTCGACGATCCGGCGGTTCTTGAGGTCGCCGAAGACGATGGCGCCCAGGCCGATCTGCTCCGCCAGCTTCTCCGGCTCCGCCGTCTGGATCTTCCCCGCCGCCACGTTCTCCTTCACCTTCTCCATGGCGCGGTTCTTCGCCTCGTCCAGCACCTCGGACAGGAGCACCACGTTGCCCTTGCGGGTGCTCATCCCCTTCACCAGCCCGAAGGAGATGTGCACGCAGCGGTCCGCCCATTCCTTGCCCATCTTCTTCAACACCGCGAACAGCTGCTTGAAGTGGAGCGACTGCTGAGAGGCCACCACGTAGAGCGAGCGGTCGAAGTGGAAGCGCTCCCAGCGGTCGATGGCGGCCGCCAGGTCGCGGGTGGCGTAGAGGGTGCTGCCGTCGTTCTTCTTGAGCAGCACCGGCGGCTCGCCCTCGGCGTAGGGCATGTCGACGATCAGCGCGCCCTGGGACTCCTTCACGCCCACGGTGCGGCGGATCTCCTCGATCACCGCGTCCATCTTCCCCTGGTAGCGGCTCTCGCCCTCCACGTGCTCGTGCTGGATGCCCAGGCGCTGGTAGATGCGGCCGAAGTCGCGGAGCGAGGTGTCGCGGAGCTCCTGCCAGAGCTTCAGCGCCTCCGCGTCGCCGTCCTCCATCCGCCGGAAGAAGTCGCGGGCGCGCTCGTCGAAGGGCTTGTCGTCGTCGGCGCGGGCGTTGGCCTTGACGTAGACGTCCACCAGGTGCGCCATGTCGCCCCGGCGCTCCGGGACGCCGTACTCCTGGAAGCCGATGGCCACCAGGCCGAACTGCTTCCCCCAGTCGCCCAGGTAGTTGATGCCCTCCACCTGGTAGCCCCGCGACCGGTAGAGATTGGCCAGCGCGTGGCCGATCACGGTGGAGCGGATGTGGTGGAAGGCGATGGGCTTGGCGATGTTCGGCGAGGAGTAGTCGATGGTCACCGACTTCCCGGCGCCCGCGTCCGAGGCGCCGTAGCGCTCGCCGGCGTCGCGGACGGCCTCGATCGCCTCGCCGGTGAAGGGCGCCACGTGGAAGCGCGCGTTCACGTAGGGGCCGGCGGCGACGACCTCCAGTCCCGGGACGGAGATGCCGCGCGCCAGGGCGGTGGCGATGGCCGGGGGCGCCTTCTTCTGCGCCTTGGCCAGCGGGAAGGTGGCGAACGAGAGATCGCCGTGGGCGGGCTCGGCCGGCTTCACCTGGTCCGCCACCTGTGAGGCGTCCACCCCCAGCGCCTTGGCCAGCGCCTCGGTGAACGCGTGCTTGTACCGCGCGTAGACCGGCACGCTCATCGAGCGGCGCATACTACCTTTGACGTCCGCGCCAAAACCCAGAAACATCGACCGGACGTTGGGACGCGGAGACGGAGGGGGCATGGTGCGCGGCTGGACCCTGGGGTTCGCGGCGTGCGCGGCGCTGGTGGCGACCGGCTGTCGGCCCCCCAGGCTGATCCCGCGCGCGGCGCCCCTGCCTCCCGCTCCGGCGAAGATCGCCGGCGTGGAGGGGCTGCAGGTCTTCGTGGCGGAGAACACCACCGCGTCGCTGACCCAGGAGGAGACCGCCAAGCCCGGCACGGAGAAGGCGCACCGGCTGGCCGCGGTGGGCGACGCGCAGCTGCAGCGGTACGCGAAGGCGCTGCGGGCGGGGCTGGTGGACGCGCTCAACAGCGCCGGGATGGTGGCCACGACGGATCCGTGGTCCGGGGCGGAGGTGGTGGCCACCGCGACGTCCGAGGTCCGCCCCACGCTGGAGTGGGACCAGGGCGGGGTGACCGTCGCGACGAAGACGGCGCTGGTGATCGGCACGCCGCACGGCAAGCCGCTGGCGCGCGCGGAGGTGACCGTCCCGGCGTCGGACGAGGACGTGCTGGACACGCAGGAGGCGCTGGGGAAACGGCTGGAGACCCACGCCCGGCGGGTGGCGGCGGAGGTGGTGAGCGCGCTGGGGTCGTCCCCGGAGATGGCGGCGTACGTCCAGGGCCGGCGCAACCGCCGCAACATCAGCGCGCTGATGAAGCAGGAGGAGGAGAAGAACGCGGCCGGCACCGGGGAGGGGAAGACCACCACGGACCTGAAGTCGGCGCGCGAGGCGGCGTCGGCGTTCGTGCCCGGGACGCCCCAGCCGTCGTCGCACGGGCTGGCGGTTGGCGTGGAGAAGTACGCGGACGGCAAGCCTGGGAGCGCGGGTGCCAAGTCGGACGCCACCCGGTTCGCCGGCCTGATGATGCGGACGATGGGGCTGCCCGACGAGAACGTGCACCTCGCGGTGGACGAGGGCGCCCGGAAGGCGGACCTGGAGCGGGAGCTGGCGTGGCTGGCGGGGACGGCGAAGGGGGAGGGGCGGGTGTACCTGTTCTACAGCGGGGCGCTGTCCGTCGACCCGAAGAGCGGGCTGCCGTCGCTGCTGCCGTTCGACCGGGAGGGGCTGAAGCTGGAGGCGGTGCTGAAGAAGCTGACGGAGGGAGGCGGGGAGGTGATGGTGGTGATGGACGCCTGCCCGGTGATCAAGGGGAAGGTGAAGGAGGTCAAGCTTCCGGCCAAGGCGATCCTGGTGGCCGCGCCGCGCGAGGGATGCGCGCAGGGGGAGTTGTCGCTGCACTTCACGGAGGGGCTGGGGACGGCGCAGGCGGACGCGGACGGCGACAAGTCCATCACGTTCGACGAGATGCGGGAGTTCGTGCGCGGGCGGATGACGAAGGAGGGGGCGCAGGGGCCTCAGTTCGAAACCGGTAAGAGTGAGACCGGGGCCCAGCTCACCCTCGCCGAGGGGCTGGACAAGAAGTAGGGGAGGTTCAACGCGCCGCCCGACTGGCGCGTTACCTTGAGGGCGTGGAGCCGACGCGACCAGCCCGCCCGAGGCGCCGCATGGCCGCGGCGTTGCTGGTCTCCGTCACGCTGCACCTGGCGGCGGCGTGGTGGTTCTCGCGCGCTCGGCCGGGTGGGCTGGTGAGCGTGCCCCGGCAACCGCCGATCGAGATCCAGGTCGTGGAGGTGCCGGCCGAGGTCTCCCGCGTGCCCCAGCCAACCCCGGTCGCCACTCCAGTCCGTTCTCCGACACGCCGGGCGCAGCGACCATCCGCCGCTCCACCGGCCGCCGAGGCGCCCGCCGTCAGCGCCGCCCCATCTTCCCCCGCGCCTCCGGGCGCCCCCCGCCGGATCGACCTCACCCCGCACCTCCAGCCACCCGGGGAAGGCCCGGCAGGAACCGGCCACACCGTCACCAACCACCCCGAGTCCGCCGAGGAGCACGGGATCGCCATCGCCGAGGAGGCGGGGCGGGTGAAGGGGCGGGTGGACGGGTGGATCGCGGCGGACCTGGAAGAGCGGAAGGCGCAGCTGGGGCTGATCGATCCGTACTTCGGCTC
>DASRBA010000131.1:0-17912 GCA_035637895.1 Myxococcaceae bacterium
GAACGACGGCAGCTCTGGCTCCTCGTGCTCCTCACTCTGGTACTGCCGCACCGGCACCACGGGCACCGCGATCGGCTTGGGCACCGTCGCCTCCACCGACCTCGGCGCCGTCGGATCCAGCGGCCGCTCCGCCGTCACCTCCATCGACCGGGGCGCCGTGGGCGCCGGATCCGACACTGGATCCAGCGCCGGCTCGAGCCGCGTCGGATCCTCCATCAGCGCCTGCAGTCTCGCCGCGTCCGACACCGGCCCCGTCACCTCCCCCTGGATCAGCGGCAGCTCCGGCGGCGGGATCTCCGCCACCGTCGGCAGCTCCACCTCCCTCGACAGCACCATCGCCTCGACCCCCTTCACCACGTGCGGCGCGGTCGCCGAGGGATCCGTGCCTGCCGGGTCCGTCTTCAAGATCGTCTGCGTGGGAAACGCCGCCGCCAGCGTCGTCCGCTCCTGCTCATCCGGCGTCCTCGGCTTCGCGTCCCCCGTCCCCGGCCGGCTCCTCGTGATCTGCCGCACGGCGCCCAGCGGCTGCCCCGACGTCCGCTGCGCCATCGCCGCCATCCTCGCCTCGTCCACCGTCCGCGGCATGGGGTCGAAGAACCGCTCCATCCTCCGCGCCAGGTCCCCCTTCGCGTCCTCCGACACGAACCGCCCCAGCGCCTCCGCCAGCGCCGCCGCGTTCGCCGTCCTCCGCGACGCCTCCCGCTCCAGCCCCTCCCGCAGCACCTCCACCAACCCCGACGGCAACCCCGGCGCCAGCTTCAGCGGATCCGGCAGCGGCAGCGCCAGCGCCTGCTGGATCAGCTCCGCCTCCGTCTCCCCGGGATACAACCGCCGCCCGCACAGCAGCTCGAACAGCACCGCGCACGCCGCGAACACGTCCGCCCGCCGATCCAGCGGCTCGTTCCGCACCTGCTCCGGCGGCATGTACGGGATCTTCCCCTTGATCCCCGGCCCACCCACCGTGAACGCGATCGCCTCCTCCGACGCGGTCACCTTCGCCAACCCGAAGTCCACCACCTTGATCCGCCCGTCCTCCCGCACCATCACGTTCTGCGGCGACACGTCCCGGTGCACCAACCCCAGCGGCCGCCTCCGCGCGTCCACCACCTCGTGCGCTTCATGCAGCCCCAGCGCCGCCTCCCGCACCACGAAGCACGCCTCGGCCACGCTCAGCCCCTCCACGCCCGGGGCCTCTCGGATCTTCCGCAGCAGCGCGGACAGCGGCCTCCCCCGCACGTACTCCATCGCCAGGTACGCCCGCTCCTCCGCCTCCCCGACGTCGAACACCTCCGCCACGTTCGGGTGGTGGATGGACGACGCCAGCCTCGCCTCTCGCAGCAGCTGCTCCTTCAGCTCCGTCCGTTCCGACAGGTGCGGCAGCAGCACCTTGAGCGCGAACAGGGTGGCCCCGGCGCGGTTGGGGCCGGTGGCCAGGTGGACCTCGGCGGTGGCGCCCGTGCCCAGCCTCAGGAGCAGCTCGTAGGGTCCGAACTTCGCCACCGAGCGCGGCAGTCTATTCGACGCCGGCCTCCTCGGTCGGCTGGTTCCACTCCCTCAGGCGCTCCTGCAGCTCCGCGGCGCCCGCCCGGTAGATGGGCTGGCCGCTCTCGTCCCGCCCCGCGGTCAGGCCGAACTCGCCGTCGTACGGGTCGCCCCAGAAGAAGTACGTCCGGTCCAGGTTCCCCTCCCGGGCCGCCGCCGCCGCGAACGCCGGAATGTAATCCCCAAAGCCACGGCGGTCCCCCGCCTCGGTGAAGTCCAGCGGCTTGCCGAACCTCCCGTAGTCGCGCGCGATATCCGCCGCGGTGCCGGTCCAGTTCCACGGCTCGTCCGCGTCGTAATTCTCATCCGGCCGCTTGGTGTACGGGTGCACGCCCAGCGCGTCCGCGTACAGCTTCCCGTCCACCATCGCCCCGTCCAGCCAGTCCGTCCGCCCCGAGTCCAACCCACCGGTGACGATCCGCGGCGCCCCGTCCTCTGCCGGCCAGTCCGGATCCGCGTCCGGCCCGTGCACCATCCCGTAGACGTCGCGGAGCAGCTCGCCGAACTGCCCGGCCGGAAGCCCCGGCGAGTAGTCCACCCGGTTCGCCTGCTCGTCCGGCTCGTTCCAGATCTCCAGCGAGCTGGCGTACCCGCCCACCTGGTCCAGCACCTCCTGGACCCGCGGCAGGTACGCGTCGCGCTTCCACGCGTCGAACGCGTCCTTCCACTCCTGCGGCTGCTGGTCGGAGGAGGCCACGCGCCAGATGGGATTCCCCTGGCCGTCGGCGCCGACCACCTCCTTCGCCGGCGGGTCGGGGAAGGTCCCGGAGCCGTCCAACTCGCGCGGGAGGTTGAGCATCACGTCGATGCCGTGGTCCCGGTAGTCCTGCAGCCGCTCCTGCCACTGGCCGGCGGTATCCGAATTGAAGTTGGCTC
This sequence comes from Myxococcaceae bacterium, assembly GCA_035637895.1. Classification (GTDB taxonomy): domain Bacteria; phylum Myxococcota; class Myxococcia; order Myxococcales; family Myxococcaceae; genus DASRBA01. The sequence continues at coordinate 2,419 of DASRBA010000131.1, forward strand.
CCGAGAGCGTGATGCGCGCGCCGGTCACGCCCAGGTCATTCAGCTCCTGCCCGGACGGGAGCTGCGCCGGGTTGTCGTTCAGCACCACCCCCACCTTGCCGGGGTCGATGGCGGAGAGTGGACGCGCCGCAGGCTGGAGAGTGGCCGGGTCCGCCTCCGACGTGGGCCAGAGATCGCCCTGGCTCGCGGCGGCGACGGCGGCCCAGTCACCCTGCGGCGCGCCCTGCAAGTCGACGGGGGTCGGATCCGACGCCGACCCCTCGAATCCATTCGGGTCCTCGAGCGGTGGCGACGCGCTCGCCTCCTCGTCCCCGAGCTCCGGGACGTCCAACCGCGCCAGCACCCGCGGCGAACCGCTCATGCCTCCGATTCCCATGAAGTCTCCAGTGCCTTGACCGCTGAATCAATCCAGCGGCGGGCGGATTATCCGGAGTCGTACCGGGAGGTTGTGTCAGGTTTGATTACGGAGTCGAGGTTCGGGGGCTGATACGCTGGGCGTTCGTACTGCTTACCTCTATCTTGAATTATCAGACTTCACCACACAAAGTTGCCTATCAGCCTACATCAATGGATTCCAAGGGTTGCCGGTGCGCTCCTGTTCGCGGCGTGCGCGTCGAGATGCGCCGGACCGGAGAGCGGCCATCGCCACACGAACCGGCTGGTGTTCGAGGCCAGCCCGTACCTCCGGCAGCACGCGCACAACCCGGTGGACTGGTCGCCGTGGGGTGAGGCGGCGCTCGCCCGCGCGCGGCGCGACGGCCGGCCGGTGTTCCTCTCCATCGGTTACGCCACCTGCCACTGGTGCCACGTGATGGAGGCGGAGTCGTTCGAGGACGAGGAGGTGGCGGCGCTGATCAACGCGCGCTTCGTCCCGGTGAAGGTGGATCGCGAGGAGCGGCCGGACCTGGACGACCACTACCTGAAGGCGGTGATGGCGCTGTCGGGCGGCGGCGGCTGGCCGATGACGCTGGTGCTCACGCCGGACGGCGAGCCCTTCTTCGCCGCCACGTACCTGCCGGCGCGGGACGGCGACCGGGGCGCTCGGAGGGGGCTGATCAGCGTGCTGCGCGAGCTGTCGGAGCTCTACGCGACCCATCGCGACCGCGCGCTGGAGCTGGCGAAGCAGACGAGCGCGCGCGTCCGGGCGCTCTCTCGACCCTCGCCGCCGGGCGATCTCCCCGGACCGGAGGCGATCCACGCCGCGGTGGCGGCGATGGCGCGGCGGTTCGACCCCGAGCACGGCGGGTTCGGCGGCGCGCCGAAGTTCCCCATGCCGGGCGGACTGGAGCTGCTCTTGCGGTACCACCACCGCACCGGTGACGAGCGCGCGCTGGGGATGGTCGCGTTCACGCTGGAGCGGATGGCGAACGGGGGGATCCGCGATCAGCTGGGGGGCGGGTTCCACCGCTACTCCACCGACGAGCGGTGGGAGGTCCCGCACTTCGAGCAGATGCTCTACGACAACGCCCAGCTCGCGGCGGTGTACCTGGACGCGGCGCAGGCGACGGGGCGCGCCCGGTTCGCGGAGGTGGCGCGCGAGGTGCTGGAGTACCTGGACCGGGAGATGGCGGTGGAGGGCGGCGGGTTCGCGTCGGCGACGGACGCGGACAGCCGGGTGCCGGGGAGCGATCGCACGGAGGAAGGCCGCTACTTCACCTGGACGCGCGAGGAGCTGGGCTCGGAGGAGCTCGCCGGGTACTTCGGGGTGGAGGGGCCGGGTCGGAGGGTCCTGCACGTGGCCGCGGCGCCGCCGGAGGAGCTGCGCGCGACGGTGGAGGAGGCGCGTGCGCGGCTGCTGGAGATCCGCCGCCGCCGCCCGCCGCCCGCGCGCGACGACCAGGTGGTGGCGGCGTGGAACGGGCTGGCGATCTCCGCGTTCGCCCGCGGCGCGGAGGTGCTGTCCGAGCCGCGGTACGCCCAGCGAGCGGCGAAGGCGGCCGATTTCCTGCTCCGGGAAGTGCGCGGCCACCGGACGTGGCGCGCGGGCGAGGCGAGGAGCGCGGCGACGCTCGACGACCTGGCGTTCGTCGCCCAGGGGCTGCTGGACCTGTTCGAGGCGACGCAGGAGCGGCGGTGGTTGAGCGAGGCGATCGCGCTCCACCGCGACCTCGAGGCGCACTTCATCGACCCGGCGTCCGGAGCGTTTCGCTTCACGAGGGACGGGGAGCAGGTGCTGGACGAGGACGGCGTCGAACCTTCCGGCAACGCGGTGGCGATCCGGAACCTCATCCGCCTGGCGGAGCTGACGGAGGACGAGCACTGGCGCACTCAGGCGATGAACGCGCTGCGCGGGACGTCCGCCGCGCTGCAGCGAGGCGTCGCCGCAGAGTGGCTGCTGGGGTCGCTGGACGCCGCGCTCGACGCGCCACCGGAGATCGTCGTCGTCGCGCCGCGCGGAGGAAGCACCGCTGCCTTCGAGTCCGTGCTCGCGAAGACCTTCGTCCCCAATCGCACCGTTCTCCTCACCACCGAGGGCGCCGCACCCATCTCACCCCTGGCCGAGGGGAAGATTGCCCAGCGGGGTCAGACCACCGCCTATGTCTGCCGCCACCGCGTCTGCGATCGGCCGGCCACCGACCCGGCGGTCTTCCAGCAGCAGCTCTCCGAACCGGAGCCCCTCTTCACCGACCACTCTCCCGAGCCGCTGCCGGGAAGGTGAACTGACGCAGCGGCGGTGACGTGGTAGTGGTCGGGGCATGGCTCGCTTCCGTGCATGCCCCGCGCTGGCGCCCGCCGCGCTGGGGCTCTGCCTCGCCGGCTGCTTCTACCCGGGCGACCGCGGCCGGCTGCTGGAGAACAAGGTCGACCAGCTCGCCGCCAACGACGCGGAGATCATCAAGAAGCTCAACGACACCGACGAGAAGGTCACCGGCACCTTCCCCAGGGTGGAGCAGAAGCTGGGCGAGATGACCAAGGCGATGGAGGGCCTGGACAAGGCCTCCCGCCGGTCGGACGCGGACATCGGCGTGCAGCTGCAGAAGGCGGTGGAGGACGTGCAGCAGCTCCGCGGCCAGGTGGAGACGTACCTCCACCGGATCGAGACGCTGGAGCAGGGGCTGAAGGCGCTCCAGGAGAGCACCGACAAGAGGCTGGGGGAGCTGGCGGACAAGGAGGCGGCGAAGCAGGCGGAGGCCAAGGCCCGCGCCGACGCGCTCAAGAAGCCGGCCACCGCCAAGGAGATGCTGGAGCTGGCGGACGAGAAGGCCAAGGCCGGCGACCGGTCGCTGGCGCGCCAGCTCTACGCCGAGCTGATCCAGAAGTGGCCCAAGGACGCGCTCGCCGGGCAGTCCGAGTTCGGCCTGGCGGAGGCCTACTACGCGGACAACAAGTGCGAGGACGCGCTCTCGCACTACGGCGTGGTGTTCAAGGAGTACGCCAAGCTCCCCGCCGTGCCCGACGCGCTCCTCCACGCGTCCGACTGCTTCCGCCGCCTGAAGATGACCGACGCCTCGCGCGACGCGCTCAACGAGCTGATCAAGAACCACCCCAAGTCGGAGGCGGCCAAGACCGCCAAGACGAAGCTGGCGGAGTTGGAGAAGGCGCCCAAGTCGCCTCCGATGGAGAAGGGGATTCCCCCCAAGAAGGGCGGCAAGAAGTGACCCGCACCCTGTCGCTGCTGTTCCTGGTGCCGGCCGTCGCGCTCGCCGCGGGGGCGCCGGCGCAGAAGCGGTTCACCCTGGTGTTCAGCGGAGACAACGGGGGCGAGATCGCCCCCTGCGGGTGAAAGCACAACCCGACTGGCGGTCTGGCCAGGCGCAAGACGTACCTGAAGAACCGCCGCGAGCTCGCCCCGGTGCTGCTGGTGGACGCCGGGAACGCGCTGTTCGAGACCACCTACACCACGGACGCCAAGTCCCGCCCGAAGGCGGAGCTGATCCTCAAGACCATGGGCGAGCTGAAGACCGCCGCCATGGCCGCCGGCGCGCGCGACCTCACCATGGGCCCGGAGTTCCTCGCCCAGACCGCGCGCAAGGCGGGCGTGCCGGTGCTCTCCGCGAACCTGACCAAGGACGGCAAGCTGATCTTCCCCGCCTCCACCGTCGTCACCGTCGCCGGCGTGAAGGTCGCCCTGCTGGGCATCTCGCCCACCATCGAGCACCTGGACCGCTACCCCGGCGTCCACGCCGATCCGCCGGTGAAGGCCGCGCTCGCCGAGGCCGCCAGGCTGCGCGGCAAGGCCGACCTCGTCGTCGCGCTGGCCGCCATCCCCTTGGCGGACGCGCTCCAGCTCGCCAAGGAGGGCGGGACGCTCTTCGACTTCATCGTCCAGTCCAGCGAGTCGCGCGGCCTGGGCACGATGCAGCGCAACGACCGCGGCTTCCTGCTCAGCGCGGGCGAGCGCGGCCGCGGCATGGGCGCGCTGGAGATCGACCTCTCCGCGCCCGGCGACGTCCCGCTGGTGGACATGGCGGAGGTGGACCGCGCGGCCCAGCGCCGGCGGAACCTGGAGATGCAGGCCGACTCGGTGAAGGCCCGCCTCGCCACCGAGAAGGACCCCGGCGTGAAGAAGAGCTTCGAACAGGCGCTCGCCTCCTTCCAGGACCAGCTCCAGCAGCTCAAGAAGGAGAGCTGGGAGGAGAAGGCCAAAGGTGCGCACACCGTGCACCTGTTCATGCACTACCTGGACTCCAACTTCGCCGACGACCCGGAGACCAAAGCCCAGGTGGACAGGCTGCAATAGCCTTGTTAGATGCTCCGCTCCCACCCAGCGGACCTCCGGGCCATTCCGGCCTGGGGAAGCCTGGGGTAGGGCGAGGACCAGCCATGAAGCAGGACCTTCACCCCGTGTACCCCCCCGCGCGCATCGTCTGCGCGTGCGGCAACGTCATCGAGACGCGCTCCACCCGCGGCAGCTTCCACGTGGAGATCTGCTCGAACTGCCACCCGTTCTTCACCGGCAAGTACAAGCTGGTGGACACCGCGGGTCGCGTGGAGCGGTTCCGGAAGAAGTACGCCGAGGGCAAGGGCGGCACGCTGACCGAACAGGCAGCCAAGGCCCCGCCGGCTCCCAAGGCCAAGGCCTAGTGAGCAAGCCGTACATCGGCGGGCAGGCGGTCCTGGAGGGCGTGATGATGCGCTCTCCCAAGTCGTTCGTGGTCGCGGTGCGCCGTCCAGACGGCTCCATCGCGGTGCGCGAGCAGCAGTGGACCACCTTCCTCCCCGGCCTCAAGTTCCTCCGCTGGCCGCTCCTGCGCGGTGCCGTCGTGCTGCTGGAGTCGCTGCACAACGGCTACTCCGCGCTGATGTTCTCCGCCGAGCAGGCGCTGCCGGGGGAGGAGGGGAAACCCGGCCAGGCGGCGGACAAGGGGCTCGGCTCCAGCGCGCTCTTGGCCATCTCCACGCTGGTGATGGTGGGGCTGTTCATCGCCGCGCCGCACCTGCTCACCTACGCGGTGGGGCGCCTGCTGGGGCTGAACCTGGACACCCAGGGCTTCGCCTTCCACCTGGTGGACGGCTTCTTCCGGGTGGCGATCCTGCTGGGGTACATCTCGGCGGTCGCGCGCACGGCGGAGATGAAGCGCGTGTTCCAGTACCACGGGGCGGAGCACAAGGCGATCTGGGCCTACGAGTCCGGGCTGCCGCTCACCGTGGACAGCGCGCGCGGCTTCACCACCTTGCACCCGCGCTGCGGGACCAGCTTCTTGTTCGTGGTGGTGATGGTGGCGGTGCTGATCCACGTGGCGATCTTCCCGTTCGTCCCGCGCCTGCACGAGAACGCGCTGGTGAACCAGCTGCTGATGGTGCTGATCAAGGTGCCCATGGCCCTGCCCATCGCCGGCGTCGCCTACGAGCTGCAGCGGCTCTCCGCGCGGCCGAACAGCCCGAAGCCCATCCAGTGGCTGGTGCGGCCCGGGATGTGGATGCAGAACATCACCACCCGCGAGCCGACGGACGCGCAGCTGGAGATCGCGGTGCTGGCCCTGGCGAGGTCGCTGGCCCGCGAGGAGGGCCGGGCGGCGGCGCCGGACGGGCTGGCCGTCTACGCGGACTTCCAGTCGGCCGCCGCGCTCCAACCGGTGCCTTCGCCCGCCTGAGGGATCCGGGGCTGACCCGCCCTGGAATTTGCGCGCGGATCGGTCCGGCCTAACCTTCGGGCCGCCCATGTCCGCCGCCGCCGACGTCACGCCGCTGCACGCCCCGCGGTCCTCCGAGGACCACGTCTTCCACAAGAGCCCGCGGTACACCCTCTACGAAGGCGACAGCCTCCAACTGCTCGACCGGATGCCGGCCGAGTCCTTCGACCTGGTGTTCGCCGATCCGCCGTACTTCCTCTCCAACGGCGGCTTCACCTGCAAGGCGGGGCGGCGGGCGCCGGTGGAGAAGGGCGGGTGGGACAAGTCGAAGGGCGTGGAGGTGGACCACGAGTTCACCGTGCGCTGGCTGCGCGCCTGCCAGCGGGTGCTCAAGCCCACCGGGACGATCTGGGTCTCCGGCACCCAGCACGTCATCTTCTCCGTGGGCTTCGGGATGCAGCAGCTGGGCTTCAAGCTGCTCAACACCGTCACCTGGTTCAAGCCCAACGCCAGCCCCAACCTCTCCTGCCGCTACTTCACCCACTCCACCGAGCTGTTGATCTGGGCCTCCCCCCACGAGGCCGGCAAGCTCCAGCACACGTTCAACTACGCGCGGATGAAGGCGGAGAACGGCGGCAAGCAGATGCGCGACCTGTGGCAGATGACCACGCCGAAGAAGTCGGAGAAGGAGTTCGGGAAGCACCCGACGCAGAAGCCGCTGTCGCTGCTGATCCGGATCCTCAACGCCTCCACCCAGGAGGGGCAGCGGGTGCTGGACCCGTTCAACGGGAGCGGCACCACCGGCGTGGCGTCGATGATGCTGGGGCGGCACTACACCGGCGTCGACATCGACGCGGGGTATCTCGCCACCACCCGGAAGCGCCTCGACGCCGCCAGGGACCTGAAGTCGTGAAGACCGTCCTCGTCACCGGCGCCACCGGCCAGCAGGGCGGGGCGGTCCTCCGGGCGCTGCAGAAGCGAGGCTTCGCCGTCCGCGCGCTGACCCGCGACACCGCCAGCCCCAAGGCGGCCAAGCTGAAGGCGCAGGGTGTGGAGGTGGTGGCGGGCGACCTGTCCGACCGGGCCTCGCTGGACGCGGCGATGCGCGGCGCGCACGGCGCCTTCTCCATCCAGACCATCGGCAAGAAGGAAGGCGACGAGCAGCGCCAGGGCATCGCGGTGGCGGAGGCGGCCGCGGCGGCGAAGGTGGAGCACCTGGTCTACAGCTCGGTGGGCGGGGCGGAGCGGAAGAGCGGCATCCCCCACTTCGAGAGCAAGTTCGAGATCGAGGAGCACATCCGCAAGCTGGGAATCCCCCACACCATCCTCCGGCCGGTGTTCTTCATGGAGAACCTGGCCACGCCGCGGATGGCGCGGACCATCTTCCTGGGGATGCTCTACGCGGCGATGGGGGAGAAGAAGACGCTCCAGCTGATCGCGGTGGACGACATCGGCGAGATCGGCGCCATCGCCTTCGCCGAGCGGGAGAAGTACCTGGGCAAGGCCATCGAGATCGCCGGGGACGAGCTGGTGCTGTCCCAGATCCAGGCCGCCTACCGCGCCAAGACGGGGAAGAAGGAGCGCGCGCTGCCGTACCCGGCGTTCATGCTGGGCGTGCTGCCGTTCGACCTGCGGACGATGATCAAGTGGTTCGGGTCGTCCGGGTACGCGGCGGACCTCCCCGCGGTGCGCGCCATCCACCCGGGGGTGATGACCCTCCCGCAGTGGCTGGCGAAGACCCCGATACAGTAGAGCAGAGCCCGCGAATTTCCGGGAGCTTGTTTCGTCCGGCCGTTCCGGGCGACAGATGCGCCGTCATGGCCACCCTCCGCCCCGCGCAGCGGCGACGCCTCGAAGCCCAGCTCCACCTGGCGCAGGTCGCGCGAGAGCTGCTCCCCAAGGTGGCCGTCCCCTACCTGGCGCACCTGCGCGTGGAGACCGCGGGCGGGGAGCGGGACCTGCTGCTCGGGCTGGGGACGAGGACCGCCGGGCCGGTGTCGATCATCGACTGGCAGCAGGCGCCGCTCTCCGCCGTCTTCTTCGAGTGCGGCGAAGGCGACGACTACGAGCTGCCCATCGAGGGCGGGCAGACGGTGGCCGGGAAGGTGCTGGAGCGGAACCTGGTCTGGTTCGAGCGCGGGCAGCTGGTGAAGGTGATGGCCGCGGACGGCGTGCTGCTCCGCGAGCGCGGGTCGGAGGAGTGGCGCGCGGAGCCGGCGCCCGGCCGGGTGTTGTGGGCCGGGGACGCCGAGCGGCGCGCGGTGTCTCCGGTGGACGTGGAGCTGGACGCGGCGCAGCGCCGGGTGGTGGAGCTGCCGCCGGAGCGGTCGGCGCTGGTGCTGGGCGAGGCCGGGTGCGGGAAGACCACGGTGGCGCTCCACCGGCTGGCGTGGCTGAAGCGGCGGGGAAAGAAGCGGATGCGCGCCGCGGTGATCGTCCCCACGGACGGGTTGCGCCGCCTGATCGAGCTGCTGGTCCAGCGGATGGAGCTGGAGGGCGTGGAGGTGTGGCGCTTCGACGACTGGGCGCGCCACCAGGCCCGGAAGGCGTTCCGCGACCTGCCGCGCAAGGAGAGCCGGAGCACGCCCGCATCGGTGATCGCGCTCAAGCGGGACCCGTCGATGCGGGCGGCCATCGCGGAGATCGCCCAGCGGCGGGCGGCCAAGGCGGACGAGGACGCGCCGGTGAAGCGCGCGCCGATCAGCGCCTGGGCCAACCGCGACGACCTCATCCACCTCTACGGCGACCGGGACCTGATGGACCGGGTGGCGCGCGAGTCCATCCAGCAGGTCCGCCTGGCCGCGGTGGACGAGATGATCGAGCACACCAAGATCCAGTTCTCCGAGCCGTCGGAGCTGAGGCTGCAGCACGTGGACCAGGACCGGCGGCGGGCGGTGGACGACCGCGACCTGGACGAGGGGACGCCGGAGGAGGACGCGCGGTCGGTGGACGCGGAGGACTACGCGGTGCTGTTCGAGCTGGACCGCCTCCGCGCCGAGCGCCGCGGCAAGAAGCCCACCATTCCCAGGCCCTACGACCTGATCGTCCTCGACGAGGCGCAGGAGCTGGCGCCGCTGGAGCTGGCGCTGGTGGGGAGGAGCGTGGCGAAGGGCGGGACGCTGGTGGTGGCCGGGGACGCGGAGCAGCAGGTGGACCCGTCCGCGTGCTTCCAGGGGTGGGAGGCCACCATGCGCGAGCTGAGCGCCCGCGCGTTCGAGACGGTCACGCTGGAGGTCAGCTACCGGTGCCCGCCCGGCGTCACCGACCTCGCGCGCGACGTGCGCGCCGGCGTCCGGGCCCGCCCGCCCGCGCCCGGCCGGGAGCGCGAGGTGGCGCAGGTGCGGTTCGACCACGAGTGCCACCTGGCGGCGTGGGCGGTGGACGAGCTGCGCGCGCTGCTGGCGTCGGATTCGCGCGCCTCGGTGGCGCTGGTGTGCCGGTCGTCGGAGATGGCGCGGCGGATGGTGGCGCTGCTGGGGCGCGGGGTGGAGATGAAGCTGGCGCTGGGCGGGGAGTTCGACTTCGCCCCCGGCGCGCACGCCACCGCGGTGGCGGAGGTGAAGGGGCTGGAGTTCGACCACGTCATCGTCCCGGACGCCTCCGCGCCCGCCTACCCGGAGTCCCCCGCCTCGCGCCGCGCGCTCTACGTGGCGATGACGCGGCCCACCCGACAGCTGGTGCTCGCCGCGGTGGGGACGTTCAGCCCGATCTTGAGCGGCGAGCTCAGCGGTCAATCCCGCCTGGTTGGGCCCTGAGCGGGCATGTCCACCATATTGACGGTCGTGGAACTCCAGCTGCCCCTGATCGGGGCGGCAGCCCACACGCTATCCTTGAACGGGCGGAGGACCATAGATGAGTGATGTGCCGCGCGAGGCGGATGTGCTCGCGCCTTTCCTGAAGCGCTGTCGGGAGCGGCTGCTGGATCTGAGCGGCCGGAATCCGCTGCTCTGCATCAATCACTCTCGTGCGACGAAACTCCAGATCGTTCGACCGTCCGGGCAGGCATTGGCGCTCCACCTCGAGGAAGAGGGTGCGGGCGTCCGCCTCCCGCTGGTTCGGGGATCGAATCGCCGCGATCGGACCGACCCGGATGCCGAGGCAAAGTGGACGGTCGAGGCGGGGGACGTGGAACTGGCACCCCAACCTCCTCAGGATCTCTTCAGGAAGCTCAGGCGCTTGTATGACAACGCCCGGACGAGCGTCGAAGAGCGCGGCGTCACGATTCTCCACCTCACCGTGGGGATGCTGAAGTGGTCCGACCCCAAACTTGGGGAGGACTGTCACAGCCCTCTGTTGCTTGTCCCCTGCCGGCTCTCCAATGAAGGGCCGGATAAGCCACTGCTGCTGGAACGCGCTGATGAAGAGCTCCAGCTCAACCCTGCCCTGGAGCTCTATCTGAGAGAGCGCCATAAGGTGCGCCTACCGGCCGAGCCGGACGACTGGTCAGAGAGGACGATTGTCGCGTTCTTCGGCGAAATGTCTTCCCTCGCGGCCGAACGCGGCTGGACCTTGGAGGACGAGAGCTGGCTCGCGACGCTCTCGTTCGAAGGGCTCGTTCTCTACCGGGATCTCGACATCATGGCGGATGCGGCAGCGGAGCATCCCGTCGTTCGGAGCCTGGGAGGGGCCGGCTCCGACATTGGTGCGAGCGAGTCATTGCCCTCAGACCTCGACGTCCTGCCGCCAGGCTCCGTCACGCCCCTCACCATCCTCGGCGCTGACTCGAGTCAGCTGGAGGCGCTGACTTACGCGGCGAAGGGCGCCCACCTGGTGATGCACGGCCCGCCGGGTACCGGCAAGAGCCGCACGATCACGAACCTCATCGCCGACGCGCTCGGACGAGGCAAGAAGGTGCTCTTCGTGAGCGCGAAGATGGCCGCACTCGAGGTGGTCCACCGGTGGCTCGAACGCGAGGGGCTGGGCGACTTCTGTCTCGAGGCGCATAGCACGAAAGCTGGAAAGGCCAAGATTGCCGAAGAGCTGCGCCGGATCCTGGGAAAGGATGAGCCAGAAGGTGACCCTGGATTGTCGGAACGCCTCGAAGACTTGATGGAGCGCCGCGACACTCTGAACGCATACGTGCGATCGCTGCATGCCAAGCAACCGGCGCTGGGAGTTTCCCTGTACCAAGCCTTTGGCCAGTTGGAGCGCCTGGCCAACGCACCAGCGATCTCATTCGCCCCTCCGTGGTCGAACGTCCTCTCGGTCGATACCAAGGCCCTGCGTCGGGTCGTGCAAGCCCTGGAGAAGCTCGAAGGCCACGAGCAGGTCTATCGGGAACGCGCTCGTCACCCTTGGCGAGGATTCGCCAGTACGCCCGAGGCAATCCAAGGCGTCGATGCGGCGCTGCGAAGGATGATGGACGACTGCCGCGAGATCGTCGTGGCGGCTGAACGACTACGCTTGATCCCGGAACCGGCCAGAGTATCGCTCGCTCAGCTCCAGCACCTCGCTTCTGGGGTCGCGGCGATGATGGAGGTCGAGTCGCTCCCGGCGCAATGGTGGGTAACCGCGCCTGCGCTCCTCGCTACGAGGGCTGGGCAACTCGAGGAGTTCGCGGCCGCTGCTGATCGCCTCGCAGCGGCCACCGCAGAGCTCCAGGGGCTCATTCGGCCTCAGCGCACGGAGGCGCAGCGCCTGTTCCGCGGAGGCCTCCAGGAGTTCGCAAGTTGGACGCGCATCTTCCGGCCCGGTTACTACCGCTGGAAGCGCGCGGTCGCGGAGGTCGTCCTCCCCGGCCAGCAGCGAGGTCTCTCCGCGGTCGCGCGTTACCTCCGCCTCTGTGACGAGATCGAGGCATTCGAGACGTCCCAGGCACGCCTGTTGGGGGAGCTCGAGCAGATCTGTGGTGGGCGACTGCCGACGGCGAACGAGGCTCGAAGCCTCGCCCGGTCGCACCGCGCAGTAGGCGTGCTTCGCGAGGGCCTGCGGACCGCTGGGCTGGCGCCTGTCCCGTTCGCGGAGCTCAGCCCGGATGCGCGGCACGTTGCCCGTTCGCTGCTCGATTTGCTCCCGCAGCGGAACACGCCGCTCGCGGCTGCGGCGACCGCACTCGATGAGGGCTGGCCTGGAGGCTTCTGTGACAGTCAGCCCCTCCGACGTAGCCCGATGGGGGCCTTGGTGGAGCGCGGCGAAGAGTTGTTGGCCTCCATGGCCCGGATCCACGAGTGGACCGGGATGTCGGCCGCTCTGGCGGACGTGAAGGCCTTCAAGTTGGAGAGCCTGCTCAAGGCGACGGAGGCGTTGTCGCTTCGGTCCGCGGGCGAAGCGCTGAAACGTCGTTTCTGGGAGGCCTGGTGTAATGCCCGGATTGCCGCCGAGCCGGCGCTGGCACGGTTCTCCGGGCGGACGCATGCCAAGTTGCTCGAGGAGTTTGCTGCGCACGATCAACGCGTCCAGCGCGCCACACGGCGCGCGATCGTCGCTCGCGCGCGTGCTCCCCGGTCACAGTTGCAAGGGGCGCCGAACGTGGCCGGGGGAGAGGTTTCACTCCTTCGTCGCGAGCTCCAGAAGAAGAAGCGGATCAAGCCCTTGCGGAAGCTGTTCGCAGAGATTCCGAATGCGCTGCAGGCGCTCAAGCCCTGCATGCTGATGAGTCCAATCTCGGTCTCCACCTTCCTACCTCCTGATCGCGTTCACTTCGATCTGGTCGTCTTTGACGAGGCGTCACAGCTACCGACGCCGGAGGCGATCCCGGCAATCCTGAGGGCCAGGCAGGTCGTAGTCGCGGGTGATTCCAAGCAGTTGCCGCCCACCAACTTCTTCCAGGCGTCTCCCGAGGAGGAAGACGAGGACGACGCGGACGTGGAGCCGCTGGAGTCGGTGCTCGACCAGTGCGTGGCCGTCGTCCCAGCGTTCCGGGAATGCAATCTGAAGTGGCACTATCGAAGCAAAGACGATCGCCTCATCCAGTTCTCTAATTACGAATTTTACGACAACTCCCTGATCACGTTCCCGCCTGCGTTCGACAAGCAGGCAGGGCGTGGGGTCCGACTCGTCCCCGTCCCCGAGGGGGCCTACGATCGAGGGAAGAGCAGGACCAATCGGATCGAGGCGCGTCGTGTCGCGCGCTTGGTGTTTGATCTGGCGCGCGCGTTTCCGGACGAGAGCCTCGGTGTGGTCGCGATGAGCTCTGCGCAACGGGAGGCGATCGAGGACGCCATAGAGGAAGAGAAGTCGACAGCCCCGGCCGCCCTTGAGCCTCTGCGACAGCACGCGACCGAGCCCCTCTTCATCAAGTCGCTCGAGAACGTTCAAGGTGACGAGCGTGATCGGATCGTGATCTCGGTCGGCTACGGCAAGGACGAGGCTGGTGGAATGTCTTTGAACCTGGGTCCAATAAACTCGGCGCACGGGTGGCGTCGGCTGAACGTCTTGGTGACCCGGGCGCGTCTGGAGACGATCGTCGTCTCGACGCTGGCCGGACAGGACCTCTCGGGGTTGAGCCCGACCAACCGGGGTGGCACCGCGCTGCGGAGCTTCCTGGAATACGCGGCCCGAGGAGGACTGCTCGATCGAGGAGCCGGGCAGATCACGGACGGAGAAACCAACGACTTCGAGGACTCCGTGCGAGTGGCGCTCGAGGGGCGCGGCTTCTCGGTCCAGCCTCAGGTCGGGGTCGGCACGTACCGCATCGACCTGGGCGTCCGCGATCCGGTGGAGGCACACCGATACGCGATCGGCGTCGAGTGCGATGGAGCCACGTACCATTCGTCGCGTACGGCGCGCGATCGCGACCTGCTTCGCCAGGAAGCTCTGAGAGAGATGGGCTGGCAATTGTATCGCGTGTGGTCGACGGACTGGTTCAAGAACCGCGACGCCGCGCTGGAGGCGCTCGTTGCAGAGGTGAACCGGGCTATCGAGATGAGTCGCGCGCGGCGAAGCGGCGTGCTCGTCGAGGTACCCAGGGCAGCATCTGCTCCGGTCGAGGAGTTCACCCAACCGGGTCGACCTCCGGGTGTGCCCCCTCCTGCCGCGCTGAAGTTGACCCATCGGTACCCGGAAGGAGTGCCGTACGAGGCCTTCTCGGGTCAGCGGTTGAAGAGGGACGTCCTCATGGAGCCATCCGAGCGCAGCGCGCTGGCGCGGGCGATCCGGTTGATCGTCGAGACCGAGTGGCCCATCCATGAGGATGAGGCACTCGACCGGTTGATGGAGTTGGCGGAAGTGCGACGCGCCGGGTCCAACGTGCGCGCCAACTTCGATGCGGCGCTCAAGCTGGCCCTTCAGCACGGCGTCGAGTCGCGTGCGTTATTCCTCTGGCCGGCTGGCAGGACGAGCCCGCGCACGTTCCGGAAGCCGACGGAGAGCGTGGCCCGACCCATGTCGCGGATTGCGCCGGAGGAGATCCGCATGGCGGTCCTGCACCTCGTCGAGCAGTCCTTCAGCGTTCAGAGGGAGGCATTGCCGAAGGAGGTAGTGCGACTCTTCGGCTCGGAGCGGGTCAGCGGCAGCGCGGCCGACCTCGTCCGAGTCGTGATCGACGAGCTCGTCGAAGGGGGGTTCCTCCGGGCTGCAGGACCGAACGTGACGCTGCCACCGGGGTGACCCCAGGGTGGGCCAGCGGAGACGACCGCAGCAGTCGCTCGAGAGTGGAGGAGATCATGATGGTGCTTGGAAAGCGATCGATCATGCGGCGCGCCCTGGGGCTGCTGCTCGCCGCCCAGTCGGCGTGCACGCCGGGACTGAGGGGCCAGTGCCAGATCATTCGAGAGCCGGGGCCGGCGCTGACGTTGCCGCGCGGCTTCGCCCAGGTGGATGGGATGCTCGTTCAGCGAGCGGGGCGCATGGCCAGCGCCGTCCAGGACCTGCGCGGGCCGCTCGCGCGATCCTTCAGGATCTACTTCGAGGATGAAACCCTGCCCCTGCTTTGCGGCCGACTTGAGCACGCGCGGCAATTGGCAGTCGAAGGCCAGGCGAGGAACGCAGGGCGGATCTATCAGGCGCTGTTCCTGTCATCACAAGTCTTCGAGCTCGCCATCGCGGTTCACGCATTCTCGGAGTACGCCGACCGCATCGGTGTTCCCAGCGGCCGGATCATGGCGATGCAAGAGGTCTTCGTGCAGCAGGTTGGGCCTCTCCTGGCCGCAGCGTTGAATGAGGATCCGGATGGGATCGCCGCGGCACTCGCAGAGCACGGGCCGGAGTACGCGGCGTGGGTTGGCTCGCTGGACCGCTGGGCGTCCCGGGTGGGTGGCCAGACCGAGCGCCTCAAGGTTGCAAAGCTCGTCTGGGATATCGGGACTTTGGTCGTGGCGACGTACGATGCGGCGACCGCCGCCGCGGACCTGGCTGTGGCTGGCCGACCCCCGTCGCCGCCGCTCCCGATGCTCATAAGCGCAGGAACGGCGGCAGCTGGCATCAACGGATCGGCTTCCGTCGAGCTGGCGGAGGTGATCCGGGAGCTCATTGCGGTCGGAGCTCTCGACGCGCCGGTCGTTGTGGGGCTCTCTCAGCTCGGTGGACCTGGGCCTACGACGG
>DASRBA010000132.1:0-33697 GCA_035637895.1 Myxococcaceae bacterium
TCGTGCGGCATCCGCGGCAGCAGCGCCGTCTGGGTGGCCGCCAGGATGGGGTCGTCCTTCCAGGTGAGCGGGCCGGTCCGCCGGGTGAAGGTCTGCTTGTCGCCCAGCAGCGCCGGGAGCGGCAGGCGGATCTCCGACGGATCCACCAGCAGCGGCCCCACCCGGATGGACGGCATCAGCTTGCGCAGCCCGGGCCCCACCCACTCGTTGGCCAGCGACAGCGCCTTGACCGGGAGGACGCCGGAGGTGAGGTGCACCTTCCCCGCCGGCAGCATGAGCAGCGTCAGCCGCAGCGTCTGGCCCGGCCGCACGTACACGGTCCCGTCGTCGATCACGTACGGATGCGACAGCGGATCCACCGGCGGCGCCCCTGCGCCCAGGAGCCCCAGCTGCCCGCGGTGGCGGCCGCTCTCCATCGCGGAGGACGCGACCACCTTGTCCACCAGGCGGAGGTGCTCGTAGTCGTCGTCCACGAAGAACCCGAGCAGGGCGTCGTCGGACCGGGTGAGCGTGCCCAGCTTGATCGGGAAGCGCCGGTCGACCACCGCGCGGAACGCGTCCCTTCGCGCGCCCTCGCCACCCGGGGCGGTGACGCTCACCTCGTCGACGTCGTCCGGGGCCTCCAGGCGCAGGGTGGCCCGCACCACCGCCACCGGCCGGCCCACCAGCCCGGCCACGCTGTCCGAGCCCAGCGACGCGAAGGTGTCCACCGTCCACAGCGTGGTGTCGACGGCGCGCAGCAGCGCCGACAGCGCGCTCGCGTCCGGAGGCGCATCGGCCGCTCGCCCCGACACGTCCGCGCGCACCAGCCCCGCCGCCAGCTCGCCCGCGAAGCGGTCGTGGGCCTCCAGGCCGTCCAGCGGTCCGGCGTCCGGCGGCAACGGGCGGCCGGGGGCCACCTCCCAGGTCACCGCCCCGCTGATCGGGTCGTGGGCCAGCTGTCCCAGCGGGGTCCCGGCGGCGCTGAACACCTCCAGCGCCTCGTCGATGTGGTCCGGCAACAGGAAGCCGGCCACCGGGTTCACCGCCAGGGTCGGATCCAGCTGATCGACGAACGCGTCGCGCGCGGTCGTCGGATCCGCCGAGGGCGGCAGCGCGGGATCCACCAGCCGGAACAGCCAGCGCGCCTGGTGCTGGAAGCGCGGCGCCAGGCGCACGCGCCCCGGCGCGCCGGCCACCTCCAGCTCGCTCGTGGTGACCATGCCGGCGGCCGGCACGTCCAGCGTCCGCCCGAAGGCGTCCACCAGCCGCAGCGCGTCCACGCGCAGGGTGCCCCCGAACAAGGGCACCGGCAGCCCGGACGCCAGCGGCTTGCTCTCACCGGATCCATCCGGCGGGGCGTGCTCCGCGCAGCCGACGTAGGGGATGCCCAGCAGCTGCTCGCGGATCCCGGCCATCGAGGTGGAGACCAGGTCCAGGGGCCGCAGGAAGTCGCCCAACCTCCCCAGCGCCGCCTGCTCGTCGGCCGGGAGGTGCGACGGGGACGTGGCGTCCAGCTGCGCCTCCACCTGCAGCCGCCGCGCGATGGCGCCGGCGATGGCCTTGTTGACGCCCTGGTCCAGCATGCTGCGCCCGGAGAAGGTGAAGCTCTTCGAAGGCGCGGGCTCCGGCTGGGGCGGCTTGAGCTCCACGCCGTCCAGCGTCCACCCTTCGGCCGAGTCGCTCCCCTGCAGCGTGACCCGCCACTCCAGCCACAGCGGCACCCACGGCTGGCGCCAGGTGGTGAATCCCACCGGGCTGGGCGGCGTGCCCGCCAGAAGGGAGAAGTCCGCCAGGGCGCTGGTGACCTGCCGGTCCGCGAGCCTCTGGGTGGCGGACTCCCTGCTCCAGGCGTCGCCCGCGCTCACGGCGCTCACGGCGCCCGCCGAAGCGGTGGTCCAGCGGGTCACGCCGTCGTAGCGGCCGTCGGCGCCGTACAGGCGCACCATCTCTCCCGTCAGGCGCGTGGAGAAGACCGGCACGCTGTCGGGCGCCGCCGACCCGGCCTCCGCCAGCCACTGGGTGGCGTACGGGTTCAGCACCACCGCCTCGCGCACCGCCAGCACCACCTCGTCCGGGACCGCGCCGGAGGCGAGGGACGGGACCACCGTGGCGCCGCTGATGACGCCGTCCCAGCCCTGCGCGCACTCCTGCGGGTAGCGGCAGCGCAGCTTGCCGTCGGCGTCGAAGAGCCCGTCGCCGTGGTGCCGGTGGCTGGGGTGGGCGCCGCGCAGCGCCAGCATCGGCGGCTGCGGCTGGTACCAGCGCGGCGCGGGCCGCGTCACCTGGCGTACGTCGGACCGGGACCCGGTGGCCTTGGTGGAGGGCCGGGCGGTGGTCTCGTCGAAGGTGCGCGACGCGCCCTTGCGGGCCACGGAGGCGCCCAGCATGTCCACCTCGTGCTTCCATTTCAGCCCGGCGGACGGCTCCGAGTCCTTCGGCGCGGCCGCGCGGCCCTTGCGCCCCACGGTGGTGGGCCCCATGGGCGCGGAGTCCTCGCCGCGGAGCCGGTCCGGTCGCGCGCCCGGGACGGGCGTTCCGACCAGGGAGTTGAACCGGTCGGCGTGCTCGCGCTCCTCGACGTCGCCGATGCCGTCGGCGGTGCCCAGCCGGTCCAGCAGGTCTCCGGTGAAGGCGGCCACCAGGCGCTCCGCGGCGAGCCGGTTCTCCGCTCCCGCGCCGAGCACGCCCGCGCTGAACGCCGCCACCACGTCGTCCACGTCGAAGCCGATGGAGGCCCGGACGCCCGCGGCGGACGGCCGGTCGTCGGCGCCGGCCGGCAGCGCGCCCGCGACGGGCACGCCGAGCACGGCGCCGTGCAGGAGGGTCGCGTGCGAGGGCCGCGCCGGCGCCAGCACCACCTTCTCCGCGTGCGCCACCGGCACCGAGGCGCCGATCTGCATCGCGTCGAACGCGCCGACCTTGACGCCGTCCGGCGTCATCGCCTCCATCTTGGGCATGGGGGCCGGCGACTTGAGGCCCATGTTCGACTGGTCTCGCGCCAGCCGCGGATCCGGCGCCTGCTGCACCTCGTCGTCGCCGTCGTGGTGCGCCAGCCAGCCCAGCTGGGCCAGCCGGTCGTCGAGGCGGGACGCGCCGTGGCTGCCGGCCAGCGGATCCTGCTCGGCGTCCGACCACCACCCCGCGACCACGTACACCCCCTGGTTTCCGGACAGCCCCTGGGGCGCGTCGGTGGAGCCCGCCGCCGGGAGGTCGCCCAGCGGGTCGTGGAACGCGAAGCGGCCGGCGGCCGCGGTGTACGACGCGGTCCATGCCGCCGATCCGCCGCGCGTGGCGTCGAGCGGCTCGATCACCGGCGTGTCGGGCGGCGCCGCCGCGGGCGTGCCGGCGTAGGTCGAAAGCGGCGTCGTGGACCCGGTGCGCGCGTCCAGCACCCAGCCCTTGAGCAGCGCGTGCTGCTTCCCCACCGGCATCAGCGCGCGGATCACCACCCACCGGTCCGGCAGCCGCGGGAAGGACGGCGCCGTGGGGCTCTGCCCGTCGTGCCGCCCGCTGAGCAGCGCGTCCGGCAGCGCCCAGTGCAGGTGCACGCCCGCGGGGCGCACCGCCCCCGCCGAGAAGGGGGCCGGATCTCCCGCGCCGCCGGTGACGGGGACGGTGGCCTCGCCTCCGGACGCCGGGACCACCATCGCCTGCACGTCCACCGGCACCATGATGCGGGTCCGGCGATCCAGGTTCGCGTCCCAGGTGGACAGCTGCCCCAGGTCGATGCCCGCGCGCACCAGGGCGGTGAAGCGCCGGTCGTAGACCGCGCGCTCGAGCAACTTCGGATCCAGCGGGGCGTCGCTCATCGCCGCGGCCCCGGGAACTGCGCGCTCACCAGCGAGGCGTAGGAGACGGTCGGCCGGAGCACCCGGCCCACCGGCGGCTTCGGATCCTCCGGATCGCCGAACACCTGCCGCCACGGGAAGCGCACCAGTTGGAGCGCGTACTCGGCGCTGCTCAGGCCGTCGCCGGCGCCCGTCCCCGGCACCGCCGCCAGCCGGCGCTCCAGCTCCTGGATGTCCACCACGCCGGTGGCGCCCGCCCGGAACGGCACCTCGATGGGGTCCGCGCCCTCGATGTACTCGGAGGTGGAGGCGTCCCGCGGGGGCAAGGTGGCGCGCATGGTGTCGCCCTCTCCGGTGGCCTCGAACCCGAACTGGATGCCCTGGCGCGGCTCCTCGATGTGCACGACCTTGGGGATGCCGTCGAACAGGCAGAGGAGGACCGCGGGCGCCAGCCGCTCCAGCCGCAACAGCCGCATCCGGCGCGGGTCGTCCTCGGGGTAGCGCGCGTCGTCCGCCTCCGCCGGGTCCACGCTGAAGGCGCGCACGTGCATCGCCGGCCAGCCGGACACCGCCTGCGACCGCAGGAGGAAGCCGCTCACCGGGCCGGCGCCGCCTTGCCACCGGGCCATCCCCTCGCGCCGCCGCCGGTTCCGCTCCTCCTGGTCCAGCTCGTTGCGCACCGCCGGGTACTGCGCGGTCAGCTGGGTGCGGTCCGCGGTGCACACCGTCCCCACGCTCAGCGCCCCCTGCACCAGCGCGTCCGTCCAGCGCCGGTCCACGTAGAAGAAGCGGATGGACTCCGGCGGCAGCAGCGCGCTGTCCGCCACCAGGTACGCGAACGGCACGCCCTCCAGCAGGCGCAGGCGCACCATCGCGTTGCGCAGCTCGGCGGGGAGGACCCCGTCCTCGTCCTCGTCCACCACCACCACGTCCGGGACGGCGGCGGCGAGCTGGAGCGGCAGCTTCGACATCAGCTCCGTGGAGTCGATCTTCATTCCTGCTCCTCCTGCTTCCCCAGCGAATCGATGAGCTTGTCCAGCGCGTCGGGCTTGCGCGCCGCCGGCTTCCGGGCGGAGCCCACGGCGCCGACCGCGACCGTGCCCAGGCCCGGGATGGCGTCCAGCGCCAGGCGGTTGATCTGGAGATCCTGCATCCCCTTGAGGACGGCGCGGCTGGTGGCGAGGACGCCGGTGGCGCTGCTCATTCCACCCAGCGCGGTCACGTTGGGCGCGGGGGCCTTGGGGACCGCGGTGCTGGCCAGGCGCGACAGCACCTCGCCGGGCTGCCCGACGAGCGCGCTGGCGGCGATGCCGAGACCAGTGGTGAGCGCCCGGAGCGGGTCGCCGGAGATCGCCAGCGCGCGGCCCGGAGTGGCCAGCGGGCGCGGGTTGCCCAGGAAGTCCATCGGCTGGGCGGCGATCACCTTCGCCAGCCCGCGCCCGAGCAGGCCGCCCACGTCCCGGCCGATCCGCTCCAGGTCGATCGCCATCGCCTCCAGGAAGTCGGCCTGGAGCCGCCAGATCGCCTCCCGGCGCGCCGCCTGGTAGTGGAGCTGGCGCCAGCGCAACAGCGAGGCGATCAGGCTGGGCCGCGACAGCGCCAGCAGCCGCCCCACCTCGAACGCCGCCGCCAGCGAGAGGTCCTCGCGGCCGTCCGGGACGACGATCCGCAGCTGGTCCGACGCGTGCGCCAGCGGCAGCCGGCCGCCGGGCGGGTCGACGGTGGGGTGCGGCACGAAGGGGCCGCGGTACCAGATCCGCACGTCATCCCCGCGCCGCGTCTTGTGGCCCAGGCCCACGTGCCCGGTCTCCACCACCTCGGGCGCCGGGCGCCCGGCCGGCGGCGGCTCCGTGGAGGTGGTGCCCAGGAGCCCCAGGTCCGCCCCCTCCATCAGGTTGCGGAAGGTGGTCTGGCCCGCGGAGGTGAAGCTCCAGTGGAGGAGCACCGGGAACCGGTAGGTGGGATCCCCGCCTCCCAGGATGCCCGCGTACGCCCGCTCGAAGGGGCGCGCCATGTCCGCGTAGACGTCGCCGGTGGAGCGGCCGGCGGCGGCCTTGCTGGCCCACGCGCCGCCCGCCTCGTAGGGCGCCGCCGCTGCGGTCCGGGAAGCCGCGGCCGGAGCGCTCGCCATCGCTGTCGGGCCAGGCGCCGCTGCCGTGACGGACGCCGCGGGTCTGGCCGCCGCGGGCCTGGCCGCCGCCGCGTGCACGCCCAGCCCGGCTCCTCCAGCCACCAGGTCCATGCCAGGGAAGGCGGGCATCCCCATGGAGATCCGATCCCAGTCCGGCAGGGTGAAGAGGTTCGAGTTCAGCACCACCTGCGGGTGCACGGTGAACGGGGAGGGGTCCGGGGCGCGCTCGCGCAGCACCTGGAACTGCTGCTCCAGGTTGATCAGGCAGGCGAGGTACTTCACCGGCACCTCGTTCCCGTCCGCGTCGCGCCCGGGCAGCGGCAGCCGGTTGGCGATCACCACGGCGAGGAAGCCGTCGTCGTCGCCCATCATCAGCTCGGTGTCGTGGATGTCCACCTCGCGGGCGTGGGCCAGGAGCGGCACGTCCAGCCGGGTGGGGAACACCTTGTCGACGATGGACTTGCGGACCTGCAGGTAGCTCCCCAGCTCCGCCTCGGCGACGCCGTCGAAGTGGACGCCCGGGGTGGCGCACTGGGCGATGGGCTGGTTCAGCTTCAGCTCGGCCTCGCCTTCGGCGATCACCACCAGCGCCAGCCAGGGCGTGGTCTCCACGCCGCCCGGGCCCACGTCGCGCTCCCACGGCAGCGTCCGGCGCTTGATGACGATCTGCGGCAGGCGCGATCCGAAGCTGCCCTCGGCGTTGGCGGGCGGGAAGGTGGACAGCGCCTGGTCCGGCGGCAGCGCGAAGCGGGGCGAACGCACGCGGAAGTGCGTCTCCAGCTGCTGGACCGGGAGCTCGTCCGGGCCGAGCGCGCCGGTGCTCGTGCTGGCGCCGAGGTCCTGGCGCGCCGTCAGCTGGTAGTCGCCCGCGTGCAGCGGCGGCGAGATGCGCGAGTAGAGGACGAACTTGCCTTCACCGACGGCCATGCTTGCCTCCAGAGGCCTTCCGGGCTGACGGGCGCGCGGACGGCTTCGCGGCCTGGGCCGTTGGTTTCCACGTCACCGTGCAGGTCCCGCCGGTGTTCGCCAGCGTCCGCGCCGCGAGCGCCGGGAGCCCGCGCTCGACGGCGGCGCGGGCCAGCTCGTCCGGCGCCGCCGTTCCGCCCAGCACCCCGGCGATCCGCCACGGGCCGCCGGCGGTGACCCGCACGGTGACCGCCGAATTGCCGCCCGGGACGACGGCGTAGATCAGCGCCGCCTGCGAGCCGCGGAGCACGACCGTCGGCGGGCGCACCTTCCCGCCGGGGCCGGCGGCGCGCGTGGCGCCGCTCAGCTCCAGCCCCAGCCCGTCCAGGTGCTGCGGATCCGCGCCCTCCAGCGCGACGAGCACCGTGCTCACCGGGCGCGCGAAGCGGGTGCTGACCGCGGACGCCTGCCCCACCACCTCGGCCGCGGTGAACCAGCCGGTGCCGGTCCCCGCGCCCATCGCGTCCACGTCCAGCACGCAGCCCGGGGCCATCGCCGCGTGCGACCCGAGCGCCGCCACGCGCGTGCCCGCCAGCCAGCCCGCGAGCCCGTCCTGCCCGGAGGCCGCGGCCGGATCCATCCCGCCGGCCTGGATGCCGATCAGCGCCGTGCCGGGCGGCACCGTCACCTGGCCGCTGGCCAGCCGGTCCACCAGCACCGTTCCCTCCCGGCGCAGCATCGTCACCCGCGCGCTCCCGGACAGCGCGAGCGCCGGCCGGACGTTCGCGTTCACGTCCCGG
This sequence comes from Myxococcaceae bacterium, assembly GCA_035637895.1. Lineage (GTDB taxonomy): Bacteria > Myxococcota > Myxococcia > Myxococcales > Myxococcaceae > DASRBA01. Next base: position 7,608 of record DASRBA010000132.1, read on the forward strand.
TGGGCATCCGGCAGCTGCATCACCAGCACGTCGCCGGCGGTGATCAGCGAACCTCCCGGACCGGCCGGCGGCGGCGGCGGCGCGGTCGCGGCGTCGGACGCGGTGGTGCCGGCCTTCGCCGCCACCCCGCGCAGGCCAACCCCGGGCAGACCGCCGACCAGGCCGTCCAGCCCGCGGATGCCGCCGATCTGCCCGGCCCGGTACGTCCGCGTCATGCCCGGCGCGTCGGTGCGGGGGACCACGCCGGTGGCGATCACCGTGCTGGTGCGCTTCGTCGAAGGCAGCGGCGACACCGTGAGGCGCACCGGCAGGTGCGGCGCGAAGCGCGCCTCCACCGACGCCAGCGACGGCGCCGGGCGGCGCTTGATCTTGGCGTTGGCGACGGTGGTGCGCGGCGCCCGCTTCGCGACGCCCGCGCCCGAGGTGAGCAGCGCCAGCACCGTGGGCGGGCGCGGCGCGGCGGGCGCCGGCGCCACCTGCGCCCCCTGCTTGTCGGCCGCCGGGTCCGCGCCGTTCGCGGGGGCGAGCCCGTCGGCGAGGGTGCCGAACAGCGGCGGCGCGGCGCGCGTGCCCGGGTAGGAGGCGCGCTCGAGCCGGCTCCGGGCGCCGCGCGGCAGGGTGCCGGCGCTCGCGGCGGGCGCGGGAGCGAAGAGGCGGGCCTGCGCGTCCTCCAGCGCCTGGGCGGCGGTGGCAGGCGTCGGGAGCTCGCCCAGCACGGTGCTGGCCAGCGCGAGCAGGTCCGGCCGCGCGCTGCCGCCCGCCGAGAGCGGGAGCGGGCGCCGCCCGGCGTCCACGCGGTAGTAGTCCATCTCCGGGCCGCGATCGACGAGGGTCGCCTCGGCCACCAGCCGCACGCTGCTGCCCGCGAAGAGCACGTCGCCGGTGGGCAGCGCCTTGTTCTCCTCCGGCTTCGGCGGCCCCCACGCGCCGATGGGGAAGGCGTCGGTGCTGATGGAGCTGCCTTCGGGCTTCGGGCTGGCCGCCTCCAGGTTGGCCCCCAGCAGGCGCAGCTTGTCCGCCTGCGAGTCGTAGGTGCCGGAGGCGTTCTGCCGCCCGAGCGTGAACGTCACCGTCGAGGAGAGGCTGCCGGCCTTCATCGGCGCCAGGCCCAGCTCGGCCCCGCCCCCGTCCGGGAGCGTCACCGGCACGTTCCGCGGCCCGCTCAACAAGCCGAGGGCGAACTGCTTGGTGGGGATGGTGGTGGTGACGGTCAGCTCGAACTCGGCGAACACCTCGAAGGGGCGCTCCGCCGAGCCGTCCGCGGTGGGCGCGCTGGTCTTTCCGCCCGTGGAGGACGGCACCGTCCCCTTCCCGGTGATGGCGGACAGCGCCTTCGCGGCCCCGCCGCCGTCCTCCAGGTACTTGGGGACGAACTCCGACCAGGTGAGCACCCGCTTGGGGACGACGCGCCCGCTCCCGAACGGGACGGTGAACGAGCACGGCCCCACTTCGATGGTCGCCTCGCCGGAGAAGTCCGGGCCCCAGACGTCGACCATGGCGCCCAGCGAGATGCTGAAGCTGATGGTGCCGAACCAGGTCTCGATCTTGATCCCGGCCGAGATGCGCGCGTAGGCGCTCACCTCGAACCAGAACGGGTCGAAGTAGACGATGCCGTCGGCGCCGAAGGCGATGCGCGCCCAGACGAAGCCGAAGTCGGCGCTCAGCTCGATGCCCACGCCGGCCATCAGCGCTTCGGAGGTGAGCGCGAAGTACGACTCGCCCTTCACGCAGATCGCGTCGCTGATGTGCCAGATCAGGCCCAGGCGCGGGACGTCCGGGTACCCGTCGCGGTGGAAGCTGGGGTGGTAGCCGCCCAGCGTGAGCACGAACTGCCCGGACAGCGGCCCCTTCCACCAGACGACGAAGGCGAAGCCGCCGGTCAGCCGGATGTCCCGGTAGAGCAGCCACGAGTTGTCCGTGAGCTGCGCGCGGATGGAGAACAGGCCCTCGCGGGTGGAGAAGCGGGCCAGCAGGCCCAGCTCGATGGAGACCAGCTCCGCGCCCGGCCGCGGCAGCGCCATGCGCGCCAGGCCGAAGAGGTCGATCTCCAGGCCGTCGCCGAACGACACCGAGAGCACGGCGATGCCGTCCACCAGCGAGAAGCAGTTGAAGCTGATGCCGGCCGCGAACCAGAAGTTCCCGCGCAGCGGCGGGAAGTAGTCGTTCAGGCGGCGCAGCTCCGCCATCGGGTCGTCCGGCGGGTGGGACGCGGGGTCCAGCGCCTTGATGAACGGGTACTGGTCGAAGTTGTCGAAGTCGTCCGGCACCCGGAGCCCGCGGTTGATGCCCAGCCCGCCGCCGATGCCGGTGATGAAGAAGGCCGGCGGCCCGCCGATGGGCCCGTTGATCGCGCCGAAGACGAAGAACGAGGGCGAGCCGTGGTCGTCCGTGTACCCGCCGAAGACCGACAGGCCGTAGATGCCGAAGCGGCCCATCAGCATCCCGACGTACGAGATCTGGCCGTCGTGGGTGGTCTTGAGCAGGCCGCCGGAGAGGCTGACGCCGGCCATGTCGGCGTTCACCGCCAGGCCCTGCAGGTCCACCGCCCAGCTGTGGGCGTCGAACACGTCGCCGCCCAGCCAGCTCACCGACAGCTGCTCGACGGAGGCGGTGAGGCCGAAGAGGGAGACGCGCCCGTCGAAGAGCAAGGTGATGCGCTGGAGGTGCCCGGCCTGCTCGGCGGTGTCCAGGCCCACGCGCTCCATGTAGAGCGGCCCCAGCTGCCGCTGGACCACCACCCACCACGGCCCCGGCGGCGGGCCGGCGCGCAGCGAGACCGAGGGGCTGGACTGGCCGGGGTGGATCTGCACCGCCAGCCCCGGGCTGAAGCTGGGCCGGTTCGCCGCGCCCCGCGAGCCCGCGTCGTTGACGATGCTGTTGGCGACCGAGTTGGTGCCGCCTCCGCCCCCCGGGGAGATCGCGAAGCCGGCGAGCTCCACGTGGACGCCGCCGCCCAGCCCGTCCTCGTTCGCCTCGCCGTACAGGTGCAGCGCGATGGAGTCGAGCGACGCCCCGCCCAGCTCCAGCAGCGGGCCGCTGCTCTTGGAGAAGCGCAGGCCCAGGCCCGCCACCGAGACGCCGGGCGAGAGCTGGAAGTCGAAGCTGGGGCCGGTCTGCTTGCCCTTCACCACGTAGACCGTGAGGCCCGGGCTCACCACCGGCTCGATCCAGCTGGCGTCGATCTCGATCTTGACCGTCGGGTCGCCGCTGGCGATCTCGAAGGGGCTGGTCAGCGACAGCCCCACCCCCAGCTGCTTGTAGCCGCCGCTGACGTCGTGGGCGACCAGGCTGATCTTGATGGTGGTGATGTCGATCGACAGCCCGCCGGGGAGGGTGGCGGCGTTCCACAGCGCCCGCTCCAGGCGCGTCAGCAGCCGCTCCGGGTGGAGCAGCAGGTCGCTCACCAGCGTGCCGTCGAGCGCGGCGCTCCCCACCACGTCCTGGAACACCGCGCCCTGGAGCACCTTCTTGGTGTTGGCGGTGAGGCTGGGGCCCAGCTGCGCGGCCAGCACGCCCATGGCCAGCGACGCCGCGTGCCCCAGGAGCGCGATCGCCACCGCCTCGGGGCTGGTGGCGTCCGGCCCGCCCAGGGTGGTCACGACCAGGGTCGGCGGGGTCTGGTCCAGCCCCCAGCGGAACTGGACCGTCGAGGTGCCGAGGGCGTCGAGCGAGAGCCCCAGCCCGAGCGAGCGGGTGAACCCGCCGGCGCTCACGCCCGCCTTCACCTCCACCACCGGGTGGAGCTCGAACGGGCCCGCCGAGAGGGTCGCCGGCCCCAGCGTCGCCGTGACCTGCACCCCGGCCTCCGAGAGCCGGAGCGGGTCGAGCGAGATCGCGCCCACGCCGGGCACGGTGGCGGTGGCGCGCAGCTCGATCGCCGGGTGCGGGCCGTTGCCGTCGAGGGTCACCTCGATGCCCGCGGCGGCGCCGAACGACAGGGTGACCCGCCCGGCGGTGGGGCCGGTCACCCGGACCACGGTGGCGGCCGGATCGAGCGCGTGGGCCAGCGCGGCCACGCCCCCGGCCACCAGGTTCGGCATCCGCGCGAGCAGCCGGCCTCCCGGGTCCTCGGCGAAGGACGTCAGGCGCGCGGCGGTGAAGGCGCCCGCGTCCAGCAGGTCGAGCGCGCCACCCAGGTCGAACACCGCGCCGGCCACGTCCTTGAGCAGCGAGGAGCCGCCGTCGCTGCGGTGGGCGATCAGCGCGTTGAGCACCGGCGGCAGCACCATGCCGCCCACCGACGAGATCAACGAGCCGACCCCCGGCCCCTCCGGGTAGATCTGCAGCGGGGTGGCCGGCGGCCGCTCCAGCGTCACACGCAGGTGCGGGGCCAGGGTCACCCCCAGGCCCGTGCCGTCGATGGTCACCGACACGTCGAGCGCCGGCAGCGGCGGCCCGTCCGTGCCGATGTCGAGCCCGCCCCCGACGTGCGCGACGACGGCGTGGCCGTCGATGGAGGTCGAGATCGCCACGTCCAGCTCGAGGTCCAACCGGCCGGCGTCCGAGGCGTACGTGAGCGAGACGCCGCCGCCCAGTGGCCAGCTGCCGGGAGAGCCGGACGGCGCGATCAGCGGGCGCAGCGCGTCCAGCAGCGACACCGCGCTGCCGCCGAGATCCGTGCGCCAGCGCTCCACCCCGTGGCGGATCCACGCCGCCGGGTCCTGGAAGAGGCCGATGGGGTGACGGATGGCGCGGACCCCGCGGTCGTCGGCGTCGCGGAGGAGGCCCAGCACGTCCAGGACCGCCTCGAAGATCGCTCGCCCATCCGGGGAGAGGAGGTTGCGGCACGCGGTGGCCACGGCGTGGGCGAGCGTCGACGGCAGCAGCACCGTGAACATCGCCTGGAGGTTGGCCACCTCCGACGGGCCGGGCGCCGGCAGGAGGCGGATCCGCTGGGCGTCCGCGGACGGGGCCTGCCACTCCAGGGCCACCTCGTTGACCGGACCGGCGCGCGCCACCAGCCGCAGGCCGCCGGTGGCCGGGTCCAGCTCGCCGAACGACAGCTCGCACGAGGTCGCCTCGGGCGTGAGGCGGACGCTGGCGGCGATCAGCGGCACGCCCTCGTTCGCCGCCGACACCGTCGCGGTGAAGGTGCCCGCGGAGAGGTCCAGCGCGATGGTGGAGGAGCCGGTGCTCCAGGTCGCCGCCCCGCCGGCGCCGGTCGCGGACGGGATGAGCGACCGCAGCGTGCCGGCGATGGGCGCCGCGGAGGCCGCGCGCGCCGACCGCAGCATGGCCACCGGGTCGTGGAGGAAGCGGTCCACGCCGTCCGGGTCGATCCCGCCGTCCCGCGCCACGCCGACCTCTTCGAGGAGGGTCGCCAGGGTCGGCGAGGCGGAGCGCAACCGCGCCATGACCGCCGAGAGGATGATCTTCGCCTCCGGCACGGCCACCGTGGCCTCGACGCCGTCCGCGTCCGCGTGGATGGCCCAGCGCTCCCGCGCGGCCGCGAAGGCGTGGGCTTCGTGGAGGACCAGCTCGGAAGCGGAGGCGCGCCCGTCGAAGGGGAGCCGCAGGAACGCGGACATCCAGCGGGCCTCGACGTCGCGCGAGGAGGCGCCGGGACCGCCCGCCAGCCAGCCGTCGGCGACGGAGAGGCGCAGCCGCACCAGCAGGCCGCGAATGGGGAGCGTGGTGAGCAGCCCCCCCTCCGTCCGGCCCAGCCCGGCCAGCTCGAGCGTCGCGTCGGCGTGGATGGACAGGCCGCCCACGTCCAGGTCCAGCATCGGCAGGTCGATGCCCGCGTGCAGCTGGTCGTGCACGCCGTCCACGACGGGGCCGGCCGCCTTGGCCCGGGCGACCGCCGCCGCGGTGCGGGCGCGCAGCCCGTCCGCGACCATGGCGTCCATCCCGGCGGCGATCTCGTCCTGGGAGAGGTTGCCGAACGCCGCGACCACGCGAAGGCCGCCCCGCAGCGTCTCCGAGCCCGCCTGCGGCAGCGAGCCCGGATCGGCGGCGATCGCCCGCGACCGCCGCAGCACCTCGCGCAGGGTCTGCAGCGGCTCCGCCTCCAGCGCGAACAGCGGATCCGGCCACGCCTCGGCGTCCGCGGGGACGAGGCGCCCGAGCAGCTCCAGGGCATCGCCCGGCAGGCCCGCCCGCAGCGCATCCACCGACAGCCCGGCCCACGGCGTGCCGACGGTGGCGACGTCCGTCACCGCGGTGGCGGTGGCCGCCGCCCGGATCGCCGCCGCGCCGGCGGCGCCGTAGGCGACCACGGTGATTCCGCCCGAGCGCGACGCGAGCAGCGCGGCGAGGCGGGCGGCCTGCTCCCCCACCGCGCCCCGGTCCGGTCGCGCCGCGGCGGCGTCGGCGGGCGAAGGCAACCGCACGAACCAGGTGCCGTCACCGGTGGCCGGGAACGCCGGGGTCGCCGCGCCCGAGCCGAGGTCGAACGCGGTCCCGGCGGGGCGGTCCGCGGCCCAGGTCGGCTCGCACCCGACGTGGACGACGGCCGTGGGCGGCGTCTCGTAGAGATCGGCCAGCAGGTGGCCCGCGCTCCCCTGCGCCACCAGCTCGTCGTAGCTGACGTCGTCCAGGACCAGCCGCGTCACGCCGCCCGGTAGCGTCTCGGGCGCGCCGATGACGCCGTCCGTGCCCGCCCAGCGCGAACGCAGCCCGGTCAGCCCGTCCGCGAGGTGCACGCGCCCCACGAGGAGGTCGGCCACGTCCGGCATCGTCTCGGCGGCGCTCTGCAGGGCCGCGACCAGGGCCTCGGGCTCGGCCGGCGTCTCGCCCCCCAACTGGTTGACGGCCGGCGGCAGGTTCGTCGCGGGCGGACACGCCGGGGACAACCAGACCGCGAGCGCGGGAGCGCCCGGCTCGTTGGTGACGGGGCACCGCCACGGGTCGCGCTCGCCGCCGGAGCCCAGCGGCTCCAGGTGATTGAACCCGCTCAGCAGCGCGGCCACGGGCGTGAGCGCCAGGCGGAGGGGCCCGCACTCCAGCGCCAACCCCGACAGCCACGCCTCGATGGCGGTCGCCGGGTCTCCGCCGAAGAGGCCGGCGAGGCTGAGCCGGGAGCCGTTGCCCGTCCAGCCGATGAACGCCAGCGCGGCGTCGATCGCCGGCGAGTGGACCAGGCCCAGCAGCGCCGCCAGGCCCGTCTCGACCTCGTCCCAGCTCGGCGCGGCCAGCACCAGGTGTCCATCCGCGTCGAAGTGCGGCAGGGGCAGCGAGACGTGCGCGGGCCCCAGGAACGGGCGATCCACCTCGACGCCCAGCCCGCTCGCGGCCAGCTCCGCCCGGAGGCCGGCGGCGGCGGACCAGCGCGCGGTGACCGCGAGGTTGTCGGCCACCAGGGCGAGCGGGCCCGCCTCCAGGCGCGCGGTGTGCCCGTCCGTGCGCGCGAGCGAGAGCGTGGCGCGGGCGCCGGTGGCGAAGGAGGCGTGCGCCGGATCGAAGTCGACCTGCAGGAGCGCCAGGGCGAGCTGGGCGCGCGCGGTGTAGTCGCCCAGGACGGGCGTGGAGACCTCGGCGCCGACTTCGAAGGTCAGGTCGGCGGCCGGGCCGGTGAAGACGTTGATCCCGATCCCCGTGGCCAGCTCGATGCGCCACGGATCGGCCTCGGTGCCCGCCGAGGTGAGCGCCGCGCCGGCGCCGCCGCGCAACAGCCCGTGGAGCGCCCCCATCACCTCGCGCATCGCCGCCGTCGAGGCGAGCAGCCGCTGCCAGTAGTCCCGGAAGGCCGCGACCGGATCCGAGATCACCTGGCGGATGGTGATGGGATCGATCCCCGTGGGTGGCGACAGGCCCACCAGCTGGAGCAGGAAGGGCCGGCCGGGCAGGAGGGCCTGGATCGCGCTGATGAGGGCGTCGCGGATCAGCTCGTCCGCCGCGTCCAGGGCCGCGTCGGGCGAAGACAGGTCGAGCAGCGCGTGCGACCGCCCCAGCAGCGTGACGTCGTGGAGCGTGAGGAGGAAGGTCGGTTGCCCGGAGGCGTTCAGCTCGACGCCCACGTGGACGCTGCCCACGCCCGGGTCGCCGGGGAGCAGCGCGCCGCCGCCGGCGTCCGCGCCGAAGATGGCCTCCGCCCGCACGTCCGGGAAGGCGGTGACGGCCCCGGTGCCGGTGTCCGCGCGCAGCAGGTCCGCCGCCAGCTGGACGCGGGCGCCGGGCTGCCCGTCGAAGGAGATGGAGACCTGCGGCGTGAGGACGGGGTGGCTGGAGGCGCCCGGCTCCACGCGCATGCCCACGCTCAGGTGCGCCGCGCCGATGGAGAGGGTGACGGCGTTCGAGGTCGCCGTCCCGCCGAGCAGCGCGGCCAGCTGGCCCAGCCAGGCGGCGCGCTCCGTTCCCGATTCGAGGACGCCCTCCACCCACTCCACCAGCGCGCTGATGCCTCTCGACGGCAGGTCCGCCAGCGGCAGCGGCGGGAGGCCGGCCACGGTGCGCAGGCCCAGCATCCCGGCCAGCGAGGCGAAGGGACGCAGCGCCGGGTCCAGGGTGTCGAGGGCGTCCGCCTGGGCGCGCACCAGCCCGACGATGAGGTTGAAGACCTGGTCGTCCAGGTCCGCCAGCCGTTCGGCGTCCAGGGTGAAGGTCTGCGGTTCGGAGGCCCCGGGCAGGCGCAGGTCGCGCAGGTCCACCTTGATGGAGAGGTCCGCCCCCTCCGCCGTGGGGATCCCCAGCGTGAGCGCCATCCCGGCCATGCCGGTCTGCCCCGGCGGCGGCGGCCCGCTCCGGAGCGTGGCGTCGACGGAGACCTCCACGCGGCCCGCGGGCCTGCCGATGAGCAGCCACTCCGGCAGCTCGCCGCCGCCGGGCAGGGTCGCCGCGCCGCGCGCGAACTGGAAGATGGGGACGTGGATCCGGCTGGCCACGGCGGGCAGGCCGGTGGTGGCCACCTCCAGGCCGATGCCCAGGTGGACCGCGCCCACCACCGGGCGCACCACCGCGGAGATGGTGAGCTGGGGGGCGTCCTCCTTCTTGAAGAGCGGGACCCAGACCTCGTCGCCGTGCTGCTCGCGGTCCGGAGGGCCCAGCACCGAGTCCACGAAGTCGGTGAGCGCCTCGCGTTGCCCGTCGTCGCTGAGGAGGTGGCGCAGGCCGTGGTGGCTGGAGCCGCCCCCGACCGGGTCGGTGAACCACTGCGCGTTCGGGCTGCCGGCGGCGTCGAGGATCCCGAGCGCCTTGGCGAGCTGGCCGAACGCCCCGAGCTGTCCTTGTCCAAGGCTCACGTGGCGCTCCAGCTCAGGTCGTGGCGGGCCATGGGCCGCACCAGTAAGAGGTCGCGTTCGGCCCCGATGGCGCCCGGGACCAGCTTCTTGCCCTCGCGGTCCTCGCCGACGGAGGCGGACAGCTGCTGGGCCAGGTGGAGGAGGCACTCCCATCCGAACGCGGAGAGCGCGTCGGACCAGACGGACGCGACCACGTCGGGCCCGCCCGCGTGGGCGTAGGTGGACATGACCAGGCCCGTGGTGCGGTCGGTGGTGCCGACGCCGAAGATCACGGACATCGCCTCGTCCTTCGAGAGCTGGTCGCAGCGCACCGGCACCTTGACGCTCACCACGCCCGGCGCGCACGAGAGCGACAGCCCGTCGAGGCGGACCAGGAGCTCGCTGTCGCCCTGCGTCCACACCACGGTGGCCGGCGAGTCCTTGGGCAGGTTCGCCACCGTGCGGGACGCGTCCCGGAGGAGGACGATCGCCGACCGGACCGGAACGCGCAGCGTCTGCGGCGCGGGCGTGCCCGGCGCCAATACCAGCGACGGGTCGAGCGCGTGCCACCAGCGCGTGTCGTTGAGCTTGAGCGAGGAGAGAAAAGCTGGGACGCGCGCCACCGTGCGCGACCTCGTGGATGAGGCCATCGTCACTCCCCCCGCGTGTGAGCCAGGGGGCGGAGGAAATTCCCGGGCCCCTCGCCTGTCAAGCCGGATCGGAGGAGGTGAAGTGTTATGGGGTGCGCGTCCGGCGCCGACGCGCCAGCGTAGGTCCGACACGCCGGGCCGTGTGGGCCCTGGGCCCGTGGAAAGTGATTCCGAGCGGTTGGAGATGACCCCGGGGCGGCAGGTGGCGCCGGGCGTGCGCGTGGTGCGCGATCCCACCGAGTCGGACCCGCACCACTGCCTGCTGTCAGGCGCGACGCCGAACCAGTTCGTCAGCCGGGCGACCTGGCGGAACTAACGGGACGAGCTGGGGCCGTAGACGACCTTGGCGCCGCCGACGCTGAGCGACACGGAGGTCCGGCTCCAGTCCGGCTTCCCGCGCGGGGACGGCGCGGTGGGAGGCCGGGGCCAGGTCCCGTCCGTCGAGTGGTCGCCGATGAGGACGAAGGTGAAGCTGCTCTCGCGATGCCGCATCGCGCGGGATGTTCGGGGCGGACGATCGCCCGCGCCAGTTTTCAGCCAGCCTTCTTCATCTTCGCCTGCTTCTCCAACTCCTGGCGCAGGAGGAGCCCCAGCTGCCCGTTGATGTCTCCGTAGGTCTGGTTGTCCAGGTGCAGGCGCCGGGCCTGGCCGGGCGTGAACGGCACGGTGAGCTGCTCGCCGTTGCGGGTGAAGGTCAGCGCCTTGCCGTCGTACTTCGCGTTGTAGTCCTGGCCGCCCACCGCCACCTTGCGGTCGAAGTCGAGCTCCTTCGGGAGGGCGACGTTGGTGTTGGTGCCGGACTTCTTCGGGTCGCCCAGGTCGCCCATGAACTGCTTGAAGAAGTCGCGGGTGACGGCGCGGGTCTGCGTATCCAGCTTGGGGTCCACCTTCGGGTCCCAGGCGAACTTGAGGACGTCGTTCTTCTGGCTGGGGTCTTCCAGGTTCCAGGTGGGCAGCGCCAGCTGGAACTGCCCCGGCTTCGGCTGGGTGACGTCGCGGTAGTCGTCCGCGCGGGTCGCCGCGGCGTTGCGCATGTTCAACGCGGTGGCGCCGTTCAACAGCCCGTGCCCGGTCCCGGTGGTGTCGATGTTGCCGGCCACCAGCGGCTGCCGCCGCGCCACGTTGGCCCCCTCGGGCGTCAGCGTCCCCTGGTCCCACAGCGACAGGCCGACCACCGGCTGGCCCTTGGGCGCGGTGTCGGTCGGGAGGTTGTCGAGGATGCCGCCGTCGTAGAGGTGGACCTCGCGGCCGGTGGTGGGGTCCACCATCCGGACCGGCTCGTAATAGGAGGGGATCGCCATCGAGGCGCGCACCGCCAGCGCCACCGGCGTGTTGGGCGTGTTCTCCTGGCTGAAGACGAAGCGGCGGTTGTCCACCTGCGTGAGGTCGCCCTTCCCCGGGTCCGGCTGCGTGTCGGAGTACTTGGTGGCCACGATCTGCAGCGGCATCTTCAGGTCCGCGAACGTCACCGGCCGGTCCTTGATGCCGGTCAGCTCGCGCAGCTTCTGGTCGAGCGTGTTGTACGCGTTCGCGTCGTTCATGTTCCGCTGCAGGTTCGGATCGAGCATGAATTCGGAGACCTTCTTCGGGTCGCCGCCCGCCGCGATCATCGCCGCGCCGATGGAGCCGGCCGAGGTGCCGCTGACGCTGGTGGGCACCACGCCCTGGCTCAGCATCTCGTTCAGCGCCGCCATGTAGCGCTTCCCCTGCCCGCCGCCGCCCATCATCGTCAGGTGCACGCCGAGGGGGTCGCCGTCCTTCTTCGGCATCCCCGCCGCGGCGCGGTTGTCGGCCACGAACTTCGAGTACTCCTCCGCGTTCTTGAACGTGCGCTCCTTGCCGTCCGGGCCGGTGATGGTCGGCGTCTTGCCGCCGCCGAAGAGGACGTCGTTCGGCTTGGGCGGATCCGTCACCGGCTTGCCCACCGGGAAGTCCTTCGCGTTCGGCGTGGCGCCGCGCTGTAGCCGCGGGTCGATGAACTGGGTGCCCGGCTTCGGCGCGGTCTCGGAGGTGTAGCCGGTGGACTTCTTCAGCTTGCCGTCGGCGGCGGCCAGCTTCGTCTCCAGGTCCTTCCGCTTCGGGTCGTCCGCCGGGAGCTTGTCCAGCTGCGAGCGGAGGTCGCGCGCCTGCGAGAGCTGGGTGCGGAAGTCGTTGGTGGTGGTGCGGAACGCGTTGCCCTCGGGGGTCTGGCCCACGGTCGGTGCCGCGGGCGCGGCGGGTGCTGCCGGCGCGGCGGGCTGGCCCTGCGGTGCGGCCGGCGCGCGATTCCCGAACAGTCCACCCAGACCACCCAGACCACCTGGCCGATTGGGCTGGGCCGCCGGAGCGGCGGGCTGGTTCTGCTGGGCGGCGGGTTGGTTCGCGGGCGGCTGGCCGCTGCGAAGCTGGGCCGCGGGCGTGAACGAGTCGGTGCTGAAAGGAACTCCGCGTCCCGTCGCTGGCGTCGTCCTGGGCGCAGAAGAAGGACGATCCTCGGCGGCGGGCGCGGAGGTGGAAGGCGATGAAGCCGGCGGCGCGTTGTCGTTGGCCGCGGGCGTGAAGCTGTCCGTCGGGGCCGCGGGTGCGGCAGGCGCGGCATCGGCCGACGTGGATGAGTCCGCGGGGGCCGAAGCCTCCGGCGTCGGTGTCTCCTCTGCGGCGGGTTCCGGCGCAGAAGGCGGGGGCGCGCTCGAAACGTCAGGAAAATCCATGACCATTCCTTTTCGAGGGGGCGCGTTTATTTGCCGGGCCCCCGCTCCAGACGGGGGCGCCGGCGGCACTGCGGTGAGACCTACATTGGGATAGTCTGTCGGACCGCGGTGGAGTTGCTACGCTCCAAGGTCACGAGAATTGACAAGACCTGAGAATCAACAGCGATCACCGCTGGATACGCGCGCTCCAGAACTCTCGATCGGAAAGAAACCTCACCGGCCGAGAGCGCCTCAGACCGACAAAATACTGACCGTGGGCGCCAACCCCGACCGATCAGGGCTGGCGTCCCAGACCAACAGGAAGTGCTGTCCAGGGGTGGCCAAGCCCAGGCGTTGGACGACGGCGCGAGCGAGCGGAGCGGGCGCCTCCAACTCCACCGTGGAGGCCATCTCCGGCGCCACGCCCCACAGCAGCTGCATCCGCCGGCACAGCGATTCGGACGAGGTGAGCGCCAGCACCGGCGCCGCCGGCCGGGCCGACGAGATCAGCCGCGCCATCTTCCCCGTCCGCGTGGGCGCGACCACCGCCCGCACCTCCAGCTCGCCGGAGAGCATGGACGTGGCGCGCGAGAGCGCCGCGTTCAGCCGCGACTGCATGTTCCCCATCAGCGGCGACTCCGCCACCTTGCCGTGCTGTCCGCGCTTCCACTGGTACCCCTCCACCATCCGCAGCACGCGGTCCATGGTGGCCACCGCCTCGCGCGGGTGCTTGCCGGACGCCGTCTCCGCCGAGAGCATCACCGCGTCCGCGCGCGAGAGCGCCGCCGCCGCCACGTCCGTCACCTCGGCGCGCGTGGGCCGGGCGCTCTCGATCATCGACTCCAGCATCTGGGTGGCGACGATCACCGGCCGGTTGGCGGCCACCGCCAGCCGCACCAGCTCCTGCTGGATCAGCGGCACCTCCTCCGCCGCCATCTCCACGCCCAGGTCGCCGCGCGCGACCATGATCGCGTCCGCCACCTCGAGGATGCCGCCGATGGTGTCCAGCGCCTCCGGCTTCTCGATCTTGGCGATCACCGGCGTCTCCGCCCGCAGGTCGCGCAGCAGCGCCTTGAGGTCGGCCACGTCGGTGGGCGCGCGGACGAAGGAGAGCGCCAGGTAGTCCACGCCGAGCTTCACCGCGAACGCCGCGTCCGCCTTGTCCTTCTCCGTCAGCGCGGGGGCGGAGACGCGCACGCCCGGGAGGTTCATCCCCTTCCTGTCGGTGAGCCGCCCGCCGGCCAGCACCTCGCACCGGATCTCCGTTCCCTCCACCGCCTTGACCTGCAGCTGCATCTTCCCGTCGTCGAGCAACACGCGGTCACCCGGCACCACGTCCGCCGCCAGCGCGCGGTACTCGCTGGGGATCAGCCCCGGCTTGCCCTCCACCTCGCGGACGGTGACCACCACCTCGCCGCCCCACGCCAGGTCGATGCCGCCGCCCTCGAACGTCCCGACGCGGATCTTGGGGCCGCACAGGTCGCCCAGCACCGCCACCTGCTTCTTCGCCCGGGCGGACGCGGCGCGGATCGCCTCGAACACCTTCCCGTGCGACTCGTGGGTGCCGTGGGAGAAGTTGAGGCGGAACACGTCCACCCCCGCCTCGATCAGCCCCACCAGCGCCTCCACCGTGGACGAGGCGGGGCCCACCGTGGCCACGATCTTCGTCCGGCGCCGCTTCAGCGCCACCCGCGACAGGTCGATCGCCAGCTCCTGCATGGGCCGAGACTTACGCCAGCCCCGGCACCGGCTTCCACACCCGCAGCGAAGCGCTCAGCACCACCTCGTCCACCGCCCGCCGCAGCGCGGCGAGAACGGGGTGCCCGGTGCGGGCGTCCGCCGTAGACGGCTCCACGATGACGTCGCGCTTCCCGTCGCAGAGCCGGAGCCGGTCCGCCACCAGCGACAGCACCGGCAGCTCCGGGTGCCGCTTCCGCAGCAACCCGTGGAACAGCAGCGAGTCCGCGTCGCTGTCCCGCAGGTCCAGCACCACCACCGACGGCCTCGAGAAGAGGATCGCGGAGAACCCCTCGTCGCCGTCGCTGGCCAGCACCGTGGCGTGGCCTTGCTGGCGCAGCAGGCGGTCCATGAGCACCTGGAACGCCTTCGAGCTGCTGATGACCAGCACGTTTCCCACGGCCGGCAAGGGTAAACCGGGCGTGCGGGCGCCGCACGGGAATGTCAGGGCGGGGTTGGCCGGGTGTTGCTCGCCCGCCCGGGAGCAGGCCAGGCGTCCCTGTCAAACCGCCCCGCGTCACCGGACCCGTTTTTGCGCCCGGCGCCGGGACATGGCGTGATGGCAGGCTCGTGCCGTTCTTCCGCCGCCACGCCACGGGCCTGACCATCGCCTGCGTCGCCGCCCTCGCGGTGGCGCTGTCGGTGCTGCCGCTCCCGGAGTGGGCCAGGCCCTTCCCGGACCTGGTCTCCCGCCCGCGCGAGACGGCGCTGGCCGCGCTGCTGCGGCGGTCCGAGCGCCCACCCGAGGCGAACCCCGGCCTCCCGCAGACCGGCCCCGGCGCCGACGCCGAGGCCGAGGAGACCGCCGAGGCGACCGAGGCCCCGCCGGCGACGGAGGGCGCGCCCGTGCCGATCTCCAAGGGCCCGCTGGAGCCCTCCGCGGAGGAAGGCACCACCGTGACCAGCCGCCCCGCGGGCGACCCCGGGCCGCTGGAGTTGCGGTCGATGGCGACGCTGGGCACGCCCGCCGTCCTCCGCGCGCGCGAGCTGGAGGCCATCGCGGCGAGGATCGGCGCGCGGCACGTGCCCGTCGAGGACCAGTGCACCGGCCTCACCGGCGCCGCCGCCAAGGGGTGCGCCCCCGCGCTCCTCCCCTTCTTCCAGGCCCTGGAGGCCAACCGCCGCGGCGAGCGCCCCGGCCCGGTGCGCATCATCCACCTGGGCGATTCGCTGATCGCCTCCGACCACATCACCGACGTGGTGCGCGAGCGGCTGGAGGTCCGCCACGGCTCCGGCGGCAAGGGCTTCCTCTTCGTGGACCGGCCCACGCAGTTCTCCGGCCGCACGGTGCGCACCGGCAAGGCGTCCACGGGCTGGACGCTGGTGAAGCTCACCGACCAGACGAAGCCGTCCGAGGTGCTCGGCTACTCCGGGGTGAACTTCTCCACCTCCGGACGCACGGAGTCGACCGAGTACGACGTCTCCGGCGCCACCTTCGCCGAGGTGTTCTTCCTCACCCAGCCCAAGGGCGGCATCGTGGAGGTGCACGCCGACGGCAACCTGCTCGGGCGGCTGCTGACGAAGTTCCCCAAGCCGGAGGCGGCGTTCGCCAAGTTCCGCTTCCCCCTGGGCACCAGGAAGCTGCTGCTCACGGCCAAGGGCGGCGAGGTGCAGCTGTACGGCGTGGCGGTGGAGACCGGCGGCCAGGGCATCGTCTACGACTCCATCGGCATCCCCGGCGCCACCGCGAAGATCCTCCTCCGCGCCGACGAGACCGCCTTCCGCCAGCAGTTGCAGCACCGCAACCCGGCTCTGGTGGTGGTGATGCTGGGCGGCAACGAGGCCTACGAGTTCTCCCGCGGCTGGACCAAGCCGGAGGAGGCGCGCCAGTCCTTCGACGACCTGATGGCGCGCGTGAAGACCGCGGTCCCGGGCGCGGCGTGCCTGCTCATGTCGCCGCTGGACGCGGGCACCCGCACCATGGGCGGGAAGATCGCGCTCCGCGGCGGCACGCGCGAGATGGCGAGGGTCATCCGCGACGCCGCCTTCGACTCCGGCTGCGCCTACTGGGACATCTGGTCCGCCATGGGCGGCAAGGGCGCGCTGCAGCGCTGGGACTCGGCCAGGCTGATGAACGCGGACCTGGTGCACCCCAAGGGCGCGGGCGGCGACGTGCTCGGGCACCTGTTCGACGTGGCGCTCACCTCCGCGTTCCTGCGCTGGCTGGGGCCGTCGCAGATGCTGGACCCCACCGGGCTGGAGGACCTCTCCGGCCGCGCGCTGAACCGGACCTTCGGCGCGCTCCGCTCGCTGGAGCAGGCGCACGCCGGGCGGGTGGCGGTGATGCAGCTGGGGGCCTCCCACACCGCGGCGCACTACTTCACGGACCAGGTGCGCAAGCGGTTGGCGGACCGGTTCGGCGGCGCCGGCCGTGGCTTCGTGGCGGCGGGCAAGGCGTCGCCGCGGCTCACCGAGGGCGGCGTCTCCCGCGAGCTGGAAGGCGCCTGGGAAGTGCCCGACGCGCTCTCCGGCCCGTCGCGCAGCGCGCACTGGGGGCTCACCGGTGTGCGCGCGGAGGGCGGGCCCGGCGCGCTGCTGCGCATGGTGTTCTGCACCGCCTGCGAGGACTCCGGCGGCCGCGCCGAGTTCCAGGTGCATTACCTGGAGGAACCCGGGATGGGCCGGCTGGAGGTGCGCCTGGACGGGCAGCTGATGGCCAGCGTCCCCGAGGGCGACCAGCCGGTGCACCGCGTCGCCGCGCGCGTGCTCTCCTTCGAGACCGACGGCTACGCGCGGACGCTGGAGGTGAAGAACGGCGGCGGCGGGCCCATCGCGGTGTTCGGCGCCTCCGCGGAGAAGCTGCAGCCGGGGATCGTCTACGACTCGCTGGGGTTGCCGGGCTCCACCGGCTGCACCATCGCCGGCTACGACCAGGTCACGCTCCAGGCGCAGCTCGCCGCGCGCCGCCCGGACCTCTACGTCCTCTTCTACGGCACCAACGAGTCCCTCTCCGAGCACCTCGACGAGGAGAAGATGCAGGGCTGCTACGACACGCTCTTCACCACCCTCCGGCGCGCCGCCCCGCAGGCGGACTGCCTGGTGCTGGGTCCCACGGACCGGATGGAGCAGCTGCCGCACGGGTGGATCGAGACCGCCTCCACCGACAAGGTGGTGGCGATGCTGCGGAGGATCGCCCGGCAGCGCGGCTGCGCCTTCTGGTCGCCGCGCGCTGCGATGGGTGGGCCGGGGGCCATCGACCGCTGGCTGGAGCACGACCCGCCGCTGGCCAACGCGGACCACGTGCACCTCTCGCCCGAGGGCTACCGGCTGCTGGCGGACGCGCTGGCCGACGACGTGATGAGCACGTATGCGGCGACCGGTGCGCTGGCGTCGCTGCCGGCGCCGCGGGGCACCCCGGGCACGCGCGTCGCCGGCGGCGGCGTGGAGGCGGAGCGCTAGATGCTCTTCCACTCCGTCCAGTTCATGGCGCTGTTCGCGGTGACCTTCGCCGTCTACTGGCAGGTGCACCGGTGGAAGGCGCCGCGGCTGCTGGTGCTGTTCGTGGCCAGCTTCCTCTTCTACGCGGCGTGGAGCCCGGCGCCGGTGCTGCTGTTCGCCTGGTACGCGCTGGTGAACTGGATCGGCGGGAAGCTGCTGATCCGCTTCGGCGAGCAGGAGAGGACCACCGCGCGCAAGTGGGTGCTGGGGCTGTGCGTGGCCTCGCACCTGGGCGTGCTGGCGACGTTCAAGTACCTGAACCTGTTCCTCGCCACCGGCGGGACGCTGGCGCAGAAGGTCGGGCTGGACTGGGCGCCGCCGAAGCTGGGGCTGCTGCTGCCCATCGGCCTGTCGTTCGTGGCGTTCCAGGCCATCGCGTACCTGGTCGACGTCTACCGGGGCGACCTGGAGGGCGGGCACAACTACTTCGAGCACCTCCTCTACCTGCTCTTCTTCCCCCACGTGGTGGCCGGCCCCATCGTCCGCGCCAAGTACCTCATCGGCCGCTTCCACCAGGTGCCCGAGCTGACGCCGGAGGCGGGCGCGCGCGCGCTGTTCCGGATGGCCACCGGCATCGCCAAGAAGCTGCTGATCGCGGACGTCATCTCCACCGGGCTGGTGGACCGGGTGTTCGAGAACCCGGGCCTCTACACCTCCGCCGAGTGCGCGGTGGCCACGGTGGCGTACACCTTCCAGATCTACTTCGACTTCTCCGCGTACTCGGACGTGGCGATCGGCGCGGCGACGCTGTTCGGCTTCCCGCTGCCGGAGAACTTCAACAAGCCGTACCACGCGCAGAACCTGTTCCAGTTCTGGAACCGGTGGCACCTCAGCCTCTCCACCTGGCTGCGCGACTACCTCTACATCCCGCTGGGCGGCAACCGCGGGTCGAACGCGAAGACCCTCCGCAACCTGATGATCGTGATGGTGCTGGGCGGGCTGTGGCACGGGGCGGACTGGCGGTTCGCGCTGTGGGGCGGCATCCACGGGACCTTCCTGGTGCTGCTCCGCTGCTACTGGTGGTACGTGAACCCGGAGGCGGAGAAGGCGAAGAAGGGGCTGGTGGGGGCGGCGATCGGAATCCTCGTCACCTTCACCTGCGTGGCGCTGACGCGCATCTTCTTCCGCGCGCCCGATATCCAGCACGCGTTCGCCATGTTCCAGCAGCTCTCGCACTTCACGTGGGGGCTGGCGAACGTGTCCAGGATGGTGTGGATCACGCTGGGGGTCGGGATCTCCCTCTACGCGCTGCCGAAGAGCGCGTACGAGTGGTCGGTGCAGACCTTCAACCGCGCGCCGGTGCTGGCGCGCGCGGCGGCGCTCGTCGCGCTCGGGCTGGTGGCGCGGCAGATCGCCGGCTTCGAGGTCCAGCCGTACATCTACTTCCAGTTCTGAGCGGCGCAGTCCTTCTTGTCGAACGCCTCGAGGTAGGCGGGATACGGCTGGCCCATGGCGTGCTCGAACGCGGTCGGGAACGGCTCGCCCGAGCCGCCGCGCTTGATCAGCTCCTGCACCGGCCCGCGCCCCTTGCGCGCCAGCAGCCCCTCCACCGCGTGCCGCGCCGTCAGGTACGCCGCGTGGATCTGGCGGTTGTCGCCGGGGAGCAGCGCGAAGCCGCCGCCCAGCCCCTGCAACGGGACCGGGTGGCCGAAGGTACAGGCCACGACCGGCTCCGGCTCGAGGAGGCTGCCGGCCGCCTGCGCCATCCCCTCGTCGAACCAACCCGGCGCCTGCGACATGCCGCGCAGCGCCCGGTGGAGGATCGCGTGGCCGTACTCGTGCGCGAGCACCCGGCGGAGGATGTTCGGGTGGTTGATGGCCCCGCCGCTCCCGGTGCGCACCTTCCCGTCGAAGACGCCGGCCGCCCACCTCGGCTTCGTCTCCACCTGCTGCAGCCCCTCGTCGGGATAGAGCACCACCGGCACCCGGTCCGAGGGGGTGAAGCCGTAGAGCGCGGGCACCTTCCGGTAGGCCTCCTCCAGGATGCCCAGCGCGAGGTCTCCCACCTCCCGCTCCTCGCGCCCCTCGAAGGTGAGGACGAAGTGATCCGAGGACCGCGTCTGGTACGTCTTCAGGTTGGCCGACTCCGTTTGCCCCTTGGCCACCAGCGAGCGCAGGGCCGCGTCGTTCGGGTTCTCCGCCAGGCCGCGGTTCCACTCGCCCATCGCCGCCGCCAGGTCGTTGCGGGCGTAGGCGATCTTCCCGAGCGCCTCGCGCGGGCGCGGCGCCTCGGCGTCGGTCTCCACGCCGATGGAGGCGAAGCGGCGCGCCTCGTCCGGGTTGCCCACGTCGAGGAGGTAGAGGGCCAGGTGCCCCTCGTAGTTGGCCAGCTCGCGCATCTTGCCGGCGTCGTCGCGCACGGTGCTCCGCACGTGCTCCAGCTCCTCCACGGCCGAGGCCAGCCGGCCGGCCCGGACGTCCTCCTCGACCTCGCCCAGGCCGCGCGACAGCTCCTTCGCGAGCTGGGGCCGGCGGCGGCGCGCGAGGAGCTCGTCACGCTCCGCCTCGGTGAGCAGGGGCGATGCCGGCTCCAGCGCCGAACGTGGTGCCGGCACTCGAGCGCTCGCCGGCGTCGCGGGTGGCGGCGGCGGCTTCGCGGATGGTGGCGCCATCGCGATCGGCGGAGGCGGGCGCGGGCGCGGCTTGTCGTCGAACGGGAGCGAGAAGGTGGAGCCGTCCGCCAGCTCTCCCTCCACCGTGCCGCCGCCGTGGCCGTAGCGCGGGGGCGAACCCTCCAGGTCCGACGTCCCCCGCAGCCAGCCCACGGTGCCGATGAAGAAGTGCAGGTCCTTCGAGGAGTGGACGAAGTCGCCCACCGGGGCGCGGATCCGCAGCTCGCCGCGGTGAAAGAGGGAGACGGCGTCCGCCGCTTCCCAGTGCCCCTCGCGCACGGGAGGGAGCGGATCGATCACCAGCAGCCACTCACCGTCCCCGGAGACGAAGGTGAGCTGGTCCGGCGCCGCGGCGCAGACCTCGGCGCGCCACGCCTCCTTCCCGCCGGAGGACTCCAGGAGGCACCCCTGCCCGGGCTCGCCCCGCTGCTGGATGGTGGCCTGCCCGCTCGCGGACTCCGCGGTCCAGACCACCGGCGGCGGGGCGGCCCCGGCGTCGGCGTCGGCCTCGGCGGGGCGGTGCCGCCGGCATCCGGAGGCGAGCAGCACCGGGACGAGGAAGAGGAGGAGACCCCAGCGAGTCATTTCCGGCACGACTCCGGGAGGACGTTCTGTTCGAAGGCGCCGAGGACGTTGCCCGGCGGGTCGTACTGGCAGACCCACACGTCCGAGTCCGTGCACTTCGCCACCGCGCAGCCCAGGCTGGTGGTCTTCGCCCAGACGACCTGCGTGAAGTGGCCGGTGGCGG
Organism: Myxococcaceae bacterium; assembly: GCA_035637895.1. GTDB lineage: Bacteria > Myxococcota > Myxococcia > Myxococcales > Myxococcaceae > DASRBA01. The sequence continues at coordinate 28,620 of DASRBA010000132.1, forward strand.
GCGAGAAGCCGGGGCGCTTGAAGCTGTACTCGCGGGCCTCGCGGTACCACATGTCCACGACCGACTCCGGGGTGAGGAGCCCCGCCGTCCCCGAGGCGAGGTTCTCCCCGTACCTCCCGTGGCTGTGGTCGAGCACGCAGCCGCGCCGGGCCAGGGACTCCGCCCACGACTGCGCGCTCGCGGCCAGCTCGTTCGACCAGCGCAGCGCCGGCGCGCAGTGCTTGGCGCGGTAGCGGTTGTGCGCGTCGACGAGCGCCGCCGCGGGTGAATCCTTGGAAGGCGGTGGAGACGCGGCGCCGGGGCCCACGCAGGCCACCGCCAGCGCGCATCCCACCAGTCGCGACGCGGTCCGTCCCATGGAGCGGTAGGATCGCTCCAGCTGACCACTGGAGACCAGCCCCGTGACCACTTCCCCGAGCTCGTTCGCCGCGTTCGCCGTGGTCCTCCTCGCCGCCGCGTGTGGACCGGAGCTCGACCCGCAGGACCAGGCGATGCTCGACGCGCACAACCAGGTGCGGGCCAACGCGCAGCCGGCGCCCTCGCCCGCGCTGCGCCCGCTCAACTGGTCCGGGGACGCGGCGGCCACGGCCCAGGCGTGGGCCAAGGGATGCACCTTCAGCCACAACCCGAACCTGGGCGACCTGGGCGAGAACCTCGCCGCGTTCTACCCGGTCGGCTCCGGCACCCCGGAGGGCGTGGTCCAGGGGTGGGCCGCCGAGGCGCAGAACTACGACTACGCCACCGACACGTGCGGTTCGGCGTGCGGCCACTACACGCAGCTCGTCTGGCGCGCCACCACCGCCGTCGGCTGCGCGCGGGCCACCTGCACCGCCGCCAGCTCCCCGTTCGCCAACGGGCAGAGCTGGGACCTCTGGGTCTGCGACTACGACCCGGGCGGGAACATCCTCGGGCAGAAGCCGTACTGACCGCCGTCACTTCCGGACGCTGTTGCGCGCGGCCTCCGCGTCCGCGGGCATGCCGCCGGTGATCTGCGGCTTGTTGACGGTCCCCTCGCTGGTCATCTCGATGTCCACCGAGCTCCCCTTCATCACGTACTTCCCGACCACCACCTCGCTGTCGCCGGCCAGCTTGTTCATCGCCGACAGCGAGTCGAAGAAGTTGAAGCCCATCTTCTGCGCCAGGTCCGCGAACGTCCGGTTCCAGGTGGCGGGGTTGGCGTCGTCGCCGGACTTGCCCAGCGCGTCCGCGAGCTCCGACGCCCGCGCGTAGTCCTTCACGTCCGCCTTGAAGCGGTCCTTGCCGAACTCCCGCTCGTACTGCTTCCGGAACCCGTCGCGCTGCTTCGCCGGCGCGCTCCGGTAGCCGTCCAGCAGCTCGCGGGCGCGCCCGGAGGTCGCCGGGTCGTTCCACGCCGGCGCGCTGCCGTGCATGTCCTTGATCGCCTCGCCGAAGGCGCTCATCTGCGCGTCCCGCCCCGCGGTGCGGATCTTCTGGATGCCCGCGGGCGTGATGTACGCCTCGATGCTGGTGCTCACCTTCCCGTGGTCGTTGTGCGACCCGGAGATCCACCGCATCACCCCGCCGCCGTGCTCCTCCTTCACCACCTCCGGCCGGGTGGGCGTGGCGCCCAGCGACTTCGCCAGCGCGCGCCGCTCCGCCAGCTCCTCGCGCGAGGTGTAGCGGTCGCTCTCGTCATACGACAGCTTCATGAACTTCTCGCCGGTGGGCGCGCGGTCCGTGCGCAAGCTCACCGCGTCGAAGTTGAGGTGCCGCCGCCGCCCGAAGATGGAGGACCGCATCCGGTCCGCCACCGACTCGTCCAGCCGCTCCGTCTTCTGCTCGGTGGTGGATTCGACGGTGAGGTCCTTGCGCGAGTCGGTCGAGGCGAACAGCTCGGTGTTGCCGACCTTGAGCGACATGTTCTTGTCGGTCTGCTTCGAGGCCAGGTCGGTCTTCTGGTTGAGGTGGACGCCGCGCTCCTCCTGGCCGGACGCGTCCAGCGCCGGGTCCGGGTTGCCGCGCACCAGCTTGTCGTACGCCGCGCGCGCCTCCGGCTTGGAGAGATCCAGCGTGAACACCAGGCCCTTGCCCTCCTCCTCGGAGTGGCTCTTCCCGGCCTTGAACTCCACCGAGAGGCTCTTGTTCAGGCCTGCCAGCTTCTGGGCCACGTCCGGCTTCTTCGCCAGCGCGCCGAGGACGGAGCCGCCCGCCGCCGCCAGCTCCGCGCCGTTGACGGTCGCACCCAGCTTCGCCGAGAACTGCGCCGACGCCTGGTCCTTCTTCAGCTCGTCCAGCCGCACCTCGACCTTGCCGTCCGGCAACTTCCGCACGCGGACGTTCATGTCCAGGGTCTTGCCCTTGGACACGTCGAAGCCCACGCCCGCGGAGACGGTGATGCCGCCGCCGCCCGCCTGCCACCCGCCGAGCACGCCGGCCCGGCCGCTGATCTTCGACTGGCCGCGGACCGAGAACTCGGAGCCGGCGGGCATCTTGTCCGCCTCCTCCGCGCTCATCGCCACGCCCGGCGCGCCGCCCTCGCCGTTGATGCGAGGCCCCAGCGACCGCCACTCCATCCCCTTCTTCGCCTCGAAGCCGAAGCCGAAGCCGGCCACCCCGGGCGAGACGCCGTAGTCGTAGCCGCCGCCCAGCTCCCATGCGCCGCCGCGCTCGAGCCACCGCACGTCGCGGCCGTCCTTCTGCGCCGCGTCGGTGATCGCCTTGCGGGTGGGGTCCTTCTGGATCCGGTCGTCGGAGGGATCGATGTCCTTCCGGTCCAGCTCCACGCTGGCGCCGATCTTGTTGAAGCTGATCCCCGCCTTGAGCTGCTGCTCGTCGCCCTTGGTGGAGGAGCTCTTCAGCTCCTTGCCGATGCCCAGCTTCTGCGCCTGGGAGAGGTCGCCGCGCAGCAGCGCGTCGTACGCCTGCTGGTGCGCCGGGTTGGAGAGGTCGAAGGAGAACTGCTCGGTGCGGCCGCGCGAGGCGTTGTCGGTGTTCTTCGCCGACAGCTGCGCGTTCAGCTTCTTCGGGTCGCCGAAGGTCTTGTCGAAGGACTCGGTGTCCGTCTCCTTGCGGCCCAGGTCGACGGTGGCGGTGACCTTGGCGCCCTCGCCGCGGTCCACCTTGATCTGCAGCGAGCGCTCCTCGGAGATGCCGCCCTTGAAGCCGTCCGCCTCGCCGTTGATGCCCAGCGTGCCCTTGCCGGTGAGCGTGAACGTCGAGCCCTGCGGGAGCGCCTGCGCGGAGGCGGCGTCCAGCGGCAGCGCGGGGGCCTTGGCCTGGCCGGCCGGCAGCGTGAGCGAGTAGTCGCGCGAGTCGCCCGCGCTGAAGCCGACCTTGCGGTTGCCCTTGAACGAGGTGGTGAGGTCCACCTGCGCGGAGAGCGCACCCTTCTCCTGCTTCACGCCCTTGGCGTCGCCGCTCTCCGACTCGGAGGACTTCACCTGCACCTTGGCGGTGGTGGAGGTGGTGCCCCTGGTGAGGGTGTCCGTCTCGGTCACGCCGGCGGAGCTCCCGTCGCTCCAGGTCTTGCTGCCGTCCGGGCCGGTGGTGGTGGTGCTGTTGGAGGAGACGTCCACCTGGGTGGAGGTGCTGGTGGTCTTGTCCCCCTTGGTGGTCTTGGTGGTGACCGCCACGGAGCCGCTCTGCTGCGCGTTGTCGGTGCGGGTGGTGGCGCCGTCCTTGGTGGTGTCGACCTTGCTGTCGCGGGAGACGCTCCCCTTCACGGTGACCGAGCCCTGCTCCGGCCCCGTCTTGTCCGCCGCCGAGACCTGTCCGTCCGCGGCGACCTTGGTCTGCGAGCTGGTGGCCGTCTTCCCGTCCGGGGTGGTCACCGCCGTGCTGGAGTTGCTGCGGGTGACGTTGCCGGAGGCGGTGGTCACCGTCTCGCCGCTGGTGCGGGTGACGGAGGCGTTGACCGCCTCGTCGTCGGAGCGCGTCTGGGTGACGGTCTTCTTCCCGTCCGGCGCGGTCTCCACCTTGTCGCCACGGGTGACGCCCGCGGAGACCTTCACCGAGGACTGATCCGGCCCGGTGGTGTCCGCCACCGTGACGGAGGTCTTGGCCTGGACGTTCTTCTCGTCCGTGCTCGAGGTCTTCCCGTCCGGCTGCGCCACCTGCGTGCTGGCGTCGTGGACGTTGATGGAGGCGGACCAGTCGAGGTTGGTCTCCTTCCCCACCTTCGCGGTCGCGCTGGCGTCCGCCGCCACGTCGGTGCCCTTGTTGGTGGTGACCGTCTTCTTCCCGGCCGCGTCCGTCTCCACCTTCTGCCCGCGCGTCTCCTTCACCGACACGCCGGCGGTGTCCTTGGGGTTGCTGCCCGTCACCCGCACGCTCTGGTCGGCCACGGTGTTCTTCGTCTGCGTGCGCGACTGCTGCTTGCCGTCCGGGCCGGTGGTCTTCGAGTCCGTGCGCTCCACCTGCACGCCCGCGGAGGCGGTGACCGTGTTCTTGCCGGCCTTGGTGGTGACGGTGACGTTGCCGCCGCCCTGGAGGGTGTCCGTCTTGGTGGTCTTGCCGTCCTTCGAAACGGTGCTGCGCTCCCCCTTCGCGTTCGCCTTGACGTCCACCTTGGTGTCGCCGCGCGTGGCGGTGACGTTGCCGCTCACCTCCACGCCCTTGGTGCCGCTCTCGATCTTCGGCTTGACGTTGCCCTTCACCTCGACCTTGGTCTTGGGGGCGGGCCCCTTCTCCACGCCGCTCTTCGCCGGCTTGTCCGCCAGCAGGTCCGCGCGGGTGGTGCGGAACCTGGTGAGGTCCTCGTACGCCTGGCGCGCGTCCTCGCGCGTGAGGTCCAAGGTGTAGGTGACGTCCTTCCCGTTCACGTTGAGCGTCACCTGCACGCGCTTGTCGTCGAGCCGGGTGAGCGCGAGCGAGGCATCGCGCCCGCCCTTGTCGTGACCGGTCTTGACGTAGCGCACGCCGCGCTGGATGGCGGCCGCCGATTTGGCAGTGGCGGGAAGCGGATCGCGCGACACCCGCAGCTGGGAGCCGGAGGGGGTGGTCGCGGGAATGGAATCGGACGAGCGCGTGCGGGGGGACGCCGCGCCTTCGGGAGAGCCCTTGATGGACATGGGATTTCTCCATGTTATCGCGCCTGGATTCGCGGCGTTGCGATCGCC
>DASRBA010000133.1:0-33249 GCA_035637895.1 Myxococcaceae bacterium
GCACCCTGGGCTCCCCGCTGCAGGGGCACCCGGTGAACCACCTCCTCCCCGGCATCGAGGCCTGCACCGGGTCGCTGGGGCAGGGCCTCTCCGTGGCGCAGGGGATGGCCATGGCGTCCAAGCTGGACGGGGACAAGTTCCACGTCTACTGCATCATCGGCGACGGCGAATCCCAGGAAGGGCAAGTCTGGGAGGCGGCGATGAGCGCCCCCAAGTACAAGGTGGACACGCTCACCGTCATCCTCGACTACAACCACGGGCAGATTGACGGGCACGTCGAAGAGGTGATGCCGCTGGAGCCGGTGGCGGACAAGTGGCGCGCCTTCAACTGGAACGTGCTCTCCATCGACGGGCACGACGTCGCGGCCATCCTCGGCGCGCTGGACGCGGCGAAGGCGCACAAGGGCCGGCCCACGTTCATCATCGCCAACACCGTCAAGGGCAAGGGCGTCTCCTTCATGGAGAACCAGATCGCCTGGCACGGCTCGGCGCCCAACAAGGAGCAGACGGAGAAGGCGCTCGCCGAGCTGCGCGCGCACGCTCCCGGAGGGAAGGCGTGATGGCGACGATGAAAGCGACCCGCGACGCCTTCGGTGAGGCGCTCGTCAAGGTGGGGGAGAAGTACCCCAACGTGGTGGTGCTGGACGCCGACCTGGCCAAGAGCACCAAGTCGGAGGCGTTCGCCAAGAAGTTCGGCTCCCGCTTCTTCGAGATGGGCATCGCCGAGGCGAACATGGTGGGCACCGCGGCCGGGCTGGCGCTCGCCGGGAAGGTGCCCTTCTGCTGCTCCTTCGCGTGCTTCGTCACCGGCCGCTTCGACACCATGCGCATCTCCGTCGCCTACTCGAAGGCGAACGTGAAGGTGGTGGGCAGCCACGCCGGCATCGGCATCGGCGACGACGGCTACTCGCAGCAGGGCCTGGAGGACGTGGCCGTGATGCGGACGCTGCCGGGGGTGGCGGTCATCCAGCCCGCGGACGACGTGGAGACCGAGGCCGCCGTGGAGTACCTCTGCTCTCATCCCGGCCCCGCGTACCTGCGCACCACCCGCCAGAAGCTGGAGCGGGTGAACGACCCGGCCACCTACAAGTTCGAGCTGGGCAAGGCGGTGGAGCTGGTCCCCGGCGGCACGGACGCCGTCATCTTCGCCACCGGCGGCGAGGTGGCCTTCGCGGTCCAGGCGGCGCAGGCGCTCAAGGCGGAGGGCCTCTCCGTCGGGGTGACCAACATCCACACCATCAAGCCGCTCGACGCCGCGGCGGTGGCCCGTTTGGCGGGGCAGGCGAAGGCGGTGGTGACCGCCGAGGACCACCAGATCAACGGCGGCCTGGGCTCCGCGGTGGCCGAGGCGCTGGCCGAGGCAGGGATCGGGCGCAAGCTCCTCCGCATCGGCCTGCGGGACACCTTCGGGGAGAGCGGCACGCCCGAGGAGCTCCTGGCCCACTTCAAGATGGACGCGAAGGGGATCGCCGGCCAGGTACGTGACTTCCTGAAGCGGTGACCGGGACCTGACGGACAGCGCCCGGTCGAGGATAATGGCGACCGTGGCAGAGCAGCCGGATCCCTCGCAGCCCCAGCCCCCCGCGGAGGGCGGCGAGGCACAGCGCTCACCGTCGATGATGGACACCCTGGCGGAGGCGCAGGCGCTGGCGGCGCTGGACGAGCTGATCGCCAAGGTGGACAGCGTGGGGGAGGCGAACGGGAGCGCCGCCGCCCAGGGCCGGCCGGAGCAGGAGCGCCAGGAGCCGGCGGAGGCGTACGCCCTCACCGGCGACGCGCCGCCGTTCGACGGCTGGTACGTGGCGATGAAGGACAACGCCCACGGCCCGCTCACCGTGGAGGACCTCACGGACCGCTGGTCGCGCGGGGAGATCGGCGCGGAGACCCTCTGCTGGCGCGAGGGGATGAGCGAGTGGCGCCCGCTCTCCCGCCTCCACGCCCTCACCAGCGCCATCGTCCCCCGCCCGCGCGAGGGGCTGAAGGCGCTCTCCTCCAAGCCGCCCGTCCGCTCGCAGCCGGCCTCCTTCGCGCCCAGCGCGTCGAAGATGCTCAAGTCGCTGGCGGAGCAGGAGCGGGAGGCGCAGACGGATCGGCTGGTGGGCGCCGTCGCCGTCCCGGCTTCGCTCGCCGCGTCGCCCGCTTCGGCCGAGGCGCGCCCGCCCACCTCGCCCACCACGCCGGAGGGACCGAAGCGGGTGCAGCCGCCGGCGGTGAAGCCGCCGATGTTCTCGGCGGAGCGGCGCTACGAGGACGAGGACGAGGAGGAAGCGCCCAGGCGGGCCGCCGGCGTCAGCGGCGCCAGGCTCTTCGCCTCGCTGTTCGCCGCGTCGGTGCTCGGCGGGGTGGTGGGTGGGTACGTGGTGAAGGTGACGATGCCCCCGCCGCCGGCGCCCGCGCCGGTGGTCATCCACGAGCCCGTGCCCACGGCGACGGCGCCCGTGGCCCAGCCGCCACCGCCTCCGGCCACCGCCGTTCAACCTCCGGCCCCGGCCAGGGTCGAGATGCCGCCCGCAAAGGTGGAGGCGAAGCCGAAGCCGGCCGCGAAGCCTCCGGTCGAAGGTGAGGCCGCGGCGGCGAAGACGCCCCCCGCGCCGAAGAAGCCGGCAACCCTGCCGCCGCCGAAGAACCAGCTGGACAAGGACTTCCAGGACACCTTCGGCAACTAGCCGGCGGCAACTAGCCGGCGGCAACCAGCCGGGCTCGTCAGCGCCCCGGCGCCGTCGTCGCCTGCCCCTGCTGCTGGAGCTTCTGCCGCCGCCGCTGCTCGCGCTCGCGCCGCCGCTCCCCGCACTTGGAGAGCTGCTTCTCCAGCATCTCCAGCGGGATGGCCATCTCCACCTTGAAGCGGTCCCCGTCCGGCTTCACCTTGGCCAGGTCCAGCAACTCCGACAGGTCCTTCTCCTCTTGTTGCTGAGCGCCCAGCCGCGCCACCGACAGCGCCGCGCCGAGCGACTTGCCCAGGTCCTCCACCTGCGAGGTGTCCACGCCCTGCACGTCGGCGACGATGCCCACGTCGCTGGAGGTGTCCACGTGCACCTCGATGCGCTGGGCCACGGAGCGGAAGCGCTCGGCGAGGTCGGCCTGGTCGGAGGGGAAGATCTTCGCCAGGTCGTCCGCGGAGATGACGCCGTAGATCTCCCCGAAGGTCTGGCTCTCCGTGAGCAGGGGTTGCTCCACGATGCTCCGCCCCTCCACCCGGTCGACCATCGCGCGCAGCGCCTCCTCGTTGTCGCCCACCAGCAACATCTGCCCGCCCCAGGTGGCGAGCGACTCGCTGGGCTGGCGGGTGACGTGGCCGCCGTCCGGCAGCTCCATCTCCACCGCGTTCGGGTGGTAGACGGTGGCGCCGTCGCCGTACTTGCCGCTGGTGGCGTGCTGCTTGAACAGGTCGTCCCAGCGCGCGTTGGCGAAGTGCCCGGAGACGACCACCCCTTCGTCGGTGAGCGCCACCCGGTCCAGGTCCTGGAGGATGTCCACGCCCGCCTCGCGCTTGAGCTGCTCGATGGGGTTCTCCTTGGCGTCGTCCAGGATGCACTCCAGCAGCAGCTTGCCCACCGGCGAGTTGCGGATGGCGTTGGCCTCCACCACCACCGCCGACTTCCCGCTCCCCAGCGCGGCCAGCACCGGATCCCTCGGCCGCTCCGGCGCGCGCGGGCCGTCGTCCTTGGGCTGCGGCGCCGCGGGGAGGACGCGGCGCTTCTCCATCCGCACCCGCTCCTCCTGGTTCAGCCGGCGGGGGAAGTTGACCGTCACCTCGGGCGTCACCGGGGCCGGCTCCTCGCCGTACAGCATCAGCGCCACCCCCGCCGCCAGGAGCAGGATGGCCATCCACAGGAACATCAGCCGCTTTCGAGTCATGCGCCCGTCCCGGGTAACACCCTAGAAGTCCTTTTGCTCGAAGCGCCAGATGCCCAGGGTCAGCACCCCGCCGCCGAAGACCAGCATGCCCGCCAGCAGCGACCACAGCGAGTGCACCTGCAGCGGCCGGTACCCCGCGATGTCCATCGCCGCCCCCGCCAGCGCCGAGATGCGCGGGAAGAGCATGGTGTAGCCGGTGAAGAGGGTGCGCCCCACGCCCGGCTCGAACATGGGGATGAGGTCGTACCGGAACCCGGACACGATGCCGCTGATGAACACCACGAAGCCGATGGCGGCGGAGACGGACGCCGAGCGCGCGTAGAGCGACGCGGTGAGCATGGCCGCGTACACCGCCGCGAAGCTGACGCTGGAGAGCAGCCCGGCGACCAGCGGCCGCCACGTCCACAGCCCGGTCTTCACGCCCAGAAGGACGATCAACCCACCCGACCCGTAGAGCGCCGCGGCCAGCGACAGCGCGAGCACGCCCAGGAACGTCCCCGCCAGGAGCTGCCAGCGGCGGACGGGGAGCGCGAGGAGGTGCTCGATGCGGCCGGGCGACAGCAGCGTGGGCGCGAAGTCCGCGCAGGCGATGATCCCGAACACCGACCCGCCGTAGAACACCACCGCCGCCACCGCCATGAACACCGGCCGGAGCGCCACGTCCACCGACTGGATGGGCCCGCGGGTGAGCTTGCCGAACAGGCGGGTGGCGGCGAGCGCGCCGTCCACCACGTCCATCCGCAGCGACAGGCTCAAGGTGACCAGCACCGCGGTGATGGCGATGGCCAGGCCCAGGAACCACTTGCGCTTGGTGGCCTCGCGGATGAGGTCCGCCGCCACCGCCAGCATCGTCCTCACGCCGCCGCCTCCCGCGCCGGGGGCGCCGGGGACGCCCCGCGCACCGCCTCCTGGAGCACCTCCTCCAGGTCCTTCTCCTCGCGCGCCACCTCCACCAGCAGCGCGCCCGACCGCCGCGCCCGGTCCAGGGCCTCGTTCAGCTTCTGCGGCGTGTCCGCCTCGCACCGCCAGGCGCCGGCCTCGCGCCCGGGCAGGAAGCCCGCCGCCTCCAGCGCCACGGCGTCGCTCCCGGGCGCGAACCTCACCCGGTAGTACGCGCTGGACTGGCAGAGGTCCTCCAGCCTCCCCTCGCGCAGCACCCGCCCGTGGGAGAGGATGCCGACCCGGCCGCACACCCGCTCCGTCTCCGCCAGCAGGTGCGAGTTGAGGAACAGCGTCGCCCCGCGGGCCAGCTCCTCCATCAGCAGCTTCCGGACCTCCATCCGCCCCAGCGGGTCGATGCCGTCCGTCGGCTCGTCCAGCACCAACAGCTCCGGGGAGCCGATCAGCGCGGCGGCCAGGCCCAGCCGCTGGCGCATGCCCTTGGAGAAGCCGCCGATCTTCCGCTGCGCGTCATCCGCCAGGCCCACCCGCCCCAGCAGCTCCAGCAGCGCGCGCGGCGGATGCGCCACGCCCTTGAGCCGGGCGACGCTGGCCAGGAACGCGGGCGGCGTCCACGCGTGCGGGAGGTGGAGGCGCTCCGGCAGGTAGCCCACGCGCCGGCGCGTCTCCACCGCCTCCGGATCGCCCCCCAGCAGCTTCACCTCGCCGGTGGTGGGCCGGGCGATGCCGAGGAGGATCTTGATGAAGGTGGTCTTCCCGGCGCCGTTGGGGCCGATCAGGCCGAACGCCTCGCCGCGCGCGACGGCGAGGTCCAGCCCGGCGAGCGCGCGCTGCCGCGGGCCAAACAGCCCGCCGTACGTCTTGTGCAGGCTCTTGGCCTCGATGGCGAGCGGCGCGCCCATGTCCCCAGGGGTACGGCCCTACTTGCGCCCCGATTTCTTCTTGGGCGGGGGCGGCGGCGCCTTCCCCTTGGCGGCGACCGTGGAGCCCTTGGCGCCGCCCTTGGCGTCGGCCACCTGGACCGCCTTGGTCTCCACCTCCGGCGTGAGGAGGATCTCGATCCGCCGGTTGCGGGCGCGGCCCTCGTGGGTGGAGTTGGTGGAGATGGGGTGGAACTCGCCGTACCCCGCGGCCACCAATCGCTTGCCGGGCACCTTCGCCTTCTCGGCCAGGAAGCGCGTCACGTTGACCGCGCGCGCGGCGGACAGCTCCCAGTTGGTGGGGAACTTCGCCATCAGCTCCTTGTCCGCGATGGGGCTGTCGTCGGTGTGGCCGGAGACCTGGATGGCCTTGCCTTCCACCTTGGCCAGCACGCCGCCGATCTTCATCAGCACCTCGCCGCCGTGGTCGGTGACCTCCGCCTTGCCGGAGTCGAAGAGGATCTTGTCCACCATGTCCACCTGGAGCCGCTCGCCGTTCTGGGAGAGGCGGATCTCGCCCTTCTCGATCTCCGACTTCATCTGCTCGTTGAGGGAGTCGTAGGTGGCCTTGAGCTTGGCCAGCTCGTCGTCCTTGGCCTGCACCTGCGCGGAGAGGTTGCCCTTCTCCTGCTCCAGCCCCTTCACCTTCTCCTCGAGGTCCTTGTTGGCGCCCTGCAGGTCGCGGAGCTTGCCGCCGGCCTCCTCGCTGGCCTTGAGCGCCGCCGCCTTCTGCTCGTTGGCCGCCTGGAACATGCCGTAGCCGAAGTACCCCCCCGCCCCGGCGATCCCCAGCACCAACACCAGCAGCACCCAGGGGAGGGCGGAACCCCCGCGCCTGGACTGGTGGTCCCCCGTGGTCCGCGGCTCGTTGCCGTACTCGTCGTCGTACTGGGCCATGCGGTGTCTCCTCTTGTGCCTGCGAGTGGAGCCCGTTGCTGCGGCCGGCATTCTACCGGCAAAGGCCCGCCGTCCAGCGGTTTGCGGGTCACGACGCCTGGTCGTCTGCTCGCCGTCCGACGCCGCCGTGGCATGATCCCGCGCGCGATGGACGGCGGCCCGGCCCAGCCCATGATCCAGATGTTCCACGTCTACAAGGCGTACCCCGGGGATCCGCCCTCGCTCTCGGACATCAACCTCACCATCGGCAAGGGGGAGTTCGTCTTCCTCACCGGCCCCTCGGGCGCGGGGAAGACCACGCTGCTCAAGCTGATCATGTGCGCGGAGAAGGCCACCCGCGGGCAGATCCTCGTCGGGGGGCGGAACATCGCGCGCATCCGGGAGTCGGCGGTGCCCTACCTGCGGCGCAACGTGGGCGTGGTGTTCCAGGACTTCAAGCTGCTCCCGCACCGCACGGTGGCGGACAACGTGGCCTTCACCCTGGACGTGCTGGGCATCCCGCGCGCCGAGTGCCGGGACCGGGTGATGCGGATGCTCAAGCAGGTGGGCCTGGAGCACAAGGCGTCCTCCCTTCCTCCACGCCTCTCCGGCGGCGAGCAGCAGCGGGTGGTGATCGCCCGCGCGCTGGTGAACGACCCCACCATCCTCCTCGCCGACGAGCCCACCGGGAATCTCGACCCCGCGCTGACGTTGGAGATCATGGACCTGCTCAACGACGTGAACGTCCGCGGCGCCACCGTGGTGGTGGCCACCCACGACGCCACGCTGCTGGAGCGCTACGGCAAGCGCACCCTGCGGCTGGAGCGCGGGCGCGTCGTCGCCGACGAGGACGGCTTCAAGGCGGCGCGGAGGATGGCGGCGGGATGAGCGTCCTGGCCAAGGGCACGTACTTCTGGCGCTCGGCCGCGCAGGGCGTGCGCCACGCGCCCTTCGTCCACTTCATCGCCGTCATCACCATCGCCATCGCGCTGTTCACCGCCGGGATGGCGCGCGGGCTGTGGCAACTGCTGGACTCGCTCATCGCCACCCTGGGCGGGCAGGTGGAGCTCACCGTCTACCTGGACCAGGCGGCGGCGGCGTGGCGCGCGGAGGAGGTGGCCCAGGCGCTCCGCCACCAGTCCGGCCTGGACGCCCACGTCGTCCCCCCCGAGGAGGCGATGGCGCGGCTGAAGCTGCAACTGGGCGAGCTGGGCTCGGCGCTGGACGGGCTCCCGGAGAACCCGCTCCCGCGCACGGTGGAGCTCACCATCCCCGCCCGCCAGCGCACGCCCGAGCAGATGAAGGCGCTGGCGGAGCAGGCGCGCGCCCTCCCCGGCGTCACCGCGGTGGATTACGGCGAGGAAGCGGTGGCGCGGCTCTCCTCCATCGCCTCCGCCGCGCGGGCCGGCGGGCTGCTGGCGTCGCTGATCGTGGCCATCGCCACCATCGTCATCGTGTCCGCCACGCTCCAGCTGGCCATCTATTCCAGGCGCGGGGAGATCGAGATCCAGAAGCTGGTGGGCGCCACCGACCGCTTCGTGAAGGCGCCCTTCCTGATCGAAGGCGTGCTCCAGGGGCTGCTGGGCGCGCTCTGCGCCGCGCTCGGGCTGTGGGCGTTCGCGGTCTTCGCCGGGCCGCCGCTGCAGTCGCTGTTCTCCTTCCTCCTCGGGCCGCACGGCGGGCCGCCGCTGGTCACCGCCGGGATGGTGGCGGAGCTGTTCGGCGCCGGGGCGGTGCTGGGGCTGTGCGGGAGCTTCGTGGCCGTGGGCCGGTTCCTCCGCGTATGACCGCGCTGGTCGCCCTGTGGTTGCTCGCCGCCGCGCCCGCGCCCGCCGCGCCCGCGCGCGAGGAGCGGACCGACGTGCAGAAGAAGCTGGAGCGGGAGAAGGCCGCCCTGCAGATCATCCGCGGCGAGAAGGTCTCCGCCCTGGACGTGCTGGACCTGGTGGAGCGGATGGAGCGGCGCGCGTCCCTGCAGATCAAGCAGCTGCAGAACGACCTCGCGCTCCTGCGCAACCGGCTCCAGCTGGCGGAGCGGCAGGAGGCGGTGGCCAACCTCGCGCTCCAGGAGCAGCTCCAGCGCCTCTCCCCGCGCCTGCTGGTGATGTACCGCACCTCGCGGCGGAACCCGCTGGAGGTGCTGCTCTCCGCCAGCGACTTCGCGCAGCTGGTGTGGCGCGGGCGGGCGCTCGCCGCCCTGGTGCAGAGCGACCTCCGGCTGCTCCAGGACGTGCAGCGGGTGCGCCGCTTCCAGGAGATGAGCCACTGGGAGCTGGAGGCCATCAAGGGCGAGATGGCGGCCCGGCTCCAGTGGGCCAGGGAGCGGGAGGCGCGGGCGCGCAAGCAGCGCCAGGACATGGAGGACCTGCTCTCGCTGCTCCAGGCGGAGGCGGTGCAGTCCGGCCGCGTGGTGAAGGACCTGGAGGTGGCGGACCGCGAGCTGGGGACCATGATCACCGAGATGGAGGCCGCCCCCGCCGAGTCCGGCTTCGGCGCGCTCAAGGGGCGGCTGCCGTGGCCGGTGGTGGGCCGGGTGGAGCTGGGCTTCGGCAAGGTGGAGAACCCGCGCTTCCACACCGTGACGGTGCAGAAGGGGCTGGACCTGCGCGCGCCCGCCGGCGTCGTGGTGCGCGCGGTGGCGGACGGGAAGGTGGTCTACGCCGGCTGGTTGAAGGGCTACGGCAACCTGGTCATCGTCGACCACGGGGACGGGTACCACACGGTGGTGGCCCACCTGGGCGAGCTGGAGCGCAAGATCGGCGAGGAGGTGCACGGAGGCGACGCGCTGGGGCCGCTGGGGGACACCGGGTCGCTCAAGGGCGCGTACGTGTACTTCGAGCTGCGCCACCGCGGCGTGGCGGTGGATCCGCAGGTCTGGTTGACCCATTGACCCTCTGACCCGCGATGGCCCTGGACCTCCTCTCCACCGCGCAGACCGCGCTCCGCCAGTACCTGAAGGCCCGCGGGGCGATCAGCGACCTGATCACCGCGGGCGGCGAGCAGGTCCACCACTACGTCGTCCGCGGGAAGGGGCGCGGCGGCCCGGCGCTGCTGGTGCACGGCCTGGGCGGGTCCGCCAACGGCTACTACCGGCTCCTGTTCTCGCTCTCGCGCCGGTTCTCCTCGGTGCACGCGGTGGATCTCCCCGGCCACGGCTTCTCGCCCGAGGCGCGCGGCGGGCCGCTCCCGCTGGAGGGGCTGCTGGAGGTGCTGGACCACTACGCGGCCACGGTGGTGCGCGACCCCGCGCTGGTGGTGGGCAACTCGCTGGGCGGGGCGATGTCGCTGCGGCTCGCCGGGCGGCGGCCCTCGTTCGTGCGCGCGCTGGCGCTGGTGTGCCCGGCGGGCGCGCGGATGACGGCCGAGGGGTTCGAGGGGGTGCGCAAGGCGCTCCTGGTGAAGACCACCAAGGACGCGGCCGCCCTCACCATGCGGCTGTTCCACCGCCTCCCGGTCGGCTGGCTGCTGTTCTCCTCCGAGCTCAAGAAGATGTACGGCACCCCGGCGGTCCGGAAGGTGTTCTCGGAGGCCACCTTCGACATGCACGTCGCCCCGGAGGAGCTGGGGGCGCTCCAGATGCCCATCCTGCTGCTCTGGGGTGAAAGTGACCGCCTGTTGCCCTCCGACGGCCTGGACTACTTCCGCGCGCACCTCCCGCGGCACGCCCAGGTGGAGCTGGTGAAGGGATTCGGGCACGTTCCGCAAGTCGAACGGCCCATCCAGGTCACCCGCCGGCTGATCCGGTTCGCGGACCAGGCGGGCCTGTAGGCCCGTGCCGCACCACGCCATGGGTGAACGGGCCACCCCCCGAGGCGCGGGCGGCGATCTCCTCTTAGAATTGATCCCATGCGCACCCTCACAGCCCTCGTCCTTCTCTGGTCCGTTCCCACCTGGGCGGCGGGCGCGGGATCGGCGGGCGCGAGCCCGGGGAGCGCGGAGGGCACGTACAAGCAGCTGGAGCTGTTCGCGCGGGTGCTGTCGTACGTGGAGAACAACTACGTCGAGCCGGTGGACGACCAGCAGCTGATGTACGGCGCCATCAAGGGGATGCTGGACACGCTGGACCCGCACACGGTCTTCATGCCTCCGGACGTGTTCAAGGAGATGAAGATCGACACCTCGGGCGAGTTCGGCGGCCTGGGCATCGAGATCGCCAAGAAGAACGACGTCATCACCGTGGTGGCGCCCATCGACGACACCCCGGCGGCGCGCGCGGGTGTCCGGCCGGGCGACCAGATCCTCAAGATCGACGACGAGATCACCAAGGGGATGGACCTCAGCCAGGCCATCGCCAAGATGCGCGGGCCGGCGGGCAAGAAGGTGCTGCTCACCATCATGCGCGAGGGGTTCAACGCGCCCCGCGAGATCGCCATCATCCGCGACCACATCCGCATCGTCTCCGTGGAGGGCGCGCTCTACGGCGGCATCGCCCACATCAAGGTGAAGAACTTCCAGGAGCGGACGGACGCGTACCTGCGCAAGGAGCTGGACCGGCTGCGCGCGCTCAACGGCGGGCGCGAGCTGCGCGGGCTGGTGCTGGACCTGCGCAACAACCCCGGCGGGCTCCTGGACCAGGCGGTGGCCATCTCGGATCGCTTCCTGCCCGGCGGCCTGGCCATCGTCACCACCCGCGGGCGCAACGGGCGCAACACCACCGAGGAGCGGAGCAAGGACCGCGACACCGAGAAGGGCTACCCGATGGTGGTGCTGGTGAACTCGGGGAGCGCGTCCGCGTCGGAGATCGTGGCCGGCGCGCTCCAGGACCACGGGCGCGGCGTCATCATGGGCACCCCCACCTTCGGCAAGGGGTCGGTGCAGACGGTGATCGAGCTGGAGGACGGCTCCGGGCTCAAGCTCACCATCGCCCGCTACTACACGCCCAAGGGCCGCTCCATCCAGGAGCGGGGCATCACCCCCGACTTCATGGTGACCGACGACGCCTCCGAGGCGCGCGCCTCCGCCGACCAGCTCCGGGAGCGCGACCTCAAGGGTCACTTCAAGGCGGAGGGCGCGGCCGAGGCGCTGGACGCCGCCACGCACCGGCTGCCCGCCAACCTCAAGGACTGGGACGTCACCGGCAAGCTCACCGACTACCAGCTGAAGATCGCCCTCAACTACCTCAACAGCGTCGCGCCCTCCTTCAACCCCAACACCGGGCAGGCGCGCGCCGCCAGCGTGAACCGCTGACGGGCCTTTCAGAACCTGGCGGCCACGCCCGCCAGCGGCGATCCGCGGGGCGTGGCGCCGATGAACGGCGTCCAGCGCACGGTCGTGGAGGCGGCGGCCGGCGCGGGGTCCCCGGCCGGCGGATCCCAGCTCAGGTTCACGATGTCGAAGAGGATGGCGGATCCGAGCCCCACCACGAGCCCGGCGGTGAGCAAGATGGGCTGCCCGGTGAGCAGCGTCAGCACCAGGCCGCTCAGGAGCCCCGCCAGCGGGAGGCTCACCCGTAACCCCAGGTCGATCAGCGCCAGGCGCGGCCGCTCCCTCAGCAGGTGCATGGCCGGCCCGCCGAAGAGGTAGAGGCCGAGGCCCGCCACGACCAGCGACGCCGAGGCGAACCCCATGTTGGGCACGCCGTCGAGCACGACGCTGCCGCCCAGCAGGCTCGCGGCGGTGGCGTCGGCGAGGAGCGGCTGCCACCCGTACCAGGTGGGCGCGTCCGGGTCGATCTGGAGCTGGTCGAGGGCGGTGGGGGGCCTCGACGTGACGTGGGCCCCAGGGGCCTGGGCGGTCGCGAGCAGGTGGAGGACGAGGACGGCGGCCGACATGCGCGGGAAGCTCCTTCGCGGCGGTCAAAAACGCTCCGGCCAGCCCGGCTCCCGGCGCGCCCCGCACCGCGCCGGCGAACGGCGCCCACTGGATGGACGCGTGCGCCGCCCAGGGCCCCGGTGGAGGTTCCCAGGCGCAGAGCGACGTCGAATACCACTTTGGTCGTACGTCCATGGTTGAATCGCGCCGTGGTCCCCCTCCTCCTCGCGCTCCTCTCCGCAGCGCCCGCGGGCGCCCCGACGCTGGCGCCGGTGGTGGTGGGCGCCGACGCGGCGGGGAAGGCCGCCTCCGCCCAGCTCCAGTCGGCCGCGGCGGCGGCCATCGCCCGCAGCCGCTTCAACCCCGCGGACGTGGTGTACGCGCTGGACCCGGACCGCGCCGCCGCCCGCTCGCGCAGCCGCAACGACGCCGAGGTCGCGCTGGCGGACGCCGAGAAGGCCTACAACGACCTCGACACCCAGCGCGCCGCGAAGCTGGTGGACGCCGCCGCCAAGGGCTTCCTCCAGGCGGACCTCTCCCAGGCCTGGGCCGGCTACGTGCGCGCCCGCGTGGTCAAGGTGGCGTGCCTCGCCGCCAACGGGCAGGCCAAGCCGGCCCGCGCCGAGCTGGAGCGCCTGCTCGCCGTCGCGCCGGACGCGGACCTCCCCACCGCGCAGTTCGCGCCCGACCTGCTGGCCCTCGCCCGGCGCGCGCGCGGGGCCGCCACCCACGCGGACGCGAAGCTGGAGGTGAAGTCGTCGCCCGACGGCGCCGAGGTCTGGGTGGACGGGAAGCGCCGGGGGGTGACGCCCCTCACCGTCCGCGGCCTCGGCCCCGGCGAGCACCAGCTCACCCTGCGCCTCCCGGGCTATGCCGTGTCGCAGCAGGCCGCCTCCGGCTCGGCCAGCGTCACCCTCGAGCCCGCAGCGCGCCAGTCCTCCTGGACCGCGCTGGAGCGCGCCGCCTCCGACCGCGGTGGCCTCATCAAGGCCGCCGGAGCGGTGGCGGCCTCCGCGGGCGCCACGCAGGTGCTGCTGGTGACCGCCTCGCGGGGAGACCGCCCGGACTCGCTGTCCCTCGAGTTCGTCCGCGCGGACGCCGGCGGCGGCCTCATTCGCGCCACCGCCAGGGGGACCGTCCCCGTCGAGGGCCTGGGCGCCGCCGCCAGCATCCTGCTCGACCGCGCGCTCGGGCCGGACCAGGCGCCGCAGCTGGTGCCCTCCGAGAAGCTGGCCCCTGGGACCGCCTCCGGGCCGTCCGCCGCCGTGGCCGCCGCCGTCAAGCCTCCGGGGGAGCCCTTCGTCTGGACGCAGACGCACACCGGCGTGAGCTTGATGGCCGGCGGGGCGGTGCTCGCCGGCACCGGCGGCTTCTTCGGCTACCAGGCGATGGTGAAGCGGGACCAGCTCCGCGCCACCCCGCAGACGGACCCGGCGTCGCCGCAGCTCATCGCCCGCGGGCAGACGTACGCGGTGCTGGCGGACGTGCTGTTCGCCTCGGCGCTGGCGGCCGGGGCCGCGGGCGGCTATTTCGCCTTTCTCGCGCCGGGCCGGGGGCCGGAGGCGCGGTGAGGAGCCGCCCGGTGCGCTCGCTCCAGGTCGTCGCCGTCGCGTCCGCCGCGGGCCTCGCCCTCGCGTGCTCGCTGTTCATCCACTTCGACCCGGAAGGCCAGCCGTGCGACGGCTTCGGCGAATGCCTGCGCGGCTACGCGTGCGTCGACGGCGGCTGCCACCTGACCCAGGACGCGTGCGGCGGCTGCCCCGCGGGCCAGCGCTGCCGCGGCACCGGCTGCGTGGAGGACAGCTGCCTCAACCGCCTCTGCCCGGTGGGGGAGGCGTGCCTGGTGGACGGCCAGGGCACCCGCTGCCGGGTGGTGGCGGCGCCGGAGCTGATGCACGCCTGCTCCGGAGACGGCGACTGCGAGCCCGGGCGCCTGTGCCTGGTGGGCTCCGTCCCCGGCCCCTCCGGCGCGCCGCGCACCGGGGTCTGCGTCGAGCCGTGCGAGCCGGGCGGCACCTGCGCGGCCACCGGCGCCGCCTGCCACACCTTCCTCTTCGGCGCCGACGGCGGCTCGCAGGACCTCTGCGTCGTGCCGGGCGCGGTGCTGGGGTGCCAGACGGACAGCCCGTGCGGCTCGGAGGGCTTCGTCTGCGCGGTGTTCGGCCACCCCTCGCTGCAGCCCATCGGCCTGTGCGACGCGCCGCTGGCCGGGGGCGCCGCCGTGGGCGCCTCCTGCGCGAGCGCGCCCGGCTCGACGCCCCTGTGCGCCTCCGGCCTCTGCATCCCCGAGCCGGCCGGCAGCTGCGGCGAGCTGTGCGTGGGCCCGTGCCCGAGCGGCGCGCAGTGCGGCCTGGCGGAGCTGGAGGTGCCGCCCGGCGGCCCGGCGCGCCACGTGCCGATGTGCTTGCCGGGTCGCACGCACTGCGCGGACTGCTCGGCCAGCCGCTCGGCGTGCGGCGCCGACGCCCCGCACTGCACCTATTTCGGCGCGCGGCAGGTCTGCCTCTCCGCCTGCGCCGAACCGGACGCCGGGGCGCCTCCGGACTGCCCGGCAGGCACCACCTGCGCGGTGCTCGCGGAGGGCCCGCGCTGCGTGCCCCTCTCGGGCACCTGCCCGTAAGAGCGGAGTCGTCCGCGAGAAAGCCGCACTGTCCTGCTCGTGGGTCGGTCACGGTCGGGGTGTCGCCGCCCGCGAGAGGAATGGCGCTGCGAGTGGGCGGCCGCCTCTCGGTTGCCCGCCGCCTCCGGGAGAAGCGGCCCCGGCACCCTCCTGACGTGGGCCGGTCGCCCGCCCGTGCGCGAACGGCTCCCTTTCGGCGTCGTCGCTCGCCCGCAGGGCGGCCGGGCGCCGGCCAAAAATTCGCGGAGTGCTACAGGCCCGTCGCACCATGCGGGCTTCCCGCGCGGCCCACGGGCCGCGGTTTCCCTGGCACCGGTCGTGCTCTGGGGACTGGGCGGAGGAGCGCACATGGCGACGCGAGTCGGAGTCCTGATGGGTGGCTGGGGCGAGGAGCGGGACATCTCGATCAAGAGCGGCGAGGGCATCGCGCTCGCGCTGGAGTCGCGCGGCCACCAGGTGACGCGCATCCTGGCTGGTCCGGGCCTGGACCGGGCGCTGCGCAAGTCCGGCATCGACGTCGCCTTCCTCGCGCTCCACGGCCGGATGGGCGAGGACGGCAAGGTGCAGGGCCTCCTGGAGGTCCTGGAGATCCCGTACACCGGCTCCGGCGTGATGGCCTCCGCGCTCTCCATGAACAAGCCCTTCGCCAAGCAGCTCTTCCAATTGCAGAACCTCCCCACCCCACCGGGCTACACGGTCAAGCGCGGCGAGGAGCCCCGCGCCGTGGAGCTGCACGGCGACCTCGGCTACCCGTGCGTGGTGAAGCCGGCGTGCGGCGGCTCGTCGGTCGGGCTCTCCGTGGTGCGCGCCGAGAGCGACCTCGAGGCGGCGGTGGCGCTGGCGTGCCGCTACGGCGGCGAGGCGCTGGTGGAGCGCCGGGTCCAGGGCCACGAGATCACCGTCGGCCTCCTCGACGGCCAGGTGCTGGGCAGCTGCGAGATCGCCCACGGCTCCGACTCGTTCGACTTCTCCACCAAGTACCAGACGGGCGCCCACTACTTCCTCCCGCCGCGGCTGTCCCCCACCCGCACCCGCAACGTCGAGTCGCTGGCGCTGGCCGCGTACCGCGCGCTCGGCTGCCGCGGCTACGGGCGCGTGGACCTGATCGCCTCCGACGAGGACAACGACTGGCTGCTGGAGGTGAACACCCTCCCCGGCATGACCTCCACCAGCCTGCTCCCGAAGATCGCCGCCAAGCGCGGGATGAGCTTCGAGGACCTGGTCGAGCGCATCCTGGCGCTCGCCGCGCTGGACGACGTGGCCGTCCGCGAAGCGTCGCCCGTCACGCCCCCCTCGCGCGTCCAGCCCGTCGCGGGGTAGGCCCCCTCCCGTTCGGGGGGTTGACAACCCCCTGTTGGAAGCGCTGACACCCACCCACACCCGGGTGGGGAATCGTTTGACTTCGGTCCCGGCTGATCTTTATTGTGCGCCGCTTCAAAAGCCGGGTCGGAAGGAAATCCCTAACGATTCCCGGAGTGTGGAGGCGTGGGGGGACGCCCCCGAGGGAGGGGTCAGCCTACCGATGACGACGGCTGAGATCGTGTTTTTGGGCGTGTACTTCGCCGTCCTGACGGTGCTGGCCATCTACGGGTCGCACCGCTACCGGATGGCGTACCTGTACTACCGCCACAAGTACAAGCTGCCGACCCCGAAGGGGACGCTGAAGGCGCTTCCGCGAATCACCATCCAACTGCCGATGTACAACGAAATGTACGTGGCGGAGCGGCTGATCGATGCCGTCTGCGGCATCGAGTACCCGGCCGATCTTCTGGAGATCCAGGTACTGGACGATTCCACGGATGAGACCTGCGCCATCGCCAGGGCCTGCGTGGACCGGAACCGGGCCTTGGGCCACGACGTGGTCTACATCCACCGGGAAGACCGGACCGGCTTCAAGGCGGGCGCGCTGGAGCACGGCTTGAAGACGGCCAAGGGCGAGTTCATTGCCGTATTCGACGCGGACTTCGTCCCCCAGGCGGACTTCCTCAAGCGGACGGTGCCCTTCTTCGCCGACGAGGGCGTGGGCATGGTGCAGGTGCGCTGGGGGCACCTCAACCGCGAGTTCTCCGTCCTCACCCAGGCGCAGTCCATCTTCCTCGACGGTCACTTCGTCATCGAGCACACCGCGCGCCACCGCTCGGGCTGCTTCTTCAACTTCAACGGGACGGCGGGGATCTGGCGGCGGACCTGCATCGAGGACGCCGGAGGCTGGCAGCACGACACCCTCACCGAGGACCTGGACCTCTCCTACCGCGCCCAGCTCAAGGGCTGGAACTTCATCTTCCTGCCCGAGGTGATCTCCCCGGCCGAGGTGCCGGTGGACATGAACGCCTTCAAGAGCCAGCAGCATCGGTGGGCCAAGGGCTCCATCCAGACGGCGAAGAAGCTGTTGCCGCGCATCCTCCGCAGCGACCTGCCGTTTGAGGTGAAGCGGGAGGCGTTCTTCCACCTCACCAACAACGGCGCCTACCTGCTGATGGTGCTGCTGTCGGTGCTGATGCCGATCTCGATGGTGGTCCGCTTCCACCACGGGCTGTACCAGACGCTGTTCCTGGACCTGCCCTTCGCCATCACCGCCACCGCGTCCGTGTGCTTCTTCTACGTGGCCACCCAGCGCGAGCTGGGGCTGAGCTGGTGGCAGCGGCTGAAGTACCTGCCGTTCCTGATGAGCCTGGGCATCGGCCTGGCGGTGAACAACGCCAAGGCGGTGTTCGAGGCGCTGATCAACTACGAGTCCGGCTTCACGCGCACGCCCAAGACCGGGGCGGAGGGGAAGGCGGCGCGGGTGCCCATCAAGCGCGCCTACCGCGGGAGCAAGACCTGGCTGCCGATCATCGAGCTGGCCTTCGGCCTCTACTTCACCGGCGCGCTCTGGTACGCGATCGACGAGGGCATCTTCACCTCGGTGCCCTTCCTCGTGCTGTTCCAGGTGGGCTTCCTCTACGTGGGCATGGCCAGCCTCTTCCAGGGCCGGATCCGCGCCCGCGCCACCACGCCGCCCTCCACGGCGCAGATCACCTCCGCCTCGGCCTGAGCTCGAGACGCTACCCGAGCCAGGTCTTCTTCAAGTCGAAGGACCACAGCGTGCCGTCCGGGGAGAAGCCGTAGATCACCTCGGCGTTGCAGGCGGGGCTGGGGATGGTGATCGCCCCGCCGCCCCAGGAGTCGAGGGTGATGGTGATCTTCCCGGTGGCGTCGAGCGTGATGCCCAGCTGGTCGCGGGCGGCGCGGTTGAAGGGCTGGGAGCCGGCGGCGTAGCGGTCGGAGAAGGACTGGGAGTTGGCGTGGCTGGAGACCTTCGCCGGGACGGTGACGAAGGTGTAGGTGATGGGGTTGTAGTAGGTGTAGCCGGCCGTGTACTGGTCGAGATAGCCCTCGATGTACGAGACCAGGCCGTAGCCGCCGCCGGCCCCGGCGTTGAGCGAGGTGCCGCGGACGTTGAGGTAGTAGCCGCCGCCCTGGGCGACCCAGGACAGCTTGTCCGAGACGTAGGAGGAGCAGCTCTGCGCGCGCGCCCCCCCGGAGAAGAGGACGGCGGCGGCGACGGCGAGCGAGAACAGGCACGACTTGAACGAGGGCGACATGGTGCGAGACCTCACGGGGTTGGAGTGCACCGGTGAAACGGGGACGCTCCAAAACCTTGGTCTCGACTCCGGGTCTCGTGGGTCAGTGGGTGCCGCCGTCGGCGCGGAGGAGGCGCTGCTCCAGCATGGCGCCCGCCGGCGCGTTGGGAACGGGGGGCGGCGCCTGGCACAGCTCGTTGAGCTGCGCGCTCATCTCGGCGCGGAGGGTGAGGGCGTCGGGGGCGCAGGCCACCACCTCGGTGGGGAAGGCGACCGCGCAGCTCTGGCCGGCCCCGGCGAAGGCGCGCGCCTCCGTGCGGCCGACGAAGCCGTGGGGCGTGCGATCCAGCACCACCCGCGGCGCGGCGGCCAGCGCCGGGCGCGACCCGCCGTCCGCGGCCGGGCCCTCCTCCAGCACCAGCACCAGCGTGCCGCCGTCGTCCCGGCCGCGGTAGCGATAGGCAGGATTCTGGGCGTGGAGGTACTCCCCGCTCTGATCGTCGAGGCAGCCCGAGGGGACCTGGACGGGTGGGCGCGCCGTCCCCTCCCGGTGGGGGACGCAGCGCAGCGCCAGCATGGCGGTGGCGGTCAGCGCAAGTGTGGCGATGGCGGCGCGAATGGGTGGAACCTACCGCAGGGCCGGGAGCGTTTGACCCCTCAGGTTCAACTCTCTAACCTTTTCACCCTCTATGGCCATGTCTCCCCGCCGCCTGCTCCTCCTGGCCTTCCTCTGCCTCGCCTACGCGCCGGCTGCCTGGCCCGCGGGCGACGAGTCCGACGACCTGCTGGCGCCGCTGACGCCCACGGAGGGCAAGCGGAAGACGAAGACCAAGAGGAAGGGGCCGCCGGCGGGCTCGGCGGTGGAGAAGAAGACGCAGCCGCAGGTGCAGACGCCGGTGGAGCCGCTGGCGCCCCTGGCCTCGGGCAAGCTCTCGGTGCGCCTGCCGGACCCGTCGATGAGGAACGCGCACCTCTATGTGGACGACCGGGAGATCGGCGTCCTCCCGCAGGAGGCGGTGGAGGAGACTCCGGGCGAGCACAAGGTGACGGTGAAGCGGCTGGGCTACGCGCCGTTCAACGCCACCGTGAAGGTGAAGGACTCCGGGGTGACGGAGATGATGGCCGTCCTGGAGCCGCTGGCGGCGGTGGTGAGCTTCAGCTCGGACGTCGTGGGCGTGGAGGTGTTCGTGGACGGGAAGTCGTACGGGCCCGTCCCGGTGAACGACGTGTTGCTGGCGCCGGGCAACCACCAGCTCCGCGGCAAGAAGGACGGCTACGAGGAGCAGAACCAGTCCATGCCGGTGAAGGCGGGCCAGGACTACGCGGTCCGCCTCAGCCTGAAGCCGGCCCAGGTCGCGAAGGTGGACCGGCCGGAGCGCCCGAAGAACCTGGAGCCGAAGCACACCTCTCCGCCGGACAACGGCGCGATGAGCAGCGCGGTGGCGGAGCGCGAGCATGACGAGGGCGGCGGCACCCCGCTCTACGGCCAGTGGTACTTCTGGGCCGGCGCGGGCGCGGTGGCGGCGGGCGCGGCGGGAGGCACGCTGTGGGCGCTGCAGCCGAAGAGCCCCTGCTACCCCCAGAAGTGCGACGCGTGCATCAACGCGCCGCCCAACATGCAGCAGTTCTGCTCGGGGCTGATGCGCCTGCACCTGCCGCTGTTCGTGGGCATCGGCGGCCCGGTGAGCACCCCCACCGGCCATTAACCCCATCGTCCATGCGGAGGTCTCCTGGCTCCTCGCGCAGGGGCTGCGGGAGCGCCGCGACCGCGCGCTGGTGGTGGCGGCCGGGCTGGCGCCGGACCTGGACGGGTTGAGCTTGCTGGGCGGCGTCGAGTCCTACGGGCGGTGGCACCACCTGCTCTTCCACGGCGCGGTGGGCGCGGCGGTGACGGCCGCGGCGTGCGCGGCGCTGGGGCGGAGCCGGGCGAAGGTGGCGGCGCTGGCGGTGGTGGCGTTCCACCTGCATCTGCTCTGCGACCTGGCGGGGAGCGGGCCGGGGTGGCCCCTCTGGTACTTCTGGCCGTTCGACAGGACCGAGTGGATGTGGGGCGGGCAGTGGGACCTGGCGTCGTGGCAGAACACGGCGATCGGCCTGGGGGCGACGCTGCTGTGCCTGCTGAGCGCGCTGGTGGTGCGGAGGACGGCGGTGGAGCTGTTCTCGCCGCGGGCGGACGCGGCGGTGACGGCCGCGGTGCGGCGGCGGTTCTTGCGTCGGGAGCGCGGCGGAGGGAGCGTCGAGGCGTCATGACACCGGCTCGGCTGGCGAGGCTGATGCGCGTCGGGGGCATCGCGTCCGTCGTCTCCGGGGCGCTCCATCTCGCCGGGAGCGCGCGGGGGTTGGCGGCGCGGGGCGGCGGCTACCTCGAGCGCGGCCCGTGGTTGTTCCTGATCGGCTTCCTGCTCATCTCCAGCGGCATCACGGTGGCCTGGGCCGCGAGCGGCGTCCGCGACGGGGCGGGCTGGGCGCGCGGGGCGATGTACGTGGCGGCGCTGCAGGCGGGAGGGTTGGTCGCGGCGACCACGCCCGGGTTCGTCGTCCACATGAACGCGCTCTCGGTGGCGCCGGCGATCATCGCCGGCGCCCACGTGGCGTTCGTCTGGTTGGTGCGGGCGGCCACGAGCGCTCCCGCCTCCGCTGGTCCGCCGCGCTAGCGCGCCAGCAAGTGTGCGATGCGCGCGAGAGGCGATGCGCTGCGCGCCAGCAGGTGTGCGATGCGCGCGAGGGAGGCGCCGCGCCGCGCGCGAACCCATTCAGCGCGCCAGCGCGCTAACCTCCCCGCTCCGCATGGTCGCCGACCCGCTCGACCGCGCCGCCACCGCTGAGCGGCTGACCGCCATCGCCGCGGCCGGCGGGCTCTCGGACCAGGCGCTGGCGCGGGCGCTGGAGCTGGCCTCCGAATCCCCGCCGCCCGCCCAGTGGCGCGCGTTCCTCTCCCGCTCGCTCCTGTTCCTCGGCGCCGCGCTGATGCTCGCCGGCGTCATCTTCTTCTTCGCGTTCAACTGGGCCGATCTCGGCCGCTTCGCCAAGCTGGCGCTCCTCGAGCTCGCCGTCGCCGGCGCCGCCGCCGGCGCCTGGCAATTCGGCCGCAACGCCGCGGGCGAGGCGGCGCTCACCGCCGCGGCCGTCCTCGTGGGCCCGCTCCTCGCGGTCTACGGGCAGGCCTACCAGACCGGCGCCGACGCCTGGGAACTCTTCGCCTTCTGGGCCGCGCTCATCCTCCCCTGGGTCGCGCTCGCCCGGATGCCCGCGCTCTGGCTGGTCGAGATCGCCCTCTGGAACGTCACCGCCGTCCTCCTCTGGCAGCAGCGCCTCTCCTCCCGCTTCGAGGACGAGCTGGACCCCGTCTGGGCCGTCCTCGCCCTCATCGACGGCGGCGCCTGGCTCCTGGGCGAATCCCTCCAGCGCGGCGCGCTCCGGTGGCCCCGGCCCCGCTGGCCGCTCCGCCTCCTGGCCGTCGCCGCCTTCGCCTTCGCCTCCCCGCGCGCCTTCGGCCTCGCGCTGGGCATCGGCTCCCACCTCGGCGAGCAGTCGCTGGGCCTGCTGCTCCTGGCCGCCCTCGCCGGCGCGGCCTACTTCCTCTCCCGCCGTCCCGAGCGCCGCGACCTCTTCCTCCTCGCCGTCGCGGGGGCGGCGGTGCTCGCCTTCATCGGCTGCGTCGCCGGCCGCTTCCTCTTCTCCGCCATGGACGACGTCGGCGCCGTCCTGGTGATGGCCCTGGTCGTGCTGGGCGAGGTGGGCGCGCTGGTCGCCTGGCTGCGCAAGATGGGGAGCGCGGAGGTGGACGAGGCATGAGGCCCAGGCTCCGCCAACTGGTGCAGCGGATGGTGGACGAGGGGACCCTCTCCTCGGACGACGCGGCCGCGCTCCAGCGCTCCCTCCCGAAAGCCGCGGCGACCGACGGCTCCGCGCCCTGGTACGTCCGCCTGCTCTCCGCGTTCGGCGCGTGGCTGGCCGCGGCGCTCCTGGCCGGGTTCTTCGTCGCCGCCGAGCTGTTCAAGCACGGCGGCGGGGCGCTCGCCTTCGGGCTGTTGCTCCTGGCCGCCGCCTGCGTCGTCCGCTCCAGGGTTCGCAACGACTTCGCCGTGCAGGCGGCGCTGGCGGCCGCGGTGGCGGGCGAGGCGCTCGTGCTCGTCGGGGCGGACGACGCGTGGCACCTGCGCGATCAGAAGCTCGCGCTCCTCGCCCTGGCGCTCAACGCCGCGGTGGTCGTCGCGCTGGCGGATCCGGTGGGCCGCTTCCTCGCCTCCGCCTTCGCCGTCGGCTGCGCGCTCTTCGTCGCCTACGACGAGCGCTGGGAGGGTCTCGTCATCCTGGTCCTCCTGCTCCTGGGCGCCGGAACCCTGGCGGTGTGGCTGGCGCCCCCGTCCTGGGGCGGCGCGCGCTGGCGGGCCATCCGCCCACCGCTGGGCGTCGCGCTGGCGGCCGGGTTCCTGGGTGGCCTCGCGCTCATCCTCGCGGATCACCCCTGGCGCGACCGCTCCGGCGACGTCCTCCTCACCGCCGGCATCACCGCGCTCGCCGCGTGCCTGGTGGCGTGGATCCTCCGCGCGCACCGCGGCTCCCTCCGCTCCGAGGCGGGCATCGTCGCCCTCGTGGGCATCGTGCTGCTGGGCGCGGTGGGCTGGCGGACGCCTGGCATCGTGGGTGCCACCGCCGTCCTCGCCCTCGGCTACCACCGCCGGGAGGTGGTCCTCTTCGGCCTCGCCATCGCCGCCTTCGTCGGCTTCGCGGGCTGGTACTACTACTCGCTGGAGCTGACCCTGCTGGAGAAGTCCGGCGTGCTGGCCCTCAGCGGCGCGGTGGCGCTCGGCGCGCGCGAGTACCTCCGCCGCCGCCACCAGCCCTCCCAGCAAGGAGCGCCCGCATGAGCCCGCGCGTCGTCTTCGGAGGGCTGGCGCTGGTGCTGCTGGCGGTGAACGGGCTGGTGGCGAGCAAGGAGTGGCTGCTCCAGCGCGGCGACGTCCTCCTGCTGCCGCTGGAGAAGCGCGATCCGCGCTCGCTCATGCAGGGCGACTACATGACGCTCAACTACGCCCTCAGCCGGGACGCGCTGGCCGCCCAGCCGCAGCCGCCGCGCGACGGACACCTGGTGGTGAAGGTGGGTGAGGACCGCATCGCCACCTTCGCGCGCTTCCACGCCGGCGAGCCGCTCCAGCCCGGCGAGCACCTCCTCCGCTACCGCCGCCGCGAGGAGGCCGGCGCGCTCCGCCTCGGCGCCGAGTCGTTCTTCTTCCAGGAGGGCCACGCCGGCCTGTACTCCCGGGCGAGGTACGGTGTACTGCGGGTGACGGCGTCCGGAGATTCGGTGCTCGAAGGATTGGCGGACGAACAAAGACAGTCGATAGGTTCAACTCCGCGGTAACGTTTACTGCGGGAGCGGGCGATGCCTCTGGTTCTGGAGTACCCGGACAAGTACCGGCTGTGGTCCGACCTCATCCAGGGGAACAACGACCGCGTCTTCATCCGCACGGCCGAGACGCCGCCCATTGGCGGGCTGGTGCCGGTGACGCTGGCGTTGCCCGGGCTGCCGCTGCAGATCACCATCGAGGGGCTGGTCATCGGCCGGCGGCTGGGGAGCGCGCGCTTCCCCTCCGGCGCGTACCTGCGCTTCGACGACGAGCAGATGGACAAGTGCCGCCGCTTCCTCGGGCTCGCCCAGGCGCCGGAGCGGTACGCGCAGGGCCGCAAGGTGAAGCGGATGCGCTGCGAGCTGCGGCTGGAGCTGGTGGAGCCGCGGGTGGAGTCGGCCGGGGTGGCGAAGAACGTCTCCGAGGAGGGCCTGTTGGTGGTGGCCCCCTGCGAGCTGGTGGTGGGCCAGGAGGTGGAGGCGCGGTTGGTCCTGGAGGACGGGCAGGCGGTGGGCTTCCGCGCCGAGGTCTCCTGGGCGCGCAATGACCGGCGGCTGGTGGGGCTGCGCTTCGTGGACCTCCCGGCGGAGTCGGAGCGGTTGATCCGCGGCGCGGTGACCCGGCTGGAGGCGGGCCCGGCGCGCGGCTCGCGGTCGCAGCTGCTGGTGGCGGACGACGAGCCGAACATCCTCGAGTTCCTCACCAAGGCGCTCAACAAGCACGGCTACGACGTGCGCAAGGCCAGCCGGGGCGAGGAGGCGCTGGACCTGGTCCGCCAGCTGCGGCCGGAGCTGGTGATCATGGACATCCTGATGCCGGGGATCGACGGCGTGGACATCTGCAAGATGATGCGCGCCGACGTGGAGATGGCGGACATCCCGGTGGTGTTCCTGTCCGCGCTCGAACCCGGGCGGCTGCACGAGGTGGCGGACGAGGCGGGGGCGACGGACTATCTGTCCAAGCCCGTCAACCTCGCCGACCTCCTCAACATGGTCGGGCAGTACCTGAAGCGTCGATGATCCCGATCTCCGACCAGAACCCCACCCTTCGCACGCCCGTGATGACCATCCTGATCCTCATCGCCCTCGGGCTGGTGTGGGTCTTCATCCAGGGGGCGGGGCTGGACAACGAGGCGCTCATCGCCAGCGTCTGCAAGCTGGGCTTCATCCCCGGCGAGTGGACGCACCTGGCGCGGGTGGGGCACGGCGTGCCGCTGGGCGAGGTGCGCGGCCAGGCCGTCTCCTGCCCGGTGGACCGGGACCCGATCAACGCCTGGACGCCGCTGATCTCCATGTTCCTCCACGGCGGGTGGGCGCACCTGCTGGGCAACGGCCTCTACCTGTGGATCTTCGGCAACAACATCGAGGACTCGATGGGGCGGTTCCGCTTCCTCGTGTTCTACCTGGCGTGCGGCCTGGTGGCGGCGGCGTCGCAGGCGGCGATCGACCCGGCGTCGCCGGTGCCGATGGTGGGCGCCTCCGGGGCGATCAGCGGCGTGATGGGCGCGTACCTGGTCCTCTACCCGCGGGTCCGGGTGAACATCCTCCCGCTGCCCTTCTGGTGGCTGGGCATCATCAGCGTGCCCGCGTGGGCGATGCTCATCTTCTGGTTCGGCACCCAGGTGCTGGAGGGGCTGCCCGCGCTCTCCCCGGCGCGCACCGGCGCCGTGGGCGGCGTCGCGGTCTGGGCGCACATCGGCGGGTTCCTCGCCGGAGTCGTGCTGGTGCTCCTGTTGCGCAACCCGGAGCTCACCTCGCAGCGCCAGCTCCTCCGCCGCCCGCCGCGCCCGGGGTACTTCTGAGGGCTACGAGCCGGCGCCCTCGTTCCCGCGCAGCTTGTACTGCTTGATCTTGTTGTAGAGCGTCGCCTTGGACAGCCCCAGCGCCTCGGCGGCGGCGGCCACGTTGCCCAGCTTCTTGAGCGCGTGCGCCACCAGCTTCTTCTCCACCTCCTCGAACGGCGGCACCGGGTCCTCGGCGCTGGGCCACTCGCCCGGGCCGCGCGCGGCGGCGGCGGCGCCGGAGGAGGGGGCCGGGGTGCGCGAGCGCAAGAGCGGCGCCGGCACCTTCTCGATGACCGACTCCGACCCGGCGAGGAGGCACGCCTCGCCCTCGATGAGGTTGGCCAGCTCGCGCACGTTGCCCGGCCACTGGTAGCCCACCAGCGTGTCCATCACGTTCGGGGCGACCTTGATCGGCAGGCGGCTGACGCGTTCGGTGTAGCGGCGCAGCGTGTGCTCCACCAGCCGCGGGATGTCCCCCTGGCGCTCGCGCAGGGGCGGGAGCCGCAGGTGCACCACCCGGATGCGGTGGAAGAGGTCCAGCCGGAACGACCCCTCCGCCACCGCCCGCTCCAGGTCCCGGTGGGTGGTGGCGATGACGCGCGCGCGGACCGGGATCTCCTTCACCCCGCCCAGCCGCTGCACGGTGCGCTCCTGGAGGACGCGCAGCAGCTTGGCCTGCATCTCCAGCGGCATGTCCCCCAGCTCGTCGAGCAGGATGGTGCCCCGCTCGGCCACCTCGAACTTGCCGGCCTGGCCGCCCTCGCGCGCGCCGGTGAAGGCGCCGCGCTCGTAGCCGAACAGCTCGCTCTCCAGAAGCTCGCGCGGGATGGCCGCCACGTTCACGCCCACGAACGGCTGCCCGGCGCGGGGCGAGGCGTTGTGGATGGCCTGCGCCAGCATCTCCTTGCCGGTGCCGCTCTCGCCGGTGATCAGCACCGGGAGGTCGGAGGACGCCGCCCGCCTCGCGTCGCGCAGGCACTCCTGGAGCGCCGCCGCCTCGCCCACCAGGTCCTCGAAGCGGAAGCGCGCCGGCGCGGCGATCAGCCGGTGGGCCAGCTTCTGCGCCGTGCCCAGCTCCTGCATGGTGGCCACCACGCCGCCCTCGTAGCGCTGCCAGCGGATGAGCACGTCGCAGTCCGGGAGCGAGACCACCTCCCCCTGCGCCGATCCCCGCCCGCCCTGGAGCGCCTCGCCCACCGGCGCCAGCGCGGGGAGGTCCGCCAGCGCCCGGCCGCGGATGGCGTCCGCGTTCAGGCGCAGCAGCCGCGCCGCGGAGTCGTTGATCGCGCGCACCACGCCCGAGCGGTCCAGCGAGAGCACGCCGTCGCGGATGGCGGCCAGGGTGGCCGCGTCGCGCAGGGCCGCCTCGCGCAGCTCGACGGTGGACCGGGTGCGCGCCAGCGAGGCGGAGGCGAAGGAGGCGTAGAGGGTGAGCTGCTCCAGCTCGCGCTCGGTGAAGCCGCTGTTCTGGCTGCGCTGCACCACCAACACCATCGAGCCGGCGGTCTTCAGCGGGATGACGGCGGTGGGGCCGGCGGTGCTGGCCCGGCGCTGGCCTTCCGCCGCCGCCAGGGTGTGCACCTTCCCGTCGGTGAGCGCCTGCACCGCCTCGCGGGTCAGCTCGTCGAAGGGGACCTCGATGGGCGCGCCCGCGCGCTGGAGCGGCTTGAGGCCCCAGGCGTCGGGCAGGTCGAACAGCTGCGCCCCCACCGACCGCGAGAGTGCCAGCGCGGGGACGGGGATGGCGGCCATCAGCCCGTCCACGTCGTCCAGCACGCCCAGCTCCTGGGTGGCGGAGACCAGCTGGGTGATTCGCTCGCGCTGGACGACGATGGACTCCACCGACTTGATCAGCTCCTCCTCGTCGCGCTGCACCGAGGCGAGCAGCTCGTCCACCACGTCGTCCGCCTTGGTGCGGGCCGGCCCGCCGCGGGCGCCCACCGTGCGCGCGTCGCGCTGCGCCGCCAGCACGTCCCACAGCCGCGCGCGCCGCTGGCGCAGGTGGTCCACCCGGCCCACCACGTCCGCGTCCATCACGCGGTCCACCTCGCGGCGGCCGAACACGCGGAAGGCCTTCGCCAGCCGGTGCTGGTCCGCGGCGGTGCCCGACTCGGCGAGGATGTGCTGCGCCTTGGCCAGCCAGGAGGAGGGCGAGCCGCCGGGGCGGGTGGCGTCCAGGTCCGCCATCGCCATGTACGACAGGCCCAGGTCGCGCCCCCCGCCCAGCGTCACCAGCTGCTCCATTACCCGCTCCACCGCCACCGGGGCCTCGGCGCCGCCGCCGCCGGCGCGGACGACGAGGAGCGCGGCCCGCGCCCGGAGCACCCCGCCCACGCCGAGCGACTCCACCTCGCGCGCCAGCGC
Organism: Myxococcaceae bacterium; assembly: GCA_035637895.1. Classification (GTDB taxonomy): domain Bacteria; phylum Myxococcota; class Myxococcia; order Myxococcales; family Myxococcaceae; genus DASRBA01. The sequence continues at coordinate 27,987 of DASRBA010000133.1, forward strand.
CAGCGCCCGGTCCCTGGCCTCGGCCGCCAGCGCCACCTCGGCGGCGGCCCACAGGCAGTACCCCCAGATGGCCACGTGCGACACGCCGGCCGCGTCCAGCGCCGCGCTCGCCGCCTGGCCCGCCGCCTGCGCCGCCCCGTCGGTGAGCAGCAGTTGGGCGTGGACGGCGAGGGACGCGGCGCGCTCGGAGGCGCGGGCGCCGAAGTCCGGGGAGGCCTCCGCCCGCTCCAGCGCCCCGGCGGCGCGCGCCACCAGGCCCGCCTCCACCATCGCCATCGCGCCCACCGTCTCCGCCGCCGCGGCCGAGAACTGCGCGTTCGGCCCGGCCTGCCGAAGCTGATCCAGCTCCTCGGCGCTCCGGCTGGCCTTACCCTGCAGCGCCAAGAGCCACCCCGCCAGCGCCGCGTTCGACGCCGACTCCCCACTCAGCTGCTCCATCTGCTTGGGCAGGGGCGTGTCCGAGGCCATCGCGATCAGCGCCTCGAGGACGAGGTCGAGGGTGGCGACGGCCGGCGCGCTGGAAGGGTTCGCGGCGGTTTCCATTCTTTAGACCAGGGGTTCCAGAATCTAGACTCCTATAAAATTTAGACGACCACAAGAGCGACGAAGTCGAATGGTTTCGGTCGGTTGGGGAGATTGCGGGCTTGGCCAGCTCTATGCAGTCTTCCTGATGGAAGAGATGAGCAGGAGGTCTTTGCCGCGCAGGTCCCCTCAGTGTGGATGAGGGTTCGGACAACCAGGTCCATGCAGTTCACTCGCGAGACGATGCGAGCAGCGGCCGGCACTGGATCGGCCCGCGCGCTCTCCCCACGCCCCTTCCGGCGCGCCCGTCCTACCACGGCACGCGCTTCGTCCGCCGCGGGTCCCAGGGTCCGAAGTCTTCTGTAGCCACTTTCGCTGCCCCCCAGCGATCGGACGTAGCAGCACGTAGCAGCACTGACCGGGGTGGCCCCCCCGTCATCCGGGTCAGGCATCGAACGAAGCACGGCCGCGCGGACGGATGGCCAACCGTCCGCGCGGCTACGTTCGCGCTACGGCCGCGGCGCGGCGCGTTCCCTGAGGGTGACCCAGACGCCCCCCTCGATGCGGAGGGAGATCTGCGGCTCCAGGGTGCGCGGGTGGTCGGGGGCGACGGAGAGCTCGTAGCGCTGGAGGAGGGTGGCGGTGACCAGCGCCGCCTCCATCAGCGCGAAGTGGTTGCCGATGCAGGCGCGCGGGCCGGCGCCGAAGGGGAAGTAGGCGCCGCGGGAGCGGGTCTCGGAGGTGGCGAAGCGCTCGGGGCGGAACGCTTCGGGAGATTCCCAGAGGGTCGGGTCGCGGTGCACCGCCCACTGCATCAGCATCACGTGCTCGCCCTTGGGGACGCGGATGCCGTCGACGGTGGCGTCCTCGATCGCCCGGCGGCTCATCGCCCAGACCGGCGGGTAGAGGCGCAGCGTCTCGTCCAGCACCTGGCGGAGGTAGGGCAGCCGCGGGAGGTCCTCGGCGGAGGGCGCGCGCGCGCCGAGCGCCGAATCCAGCTCGTCGCGTAGTGTGCGCTGGATGTCCGGGTGCTGGCCGAGGAGGAAGAGCGCCCAGCTCAGCGTCACCGCGGTGCTCTCGTGGCCGGCCATCAGGAGCGTCATCACCTCGTCGCGCACCTGGCGGTCGTCCATGGTGGCGCCGGTCTCCGCGTCGGTGGCGTCGATGAAGGCGGAGAGGAGGTCGGTGCGGCCGGTGGTCCCTTCGGCGCGTCGCTGGGCGATGAGGCCGTAGACGATGCGGTCGAGGACGCGCTTGGCGCGGAGGAAGCGCGCCTTGCCGGGCCCCGGGAACCAGCGGGGGAGGAACGCGAACTTGGCGCGCCAGGTGAGGTAGTTGCGGGCGGCGTCCACCGCCGGGGGGATCTCCGCCGCCGCGGCGTCGAGCTTGACGCCGAAGAGCGTGCGGGAGGCGCTCTGGAGGGTGAGCTTCATCAGCTCCGGGATGACGTTGAATGGGCGGCCGTCGCGCGCGTGGGAGGACCAGCGGTTGGCGGCGGCGGTAGCTTCCTCGGCCATCACCGCGCCCAGCGCCGCCAGCTTCTGGCGGTTGAACAGCAGCTGCGCCATCCGGCGCTGGCGGATCCAGAGATCGCCCTCGCTGGTCACCAGCCCCAGGCCGTCCAGCAGCTCGAACTGCGCGGTGAGCAGGCTGCGGCCGAAGGACTTGTTCTGGGAGATGAGGATCTGCTCCACCGCGGCGGGGCGGAAGAAGATCGTCTGCGTGATGGGGCCGGGGAGGCGGACCGCGGGTCCCCAGCGGTCCCGGAGCGAGAGGAAGCCGCCCAGCGGTTCGGCGCCGATCTTGGCCAACAGCCCCATCGCTTCGAGGCGTGAGGGGCCGGGAGCCAGCTGCGGTTCGGAGGCCATGGGCGGGGTGTTAGTCCCGAGGGGAGAACGTCTCAACGCGACCCCCCGGGGCGCACCCCAGAGCGGCTGATGGGGGTCAGTCGGGCTTCGAGGCGATGCCTGCGCGGGTCTCCAGCTCCTCGACCCGCGCCTCGAGCTTCAGGAGCTCCGCGCGAGTGGCGTGGGCGCGGAGGTCCTCTCGTATTTGCACAACCTCGATGGCCAGGCGCTCGAGGTCGCTCGAATTCTTCCGGACCTGGTCGGAGAGCATCTTTACCGCCAGCTCCAGCGCCTCGATCCGTCGAGTGAGGCGGGCTTCGAGATCGTCCATGCGTCGATTGAGGCGGCGCTCGGTGGCTTCGAGCGCATCGACGACGGCGCCGATCTTCCCCTCAATCTGCTCCAGGACCACCTTCGTCCGGTGCGTGGCTTCCTCGCTGGCGCGTTCCGCGATCCGGTCGAAGGCGGCCTGGTTCTGCAGGTCGATCCGATCGAGGATCGGCGTGATCCGAGCCACGGTCAGATCAGCCGCTCGCTCTGCGATCCGCTCCATGTTGGCCGCGTTCTGGAGCTCCAGGCGCTTGAGCGTCGATTCGAGTCGACTGGCTGCCCCCGCACTTGCCGCCTCGACCATCGACGGCTTGGCGCGTTCGAACGCCGCATCGACGGCTGCCGGAACGGCGACAGCGATGGCCTTGTCGACGGCTGCCGGAATGGCGACAGCGATAGCCTTGTCGACGGCTGCCGGAATGGCGACAGCGATGGCCTTGTCGACGGCTGCCGGCACAGCAGCGGCGACCGCTGCCGGCACTGCGCGTGCCACTGCTCTCTCTACCGCCTTCTCCACCTCACTCACCTTCACGCCGCCCTCCTTCGTGGTCGTTCCTGCTTTCCTACTGCGCTTCATGCTCGCCCCTCAATCCAACCGCCCTCATCAGGGTGACGGTGGGATCCACTGATCGACGAACCCATGCATCAGGTCCGCGTACCCCTCGCCCATCACCTCCGGGAGGTTGCTGTGGCCTCCACCCTCGACGAGCACGAACTGCTTCGGGTCGTGCGCGGCGGCGTCGTTGAGGCGCGCGTGGTAGGGGCGGATGAGGTCGTCCGCCGTGCCGTGGAGGATGAGCACCGGCACGGTGAGCGCGCGCAGCCGCGCCGAGGTGTCCCAGCGGTCGTCGGTGATGAACTCCTGGGGCCAGTCCATCTGCGTGGAGTCGTCCTTGAACGCCGCCAGGGACGCGAAGCCGGACTCGATGATCAGCGCCGCGGAGGGCTCGGCGATGGAGCGCTGCGCGGCGGGCGCGCATCCCAGCGACTGGCCCGCGTAGAAGACCCGGTCCAGTGCGCCGGTGCGCGCCTTCACCGCCCGGACCATGGCGAAGCCGTCGAGGTCGATGCCGGGTTCGGAGATCTCCACGTCGCTGGAGCGCCCGAAGCCCCGGTAGTCGAAGCCCAGGACGTCGTAGCCGAGGTTCGCCCAGCGCTTCAGGCGCGAGAAGCTGGTGTCGAGGTTGCCGCCCTTGCCGTGGAAGAAGAGTACCGTGCCGCGCGCGGGCTGGACGGAGGCGCGCACCCACGCCGCGCCGAGGTCCACCCCGTCGTCCGTGCGGATGGTGAGCTCCTCGATGCGGTCCGCGGTGACGGTCGTCTCGGGCGTGCCCCCGTCCGGGTCGAGGCGGTAGGTGTCCACTCGCGTCGGCACGTAGAGGAACCAGTCCAGCCGCGCCGGGCGGCCGCACGCGGAGAGGAGGAGGGCGAGGGCGAGGACGCGAGCGGGGCGAATCATCACGGGCCTCCTCCGAAGCGGCGGCGGACACCGAGCATCACCCCGAAGCCGCCGGTGCCGCCGACGGTCCACCAGCGGGTGGGCAGGTTCACGGTGTCGTAGCCGGGCTCGTACCAGCGGGCTTCGAGCTGGAGGGACCAGCGGTCCAGGTCGACCGACTCGCCCAGCGCGAGGCCGAAGAGCGGTCGGCCGCCGCCGAGCTGGAGCATGGATTGGGCGGAGGCGTAGGTGACGAAGCGGTCAGCGAGGCGTTTGCTGAGCGTCGCGTCGAGCTCGAGGTAGCCGCTGGCCGCGCGGAAATCGGTGAAGAGGTAGCCGCGGCCGGTGAGGTTCAGCGCGGGCCAGGGCCCCTGGTCCAGGAGCGGCATGAGGTCGCCGCCGGCGTCGAGTCCGAGGACCCCGAACACCACCGGGGTGAGGTGCACGTTGGCGAAGGCGTCGATCCGGTCAGTGAGGCCGTAGCTGGCGCCGGCGGTGGAGAGCGGGAGCGGGAGGGTGTAGCCCTCCACCTGGCCCAAGGGGCCGCCGAATTCGAAGCTGGCCTCGAGCTGGCCCGCCGGGGTGGGGCGGACCTTGGTGGCGTGGCCGCAGCCCGCCGCCGCGACCCCCGCCGCCAAGAGCGCCAGCGCGCGGGCGATCAGGCGGCCTGGGGCCGTGGACTCACGGGAAGGTGATGGAGCAGTGGATCGCGCCGGCCGCGGGGACACAGGCCACCTTCGATGCGGATGCGGAGGAGGGCGACTTCGGCGCGCCGAGGAATTCCCAGAGGAGGAGGCCCGCGCCCGCGGCGGTCATCCCCGCGCCGCCCACCATGCCGATGGTGCCGAGGGTCATCTTGCCGCTGGCGTTGCGGTAGGCCTCGATGACCTGGTCGTGGTGGTCGGCCGGGAAGGTGGGTGGGTCGCCTTCGCGGGTGCTGAGCACGCTTTGCCAGTCGGCGTCCGCCTGGCGGAAGACGACCACGCCTGCGACGGCTGCGCCGAGGCCGACGATGGCCAGCCCTCCGCCGACCGGGGTGCGCCAGTCGAGGCCGGGTGGGGGAGGTGGTGGGTTGCTGGGCGAAGGCGCGGCGACGGGGTTCGGATTGGGTGGGGGTGGAGGGGAG
>DASRBA010000134.1:0-15453 GCA_035637895.1 Myxococcaceae bacterium
GGAGGGCGGACCCGGGTGGCGGAGACCCGAGGTGGAAACTCAAGAAGGGCTTCGCCCAGCAATCTCCCGGAACGAGGCCCTTCTCACTGAGCGGTGGACGGAATCGAAACCCGCGACCCCGAGCTTGGGAAGGTCGTGTTCGGCGATGAAGGCCGGACGGCCCAGGGGCCTCAATCACGTCACCGCGCGCACTCGAGGCTCGCGCGCGTCTGCCCGGCCATGGTCATCGTCCCCACCCCTCGGGCGAAGGCCGCCCCCCGCCTCGTGACTTGCCGCTTGCTGGGTACACATTCATCGTCCTGTCGCCGCGGCGCATCCTGCTCGTGGAACCATGGTCGTTGTCCTGACCGTCAGGGCGAGAATCCAGTCGCGTCCATGGGGCCTATGAGCACGGAGGGTCGCATGCGCAGGTGGATGAGCGTCGTTCTGGTGGCTGTCGTGATGACCGCATGCCATCCGAGGTACGTGCCCTTGGACGAGCGGGGGGTGGGAGGATCGGGAAGTCTCGACAGCATCCGCGCCAGGGTCCTCGCGTGCATTGCCGCGCGCAATTACGACCAAGCGCGGGAGTACCTGAAGCTGGCGGCGGACATGAGCGAGGAGGAACAGGCCCGGTTCGAGCAGATGATCTCAGCGGCAGAGCGGAACCTGGTCCCGTTCCTGGAGAAAGCGCTGCCGCACATCTTCCGCCAGCGTGCTGGGCATTTCGCGCAAGATACCGCCGCGGCGCGGGAACTGATCCAGGCCACGGTGACCGAAGCCAACTTCGTCGGGCTATCCTCGAAAGGGAGCCAGGTTTATGCACGGCTGCTGGACGCGGGCGCGCAGATCTGGGTGCACGTCTATAACGGCACTATCCGGGACGGAGGACGGAATGATGTCCCCTGGTCGGTGGCCGAACTGCTTCAGTAGCCGGGAGGACGGTCATGACCGCGATGAATCCTGAGCAAACCTACCAAGCCGTGCTCGGGTTCCTCGAGATGCAGTGGGAACAGCGGCCTGTCCCTGGTGAATTCGGCCTTTTCTGCGACTACTGCACGTACATCCCCGGCAAAGGAACAAAGGATCCCGCGATGTGGGGTGACTGGCTGGCCGCGGTCAAGAAGCTCCAGACGGGCGTTGACGTCCCGGATCCCGCCCGGGATGCCCTGACTCCTGACGCCGTGAAACCCCTCGACTCCGAACAGGCGTACCTCGCCATGTTTGAGTTCATCAAGGAATACTGGGAGCGCGTGAGCCGTCCCGCCGAGATCGGCGACCTGCTCGGCCGGATGCGCTACTCGCCCGGCGCCGGCACCGCTGACCCGGAGATGTGGAAGCGCTGGCTCGCCGTCGTCGAGAAGGTGCAGGCGAACCGCTAGCGCAGCAGGCCAGCGCGCCATCTTCTGGAGATCTGCATCACCCACTGCATCAGATCCGCCTGATGCACCACAACGAAGAAGCCCCGGCTCCGCAACCTCGCGAAACCGGGGCTTCTTTCTGAGCGGCGGACAAAGGTTCGAACCGGCGACCCGAGCTTGGGAAGGTCATGCGAGGTGGCCCTGGTTCCGCCAACTTGGCGGATCTGCTGGGTGCAGGACGCGCATTACGCGCACGGGAGAGCAGGGTGCGCGGTCGATCTGCATCATGAACGCATCAGCGGCGGCCCTGACACAGGAGGCGTGTGCGCGCAGCTCATGGTGCAGATCCGTCTCTCGACATCTTCGCGATCCTGGCCGAGGACCCGAACGTGCAGGGAAAGCCGCTGCTGCCGAGGCGCCGGGCGTCCCAGACGCGATCCGCGAGCACGCGGCCCACGACGCGCACTGCCTACCCGGCCTCGTGACTTGCCGCTCGGCGGACACACCTTCATCGTCCTGTCGCTGCGGCGCATCTTGCTGGTGGAATCATGGTCGCTGTCCTGACTGTCAGGGCGAGAAATCGGTCGCGTCCATGGGTCCCAAGGGGCAGGAGAGGGTCGCATGCGCAACTGGATGAGCGTCGTTCTGATGGCCATCGCCATGGCTGCGTGCCATCCGAGGTACTTGCCCCTTGAAGAGAGGGGGGGTGGGAGGATCGGGAGGTCTCGACAGCATCCGGACCAGGATCCTCGCGGCCATCGCCATGCGCGACTACCAGCACGCGCGAGATCTGCTGGAACTGGCTGAGGGCTTCACCCAGCAGGAACGAGACCGGCTGGCGTGGGCGATCACCGCGGCGGAGCGAGGCCTGACGCCGTTCTTGGAAGGCGCGCTGCCGCACATCTTCAAGGCAGATCCCGGACATTTCGCAGAGGATACCGCGGAGGCTCGCGAGCTGATCCAGACCACCGTGACCCAGGCCAACTACGCTGGGATCCGGGAAAAGGGTGACCTGGTTTATGCACGAATCGTAGGGACGGGGGCTCAGATCTGGGTCTACGTCCGCGATGGAGCCATTCGAAATGGGGGATGCAACCTCGTGCCGCGATCGGTAGAGCAACTGCTCAGGTGAGGGTGAAGGTCATGGCAACAATGGATGCTGAACATGCTTATCGAGCCGTGGTCGAGTTTCTCGACGAGCATTGGCGGCGAAGGCCCGTGCCTGGCGACTTCGGTGATTTCGCGAGCTTCTGTTCGTACATCCCAGGTGTCGGGACCGCGGATCCAGCCATGTGGACCGACTGGCTCGCTTGGGTCAAGAAGGTACAGACTGGTGAACTGGTACCCAGGAACACCGGCCGCCGAGGTTCGCTGGCCGCAGAGATGATGCCGCCGCTCAGTCCAGAGCAGGCGTACCTCGCCATGTTCGCTTTCATCGAGGAGTACTGGAGCGTGGTGAGCCGCCCAGCGGAGATCCGCGACCTGCTCGGCCGGATGCGCTACACGCCCGGTGCTGGCACCGCTGACCCCGAGATGTGGAAGCGCTGGATCGCCGCAGTCGAGAAGGTTCAGGGGAACCGGTAGCTCGACGCCCGGCTCTTCCGGTTCGCCGCCGCCTTCAGAGTACTCAGCCCCGGCTCCGCACCCTCGCGAAACCGGAGCTTCTTTTCTGGGAATCGAAACCCGCGACCCCGAGCTTGGGAAAGGCCATTACCTGCGCGGGCCCCTCTCAGCGGTCGAGAGCCCGCCGCCGGCGGCGCCCTGCCAACCGCGCCGCGCCGCCCAGGACCAGGAGCATCAGCAGATCCGGTGCTCCCCCGCCGCCGGTGCACCCGCAGCCGCCTTTCGGTCCCACGGTGACGGTCACCGTATCGGACGAGCCCAGGCTCCCGTCGTTGACGGCGAGCTGGAACACCAGCTCGGTCGGCGCCTTGACCTCCGGCGCGGGGAACCCGGCGATCGGCCCCGCGGCGCCCGCGAGCGTCACCGCCGGCCCGCTCACCTGGCTCCACGCGTACGTGAGCGGCCGCCCTTCCGGGTCGCTGCTGGCGGACCCATCCAGGAGCACCACCTCCCCCGACTTCACCGTCTGGTCCGGGCCCGCGTTCGCCACCGGCGCGAGGTTCGCGGGCGGCGCGCGCACCGTCACGTTCACCGAATCCGTGGCCGTCAGCGCCCCGTCGTCGACCTTCACCTGGAACGTCAGCACCGTGTCGGCGGTGACGGCCGGCGCGACGAAGGCGGTCACCGCGCTCACGGTCCCGCGCAGCGACACCGCTGGCCCGGCCGTCTGGGTCCACTGGAAGGTGAGCGCGCCCCCACCCCCGCCCGCGGTGCTCCCGGACGCATCGAGGATCACCTCGACGCCCCCCGCCACGTCCTGGTCCGGACCGGCGTTGGCCACCGGCGGCGCCTCGCAGGTCGCGGTGTCCGGCAGCAGCGCGCCGAAGGGCCGGTTGGTGGCGCCGCTGAATGCCAGGTCGTCGAGGGTCCAGCCCTCGTCGCCCACGCTGAAGTCGGTGCCGATCCGGAACCGGAACCGCACCGTCTTGCCGGCCAGCTGGGTGCCGAAGCTCAGCGTCTCCGTGTCCATCGCCGGGTACGACGGGTTCTGGCCCACGTACGCCTGACGCCCGCCGAGCACGTTCTCGGAGAGGAGCACCATCCCGCCGTACGACGGCGTCGCCCCGAGCGCCGTCACGTCGCGCCAGGTGGCGCCGCCGTCCTCGCTGATCTCCACCACCGCGCCGTCGAAGTGCGTGCCGTCGAAGGGGTCCGTCTCGAAGCGGTAGCGGTGGCGGAAGGTGACCGAGAACGGCGCCGCGGCGTCCACCGAGAACAGCGGGGAGACCAGCGCGGTGTCGGACTGGAACCCGGAGTCGAAGCCGTGGAGCGCGTGGTTGGGCGGCCCGTCGACGATCCGCGACCAGATCTCGCCGGCGTTGGTCCCCCTGGGCGGCCAGGCCGGCTCGTCGTCGTTGAGGCTCTCCTCGCCGTCGGTGGCGCTCTGGCCGAACACGTCGTCGTAGTTGGTCCGGAACACCGCGGTGCTGCTCTGGGTGGCGGCGCAGCCGGTGGGCTCGTCGATCTGCACGGTCACCGAGGTGGTCGCCACCGGCGGCGCGCCGGCGGCCAGCGCCGCGGTGATGGCGACCTGCGCGGTGCTGTGCGGCGGGATGGCCGGCAGCGCGATCGCCGCCCCATCCGGGAAGGTGAGCCCGGGCGACGTGGTGCTCAGGCGCAGGGTGGCGCCGGTGGCGGCCGACGCTCCGGTGTTGGTCACGGTCACCCGCACCGAGCCCCGCTCGTCGGCGTCCAGCACCCCGTCCGCGTCGCAGGACCTGCTGCTGTCGTCCGCCGTCACCTCGCCGATCACCAGGCGGCTGTGGAGCGCGAAGTCCTCCACCACGCCGGAGAAGGTGACGTCGGACGTGGGCGGCACCGCGCAGCTCCCCGCCCCGCGCCGCGCGAAGGCCTGGGCCACCAGCGCGGCGTCGGCCGGGTTCACGGCCTCGATGGCGGTGAGCAGCGCGTCCCGGGCCTCGGTCAACGACGCGTTCCGAGGCGCCAGCTGCAGCCCGGCCACCACGTAGTCCGCCATCAGCCGCTTCACCTCGGCGAAGGTCCGCGTCGCGCCCGAACCCTGCGCCGTGCGCTGGAGGTCCACGTACGCCTCGAACAGCATGCTGGCCCAGATCTCTCCCGCGTTGTGCACCTCCGAGTTGACCCCGTTGACCGCCGGGTTCCTCGGCGTCGTGGTGGGGAGCGCCACCCCGTCCGCGACGTGATGGAAGGTGAGCGCGTTCTTCGTCGGGTTCGTCGAGTACGGGAACCGCCGGACGCCCCCGAAGTAGAGGTCGCCCACCGCGGCGGACACGTACGAGGAGATGCCGTACGTGCCGTTCAGGTCGTCGCCCGCGCGCAGCGACATGTGGAGGGCGACGAAGTCCGCCCAGCCCTCGCTCAGGGCGAAGCACTGCTTGGTGCCGCAGTCGCTCAGCCGGCGGTGCAGGTAGTGGCCCCACTCGTGGGACATGATCATCGCGTCCAGGCCGGGGTCGCGATCCGCCTCATGCACGCGCAGCAGGTGCGCGCTCACCGTCCCCGAGGCCAGCGCCGCCGCGAGCGCCGCGCCGTCCGCCCGGGTGATGCTGAGCGAGCCGATGGTGATGGGGGTGGAGATGGTCGGGTCGTCCACCAGGAGGGCCGGAGTCGCCGGCGCGCCGTCTTCCGCGATCAGCACCCCCACCGCGCCCGCGTTCATCGCGTTCAGCGACTGCCGCTCGTAGTTGCAGGGGCCGTGGTCGGCGAGCACGATCATCCCGGTGACGGTGTTCGTGAGCGGCTGGCAGGCGTCGGTGACCAGGCCGCCCACGCCGCTGGTGTCGCCGTCGTCCGCCCGCACCACGTTCGCGGTGACATCGAAGCTCTGCGGGCCGTAGCGGGCCAGCCCCGTGGGGAGGCTCCCGCCCGGCGCCAGGGTCACCGAGCGCGCGGTGTCCGGCCCGTACCAGACGTACAGCTGCATCCGCGGCGAGAACCCGTCCACGGGGATGGTCATGTTGGCGTTGTCGCGGGCGCCGGCCGGGTAGAGGTCCTGCACCTCGACCCTCATCCCGTCGCCGGCCGTGCCCCCGCGCCCGAAGTTGTCGAACTGCGCGTTGCCCGCCGCCTCGTCGAAGCCGGAGTCGTACCAATAGTCGTGCAGCCAGTTCGTCACGTAGAAGGCGCTGGTCACCGCCGCCATCATCTGGGTCTGGTTGGCGGTGGGGTCGGAAGTGGTGTCGTAGGTCCAATCGAAGAAGCCGGGCGCCGTCGTGGTCGCGCGCACGTCCCCGTTGGAGAAGCCGTCCGGCGGGAGCTGGTCCGTGTAGGCGTCCACGTTGTTGCCCAGCGTCTGGGTGGCGCCGGCCGGGAGCCATGGATCCGGGTCGCCGTTGGCGTCGTGGTTGAAGCCCACCATCGTCACCATCACCGGCGGGATGAACGGCGGGCGGGTCCCGTTCGGGACGCCCGCGGGGTGCGGCGTGAAGTCCGCCACCGGCCCGTCGAGGGGCGTCCGGTCGCCGGTCGTCTCCGCCCACACCCGGTAGTGGAAGGCGTCGTACGCGGTCAGGTCCGCCCGCTCCAGCACCTCGCCGTCGTCCGCCGCCACCACCGCGCCGAACAGCTCCGAGCCCCGCTCGCTCGAGGTCGCCGTCCCCCGCAGCTCGATCTGCCACGCCGGGCGCAGGCCGTTCTCCGACGCCACCAGCACCCGCCGCGCGTGGGCCGGCTCATCCAGCCGCACCGCCGCCCCGGGCGCCGCCGCCAGCAGTTGCCAGGCGCCCGGGCCCGCGCCCGCCGGCCGCAGCTCGGAGGGCTTCACCGCCACCCCGAACCGGTCGGCCAGCGCGCGCGCCAGCGCCTGGGCCGCGCCCAGCGAGAAGCGCGAGGCGGCCGCCTTCGCGGTGGAGGTCTCCCGCAGCGCGCCGGAGATCGCCGCCAGCGCGTTGTCCGCCTTCAGCAGCACCTTCACCTCGCCGTGGAGCACGTCCAGCCCGGCGGCGCGCTGCTGGAAGCGCACGAGCCGCGCGCCCTTCGCGCCGACGGCCCGCTCGCCGACCTTCACCGCCGAGGCCAGCGCCTCCGGGGTGGCGCGCTGGGCGTCCAGGAAGCGGCGGAGGTGCTCGCGGGCGGCGGCCTCCGGAGTGGCGCCGCGGAGCGATGCGGCCCCGGGGGCGGAGGCGGTGGAGACGATCAGCCGCGGCGTCCCGCGCGCGTCGGCGGACACCACCAGCCCACCCGCGGCCGCCGCCAGCTCCGCGGGGGAGGCGCCGGCCGGCGGCGAGGCCAGGGTGCGCTTCGGCTTCGGCGGAACGGCGGAGGCGGCGGACGGCGAAGGCGGCGCGTCCGTTCGGCTGCACGCGGCGACGACGGCGGCCAGCGCGGCGGCGCGGATCGCCCCGGTGCGGAGCTTCCTCGAATTCATGTGGGTTCGACCTCGAGGCTAGGAACGCCCCCGAGTCTACCTACGGCGGCGTGGCGGGGGGGGCCCCCGGGGCCGGTGCGCCGCCCTGCGCCTGGGCGTTCAGGTCGGTGGTGATCATGCCCAGGATGTCGGCGCCGGAGGTCTTGGCGGTGTCCAGCGCCTTCACCACCATCCCGTAGTTGGCGCTCTCCTCGGGGAGGAAGAACACCAGCCGGTCCCCTTTGCGCTTGTTGCGGAACGCCTTGGTGAGCCGTTCGCCCAGCTCATCCACGCTGGCGAGGTGCTCGGAGTTGAGGGCCAGCTCCCCGGCCGCGCTGATCTGCACCACCAGCTGCGTCTGCTCGTCCGGCGCGTACTCCGGGTGCTCGTCCTGCTCCTCCGGGAGCCGGACCTCGATGTCCTTCTCGAGCAGGGGCGTCACCACCATGAAGATGATGAGGAGCACCAGCACCACGTCGACCAGCGGAGTGACGTTGATGTCCGAGTTCGGGCGCTTGCCCGACTGGAAGTTGCCGGCCTTCCGGGGTCCGCGGGCCACGTCGGTCGCTCCCGTCCTCCGGCGTTCACGTCACGGCGTGGTGTTGGTGGGCGTGCCCCCCGCCGGCGCAGGCGCTCCGGGTGCCCCTGGCGCGCCGCCGCCCGGCGTTCCCGGCACTTCCTGGCCGGGGACCGGGACGTCCTCGGTCATCATCCCCAGCGTCTCCGCTCCCGCCTGCCGCGCTCCGTCTAGGGCGGTCACCAGCTTGGCGTAGTTGACCTTGGTGTCCGGCATGAAGAACACCAGCCGGTCGCCCCTGTGCTTGGCGTTGAGGATGCGCTTGAGCTTGGCGACGTAGTCGTCGTCCTTGACCTTCTCCATGTTGATGGAGATCTCGCCGGCCGGCGTCAGCCCGACCACGATCTGGTCCGGCGGCACGTCGCTGATCTCCTCGGTCTTCTCGGTGTCCGGCACCTTCACCTCGATGTCCTTCTCGAGGAGCGGCGTCACCACCATGAAGATGATGAGGAGCACCAGCACCACGTCGACCAGGGGGGTGACGTTGATGTCCGAGTTGGGCCTGGAGGCGTAGGCCTTCCCGACTTTGCCGTGGTGGGTAGCCATTGGCGTTCGACCTCCCGCTACTGCGGGGCCGTTCCCCCTTCCTTGATCTCCTCGATGCCCAGCCCGATGCCCTTGGCGTGCGCCATGCGGGCGACGTTCATCACCTTGCGCACGTCGCCGAAGGTCAGGGTCATGTCGCCCTTGAGCAGGATCGGCTTGTCCGGGTTCTCCGAGATGGTCTGCGCCAGCTTCCGCCGCAGGTCGTCGTCCCCCACGAACTCGTCCTGCTCGACGAAGACCCGCTTGTCCGGGGTGATGGAGACGATCACCGGGTCCGGCCTCTCCTTCGGCTTCTCCTTCGGCTCCTTGGCGGCGGGGAGCTTCACGTCCTTGCCGCGCTGGAGCATGGGGGTCACCACCATGAAGATGATCAGGAGCACCAGGCACACGTCGACCAGCGGCGTGACGTTGATGTCCGACTTGATGGCGCCTGATTTACTGCCCCCGCCCATTGCCATGGTGGTGGTCTCCTTGGACTCGCGACGGACCGGCTACTGGTGGGTGCCCGCCATCGACTTGGCGACCACGTCCAGGAACTCGTTGGAGGACTCGGAGATGTCGATCGCGCGAGCGTCCACCCAGCCCTGCAGGTAGTTGTAGGCCATCACCGCGGGGATCGCGACCAGGAGGCCGAACGCGGTGGTGATGAGCGCTTCGGCGATGCCGCTGGACACCGTGCCCAGGCCGCCGGACCCGGAGGCCGCCATGGACTGGAACGCGGTGATGATGCCCATCACCGTGCCGAGGAGGCCGACGAACGGAGCGGTGGAGCCCACCGTGGCCAGGAGCCCCAGGCCGCGCTTGAGCGACTGCACCTCGCGCTGCGCCTGCCGCTCCAGCGCCCGCGCCACCGATTCGACCGCCACCTCGCGGTTGGCCGGGGAGAGCCGGTAGGCCATCAGGCCGGCGCCGATGACGCGGCCCAGGTGGCCCACGTTCTTGCCCATGTTGGTGGAGGCGGCGGTGTTGAGATCGCCCTTGGCCAGGATGGCGCCCATCTTCTCCGCGAAGCTGCGCGACTCGGAGCGGGACCTGGAGAACACCACCCAGCGCTCCGCCATCGTGACGAGGGAGAGCACGGACATGATGGCCATCACGATCACGATGCCACGGGCGAAAAGCCCCATGTGGCCCCACATCTCAGTCAGTGTGAATTGCATGGTTCCTCGGACTGGATAGAAACGGCGAACGGCGATCAATTCCAAACGGGCCCGCGAGTCAACCGGTATGCGCGAGCCCGGTCCTTCACTTCTCTAGCGGCTGGGCATCACCAGCTTGATGTTGAAGACGTAGTCGCAGGTGATGGGGCGTCCCTGGAAGGTCACCGGCTTGTACCGGCGGGTGGCGAGCGCGTCGAGCACCGCCTTCTCCATGAACGGGAGCGGCTTGATGATGCGGCAGTTGTGGATGCTGCCGTCGGTGGAGATGACGCACTTGACGATCATCAGCCCCTGGACGTGCGCCTCCAGCGCCTCGCGGGTGTAGACCGGGTCGGCGCCGCTGACGCGTTCGGGCCGGGTCATGCCCTCGCCGAACGCCAGCACGTCCTGCCCTGTGCCGCCCACGGTGCCGCCCAGCACGCCGCCCACCACGCCACCGACGACGCCGCCTTCCACGCCGCCCTCCACGCCCTCGTCGTTGTCGCTCTCGGGCTCATCCGGCGGCTGCTCCACCTCGGGCGGCTTCTCGGTGGGGATCATGGTGGGCTGGACGATGACGTCCGGCTTCGGCTTGATCTTCTTCTGCTGCTCGACGTGGTGCTTCTTGGCCGGGGGCGGGGGGGGCGGAGGGGGCGGCGGGGCGGCGTAGAACGTCACCGCGGTATCCGGGAGGTCCAGGTCCACGGGAGCGGTGGTGATCCACGCCACCGCGCCGATGACGCCGGCGTGGAAAAGGATCGCGATGGTGGTGCCTGCGCCGAAGCGCGACTTGGGCTTCAAACCCTTGTTCAGAACCGAGTCAAACATGCCGAGCAGCCCCTTGTGCGGGTGAGCAGAAAAAACACCTGCCACCCTTGAGCGGGTTCCGGAACGTCAGGAAGGGCGCGTCATAGTCTGAAATGGAGCACCCGTTCAAGACGGTCATGAGGCTACCTCCGGACCGGGGATCGAGCCCCGGTCGCCCAACTGTGACGCCGGCTTGGGGAGACTCGCCTGGTCCCTGCTGATGCGAGGAGGCAGGGACGCTGATAGCCTGCCCGCGCTGATGAGGAGGGGTTTGCCAGGTGTGGTCTTCTGGGGGTGCGCCCTCTCCCTCGCCTATGGCGCGGAGACGGGGACCGCCTCCATCAACGGCACGGTGACGGACGAGGCGACGAAGCAGGTCGTCCCCGACGCGTACGTGACGGTGCAGTCACCCGGACTCCCCGCGGATCTGATGGCCGTCACCGACGGCGCTGGGGATTGGAGGGTGGGGGCGTTGCCTCCCGGGACGTACTCGGTGCGCGTCGAGCGGGAGGGGTACCAGGCGTACATCCGGAAGGACGTCGCCCTGAAGAAGGGCGCCGCGGCGACGGTGAACGCCCTGCTGGCGCCGGTGGGGTCGCCCCCCAAGCTGATCCCTTCAGCCGCGCCGCGCCCGCCGTCCGTGGATCGAACCAGCGGCGCCACCGGCGGGAGCGTGGAGGCGGCCTTCGCGCAGACGGCCGCGGTGGTGCGGACCGGCGATCGCTTCGCCTCGGGCCGCTCGCTGGAGCTTCTGGCGGCGACGCTGCCGCGCGCGCGCACGGATCCGCTGGGGCTGGCGCTGTCCGGCGGGAGCCCGCTGGAGAAGCGGGTGTGGCTGGACGGGCTGTCGGTGACGGACCCGGCCTCGGGAGCGCTGCTCTTCCCGCTCTCCATGGAATTCGTCGATGCGGTGGACGTGCGCGCCGGCGGCACGAACGCCGAGGACGGCCTGGCGGCGTCGGGCACGCTGCTGGTGGAGGCGCGGTCCGGCACCAACGAATGGCACGGTTCGGTGTTCGGCGAGTGGGCGCCGGGCGGGCTGGAGGGCGGGCGCGCGGAGGTGGTCCCGCGGCTGTCGTCGCTGCGGCTGTCCGAACAGCTCTGGAACCAGGGCGACTCCGGCGCGGCGATCTCCGGGCCGCTGCTGAAGGACCGGCTCTGGCTGTTCCTGGGCGTGCAGGGCGCGCTGGAGCGGCGCAAGCTCACCCGCCGCGTCTTCCAGTACCAGCTGCTCACCGACCCGGGCAGCGGGCTGGAGGTCTACGAGACGGATGGGGCGACGGGCGAGGAGGCCGCGCGAGAAGTGGATGGCGCGGAGAGGAGCTGGTTCGCGGACCAGCGGCAGCTCCAGTACGTGGCGAAGGTGACGTGGCTTCCGGACGTGGACCGGACGGTGAGCTTGACGCTGGCGGGCATCCCTTCCTCGTCGGGGAGGTCCGAAGGGCTGGGCTATGACCCGCTCACGGGCTCGGCCTGGGGCTGGCAGCCGGCGTCGACGCAGGCGATGGAGCGCGGCAGCGGCGGGGACGCGCGGGCGCTGGTGCTGCGCGGGTCTTCGGCGTTCTGGGACCGGCAGCTCACGGTGGATGCGTCGGTGGGGTGGTACCGGCAGTCGACGTCCGTCGGGGGCCTGGGCCCGGGCGACGCGGCGGACCGGGCGGCGCGCGTGCTGTACCGCGGCGACCACGGGCTGAATGACCTGGTAGCGGGGCCGGGGCTGGACTTCAACGCGGTGGCCGCCAACGCATGCCGCGACGCGCTTGTCTTGCAGGCGCCCGGCGTGCGGCACTGCCCGGTGCCCGAATTCGCGGGCGGGAGCATCGGCGAGGACCGGCGGGACCTGGCGGACCGCGTGCAGGGGCGCGCGGTGGCCACGTTCCTTTTGAACAGCCTCGGGCACCACGTGGCGAAGGCGGGCGCGGAGGTGGAGTGGCTGCGGCTGGACCGGGACTCCTCGTTCGAGGGCGGCACCATCCTGCGCGAGGGCAATCCGCAGCAGACGCTGGAGGACTTCCGCGCGTACGGGGGGCCGGGGCTGGACGGCAGCCCGGTGCGCGAGGGCGCGAACCTGTCGGTGACCAGCTCGCTGGGCGGCGGCCTGTTCGTGCAGGACTCGTGGCACCTGGTGGAGCTGCTGCAGCTCAACCTGGGGTTGCGCTGGAACATGCAGGTGCTCACCGCGCCGGACGGGCAGACCGCGCTGTCGCTGTGGAACCAGTTCTCGCCGCGCGCGGGGCTGGTGGTGGACCCGCTGAACAACGGGCGGTCGAAGCTGTACGGCAGCTACGCGCGCTACGTGCAGGCGGTGCCGCTGGACCTGGTGCAGCGGGCCTTCGGCGGCGAGCGCTACCTCCTCACGCGCTACCGCGTCGGCCCCGGGTGCGCGGTGCCCAACCCGACTGCCGGGACCGGGGCGCCGGACCCCTCGTGCTTCGACCCGGCGAACGTGATCGACCTCCAGCAGTACGGGAGCGCGCGCCCGCCGGTGGACGCCGGCGCGTCGCCCACCGCGGTGGACGAGCTGATCGCCGGCGCCGAGTACGAGGTGATCCCCGACCTGCGCGCCGGCGCCAGCTACACCCGGCGGCGGCTGGCGCGGTCGCTGCGGGCGATCAGCACCAACGAGGGGAGCAGCGTGTTCATCGCCAACCCCGGCTTCGGGATGGGGTCGGTGGTGGACCCGGCGGTGCGCGACTACGACGCCGTCACCGTGCAGGTGGACCGGGTGTTCGGCGGCCAGTGGATGGCGCAGGCCAGCTACACCTGGTCGTGGCTGCGGGGGAACGAGGACGGCGTGTTCGAACCGTTCACCTCCTGGCACAACCGGAACGGCACGTTGCCGGACGACCACACGCATTCGGTGAAGCTGTTCGCGGGGAAGGAATTCGCGCTGTCCGGGACGACGAAGGTGACGGTGGGCGGGAGCTACCTGGGGGAGAGCGGCGCGCCGACGAGCGCGCTGGGGGCGCACCCGTTCTACGGGGACGGGGCGGTGTTCCTGATGCCGCGCGGGAGCGGGCCGAGGCTGCCGTGGGTGCACAGCGTGGACCTCCACCTGGGGCTGGTGCAGTCGCTCCCGGCGGGGCTCACGCTCCACGCCACGCTGGACGCGTTCAACCTGTTCGACTTCCAGGCGGTCACCGCCGTCGACGAGCGCTTCGCGCTCTCCGACGCGCGCCCGCTGACGTGCCCCCCGTGCACGGAGGACGACCTGCCGGGGGTGGTCTCACCGTCGGGGCAGGCCGTGGTCCCCAACCCGAGCTTCCGGCGGCCGATCGCCTACCAGCTGCCGAGGACCATCCGGTTCGGAGCGAAGGTGGCGTTCTAGAGTGTTGGTCCACGGATGGACGCGCGGCGCCAGTTCGTCGAGCAGATCCAGGCTCGGCTGAGGGACGAGCAGGGGACGGTGTATCGGGACGCGCCGCTGGCGGTGGCGCTCTGCTACCCCAGCCCGTACCACGTGGGGATGAGCTCGCTGGGGTTCCAGACGATCTACCGGGAGCTCAATGGGCACCCGGGGGTGGCGGCGGAGCGGGCGTTCCTGCCGGATGACGTCGAGGCGCATCGGCGCGGGCGGTTGCCGCTGCTGACGTACGAGCGGCAGCGGCCGGTGCAGGGCTTCCCGGTGCTCGCGTTCTCGGTGGCGTACGAGCTGGAGCTGGCCGGGGTACTGGAGATGCTGGACCTGTGCGGGCTGCCGCTTCTGCGCGAAGAGCGCGGGGAGGGGCATCCGCTGGTGGTGGCGGGAGGGCCGCTGACGTTCTCCAACCCGGATCCGCTGGAGCCGTTCGTGGACGTGCTGGTGCAGGGGGAGGCGGAGGAGCTGGTGCACCGGCTGGTGGAGGAGGTTTCGGGGGCGGCCTCGCGGGCGTCGGCGTTGGAGTCGCTGGCGGCGGTGCCGGGGTTCCGGGTGCCGGCGGTCGGTCGGGGCGATCGCTTCCACGTGCACAAGGCGGAGGACGAGCGGCTGCCGGCGCGGTCGCAGATCGTCACCGCGAACACCGAGCTGCGGTCGATGTTCCTGGTGGAGCCGGAGCGGGGGTGCTCACGCGGGTGCCACTACTGCGTGATGCGGAGGACGACGAACGGCGGGATGCGCACGGTGCCGCCGGAGCGGGTGCTGTCGTTGATCCCGGAGGGCGCGCGGAGGGTGGGGCTGGTGGGGGCGGCGGTGACGGACCACCCGCGCATCGCGGACCTGCTGGAGACCATCGTGGAGTCGGGGCGCGAGGTGGGGGTGTCGTCGCTGCGGGCGGACCGGCTGAGCGCGCGGATCGTGGCGGCGCTGCGGCGCGGGGGCGCGAAGGTGCTGACGGTGGCGGCGGACGGGGCGTCGCAGCGGATGCGGGACCTGGTGGATCGGAAGCACTCGGAGGAGCAGATCCTCCAGGCGGCGCGGCTGGGGCGGGAGGCGGGGATGGAGCGGCTGAAGGTCTACAACATGGTGGGGCTGCCGCTGGAGGAGGACGCGGACCTGGACGAGCTGGTCCGGTTCACGGCGGAGCTGTCGAAGGTGCTGCCGGTGGCGCTGGGCGTGGCGCCGTTCGTGGCGAAGCGGCACACGCCGCTGGACGGATCGCCGTTCGCGGGTATCGCGGAGATCGAGCGGAAGCTGGAGCGGCTCCGGCGCGGGCTGCGCGGGCGCGCCGAGGTGCGGCCCACCTCCGCGCGCTGGGCGTGGGTGGAGTACATGCTGGCCCAGTGCGGCCCGGAGGCGGGGCTGGCGGTGATGGACGCCTGGCGCGCGGGCGGTAGCTTCGCGGCGTACCGGAAGGCGTTCGAGGCGCGGGGCACGAAACCGTTCCTGGCGCGGCGGGTGGAGGACGGGCGGAGACGCGCAACCGTGTGGCCGGCGATCGCATCGTAGGTCGTAAGCTCCAGAAGTCATGTCCAGGGTGTTCATCTCCTACGCGCGCAGCACGAGCGCGGAGCCTGCGCGAGCGTTGAAGAGGAAGCTCGAGGCGCTAGGCATACACACGTTCCTGGACGAGACGGACTGCGCAAGTTTCAGGGGGGGCGGGGTGAGTTCGCCTGTTCGGTTCCTTATTGTTCAGAGGCTCGAACGGGATTGAGCTGAATCAATCGTTGCGAGCC